>JAKBAA010000063.1 GCA_021809425.1 Actinomycetes bacterium | reverse complement strand
CACAGGCGCTCGGCGTCCTCCCAGGAGCACCCGGTCGCGAGGCGCACCGCCATCACGTCAAAGCAGTCCCGATCGCTCGCGCGGCGTCGGTGGCAGCCGAGCGGGTGACCGTCGACCGGCGTCCCCGCTCGGGTCCCTGGGCCCATGTCGGGCCGCGCCGACGGGCCCCGCGCCACCGCTCTTCTCGCATGCCGCGATCACACACTTCTATTCCGCCAGCATGCCGCGGCAGCTGCCGCGCTCCAAGGAACGCCAACGTCCCGACCAGGCACTCCGTGTTCAGCAGCGTACGCAACCGTCCTGGTCGGCCCGCCTGCAAGGCCCTGTACCCGGGTACGACTCCCGGCGCCGCCTCCAGGACTCCTCGCAGTAACGTGGCTGTTCAGGGGCCATGTTTGGTCTGTCCACGACCGACCGGGAGTGACCCCTGCAACCCCTCAGTAACCCCTGTTTCGGGGCCGCCGTGGCCCCAAGACCGCCCCCAAGGGTTCAGAGGAGGATTCCATCGCCGAGATCGAGCGTCGCTCCAGCGGCTACCGCGCCCGCGCTCCCTGCCCTCCTCGCCCGGACCATCACCGCGACGATGGCGATCCAGCGCGTCGACGGCCGCACCTCGTTCCCCGCGCGAGCACGCCGGCCGTCCGCCCGGCATCCAACCGACGCGAAGGTCTGCTGCGCCCGACACGTCCACCGCGAGAGGGCAGCCGGTGTCGGCGCGCGCGGTCGTCATCGGCGGCTCGGTGACGGTAGCGCGCCAACTCGTCAGGATCAGGCACGCCGTAACGAGCCCCCAGTCCGTGCAGCGCTCGTGCGACGAGATGGACCGCATCGTGCCCAGGCATCGCCCCCGTGAGGGAGAAGCGGCATCCGAGCGGGGTCGGTCGGCTGCTCGTGCCTCCGGGGACGCCCTGGCCACTGCCGCCTCGAGCGATTGCCCTGCGGCGCCCCGGCGGCGCGTGCCCACCTCGGCCGGCCGTCGCCAGGTGGACGACCTCGCTCCTCCGGCCGACGACCGCCGCGGCGACCCCCCGCCGGCACGAGGTCCCGGGAATGCATGGACATTCCCCCGGGCCCCGGTACAAAATGGCGCTGAGGCCGCCTCCCCGTGGTGGGCGGCCGGAAGGAGGTCGCCATGAGCAGCCGGCATCGCCGTGAGGCACGGAAGCCCCCTCCCTCTGAGCGCCGTGTCCACCACCATCGAGAGCGCCAGGCCGTGCGCCACGCCCTCGATGCCAGCGATCCCGAGGACCTCCTCGACCCGAGAAGTCGTCACAACCTGCACGACGAGCACGCCGGAAGCCTGCGACCAGGTCCTGCTCCTCGCCGCTTCCGCCACTGGAAGGCGCCGTTCTGGAAGCGCCGCAACGCCGTCCGCCACGAGCGCAACGTGGCGCTTGCTTCCTTCGCCGCCTCCGACCCCGCCGGCTAGGAGCGTGGGTCAGTAATCGGCAACCGATGAGGTAGCCGAGATTCGCGATTCGCTGCCCGGTCGGCGAGAATTCGCGACATGGGCGAGAACCGTCGCGCTGACACGCTGTTCCCGGTGGTCGATGAGGAAGTCGAGCGCCCCGCCAAGGCGCCCGCCGGGCGGTCCAAGGTGTTCCGCCACGCCGACCGAGCGCAGTCCTTCTTGCTGCCGCCGTCGATCGACGACTGGCTGCCGGCCGAGCACACCGCCCGGTTCATCGCCGAAGTGGTGGACGAGATGCTCGATCTCTCCGCCGTCTACGACTCCTACGTCGAGGCGGTCGGCGCCCCTCCCTATGACCCGGCGATGATGCTGAAGCTCCTCCTCTACGGCTACTCGACCGGGGTGACGTCGTCGCGCGAGATGGAACGACGCTGCCAGGTCGACGTGGCCTTCCGGTGGCTGAGTGCCAACGTGGCCCCCGACTACCGGTCGATCTCGCGCTTTCGGCGCCGGCACCTCGTGGCCCTCGACGGTCTGTTCATCCAGGTGCTCGCCCTGTGTGCCCGAGCCGGCCTGGTCGGTCTCGGTCGGGTGGCCTTGGACGGGACCAAGCTGCGGGCCTCGGCGAGTAGGCACAAGGCCATGAGCCACGAGCGCCTGGGGCCCAAGATCGACGAGATCAAGGCCCAGGTCGCCGCCATGCTGGCCGAGGCCGAGGCGGTCGACGCCGCCGAGGACGCCACCTTCGGCGAGGGCCGCCGCGGCGACGAGCTTCCCAAAGAGCTCGCCACCAAAGAGGGCCGGCTGGCCAAGCTGCGGGCCGCCAAGGAAGCCATCGAGGCCGAGGCGAGAGCGAAGGCAGCGGCCAAGGCGAAGGAGAAGGCGATCGCCGAGGGCAAAGACGACGAGGCCATCGCCGACGCAGCCGAGCGGGCAGCGTCCCTGGCGAAGCCGGACAAGAAGGCCCAGCGCAACTTCACCGACCCTGAGTCCCGGATGATGAAGACGACCGACGGCTTCCACTACGCCTACAACGCCCAGACCGTGGTCGACGAGGACTCCCAGGTGGTGCTGGCCACCGAGGTCACCAACCAGGCGGCCGACGTCGTGGCCCTCGTCCCCATGACCGCAGCCATGACGGCGAACCTCGAAGCTGCCGGCATCAACGGCGCCCCCGCGGTGCTCCTGGCCGACGCCGGCTACTGCTCGGAGGCCAACCTCGAGTGGATCGAGAACAGCGAGCACGACGTGCTGGTGGCCACCGGACGGATCAAGGCGGGGGAACGGGTGGCCGAGGCCCCCCGGGGCCGGATCCCCAAGGACGCGACCCGACGCGAGCGGATGGCCCGGCGGCTCCGGACCAAGGCCGGTCGGGCCGACTACGCCACGCGCAAGACCATCGTCGAGCCGGCCTTCGGGCAGATGAAGGTCCGGCAGGCCGCAGGACACCTCCGGTTGCGGGGACTGAACGGGGCTCGGGGCGAATGGGCCCTCCACGTCATCTGCCACAACCTCCGCAAGCTGGGCGCGTCGTCCGCACCGGCGCCACTGCCGGCCAACTGAGGGGTTCTCCCGGCCCCCCCGGACCAGCACCGGCCCCCGATCACCGCGCGATCAGGCCCGAGCGCGCCGACCCATCAGGTTCCGCCTCACCGCCGCACCGAGCACCCGTGACGGACACGGTCAGGTCACTGGCGGATACGGACCCAGGCTCCTAGCCCCGGCTGACCGCCCGCCGGGCGCCGTCGGCTCAGCGTGGGGCGCCCGGCGGGACGCCGAGCGCACGTGCGGCGCGTTCGACGATCTCGATGCACACCTCGGCGGGCAACGCCGTTGCGTCGATGACCAGGTGGTAGAGCCGGGCGTCCTGCTGGCGGGCCCGGTAGAAGTAGCTGACGTAGCGCTCGCGGGCGCCGTCCAGATCGCGTTGCAGCTGCCGCGCCGTCGCCTCGTCGAGCCCGTCGGCCACCGCCTGGCCGATCCGCGCCTCGACCGGGCCGTCCAGGCGCACACGCAGTACGTCGTCCCGCTCCTGCAGCACGACCATCCCGGCCCGCCCGAGGATGACCGCCCCGTCGCCGCTGGCAACGTCGCGCAGCACGGCCTCGGTCGCCGCCCGGAACTCCTCGGGCGCCGCGAAGTCGTCGACCGACCGACCGGGAACCGGGACGCCGGTCTCGAGCCCCGAGAACGACGCCACGAGCCGCTGCCAGAAGCTCGGGGCGCGCTCGTCGAACGCCCCGGGGACCTCCTCGTCCAGGTGCAGGCGGCCGGCGACCGCCGCAGGGATTGCCCGATCGAGGAACGGCAGGCCGAGGCGGTCGGCAACGCCGTGGCCGATCAGCTCGCCCCGCGAACCGAACGACGCCGAGATCGTGACGCTCGTCATCCCGCCCTGCTCCCTCCCTCTGTCGGTGACGAGGGAGATGTTCGCGCATTCGCCACACCCTGCGGTGCCGATCGCCCCCGCCCAGGGGATCGGCCCGGAAGGGCCCGCATTGCATGGCGCGCGCCCCAGGCTCCCGGCGCGGGCGATGCCTCGGTCCGGCGCGGCCTCCCTATACCTCCCCGAGCGAGGCCCTACGCTGCCGTGGTGCCCGATCGACCGAGCCCGATCTTGCCCTCCGACCACCCGGTCGACGGCGCCACGGTCGCCAAGGGCCAGGGTGAGGCGTGCGCAAGATCGTCTGAATGATGTCCGTGTCGGTCGACGGCTACATGGAGGGGCCGAACGGCGAGATCGACTGGCACCTGGTCGACGACGAGCTGTTCCGCCATATGAACGGCTGGCTGGTGCAGGCCGGGGGCTTCCTCGACGGTCGGGTGACCTACGAGCTGATGGCGACGTACTGGCCGACCGCCGACCACGACCCGGGGGCGGCACCGACCATCGTCGAGTTCGCCCGCATCTGGCGGGCCATGCCGAAGCTCGTCTACTCGCGCACGCTGGAGCAAGCCGACTGGAACGCCACGATCGTCCGAGACGTCGTGCCGGAGGAGGTGCTCGCCCTCAAGGCGCAGCCAGGCGGTGACCTCGTCCTCGGCGGCGCCGACCTCGCGTCGGCATTCGTCTGCCACGACCTGGTCGACGAGTACCGCCTCTACGTCCATCCCGTGGTGATCGGCCGTGGCACGCCGATGCTGCGACCGTCGGACGCCAAGGTCGCGCTCCGGCTGGTCGAGACCCACGCGTTCTCGAACGGCGTCGTCCTGCTGCGCTACGAGCGACAAGAGGTGGCCTCCGGCACACGGTGACCGCCGGAGAAACGATCGGTCGAACAGCAGCTCGTCACGGTCGTCGCCTCATCGCACCGCCGGCGCTGGGCGCTGGGCGCTGGGCGCTGGGCGCTGGGCGCTGGGCGCTGGGCGCTGGGCCACGACGCGCGCGGGGTGAAGCGGCCGCAGGTTCCCGGTCGGCCGCGACGCGACCCGGTCCGGCTCGAGGCGCTGGGGCTCCCGCACCGTGGCGGGGCCGCGCTCGCGCCCTCGGTGACGGCGTCGGTCGCCTCCCGAGCGGCCGCGGCCATCGCGCTCGCGGCGCGCGCCACCTGCCCGGGCCGGAACGCCGGCGCCAGCAGGCGGCGGAGCCGGAAGTGCTCGTCGCCGGCCCACGTGACGAGCGCGTGGGCGACGACCTCCCGGCTCTCGGCTCGGAGGAGGGCGCGCAGCGTCAGCGCCGGCGGGGCGTGCGCACGGAGGGCACGGCGAGCGCCGTAATGTCCATGTCATGTCGCACGCGTTGGCGCCGGGTGCGCCGCGACCGGGCGGCCGGGGGCGCTCCGGACGATCGGCACCGGCCAACCCGTGAGCGACCCGACCCTGCTGGCCGTGAGCATCCACGGCCTGCTGACGACCTACGGCTACGGCGCGGTGTTCCTGCTCGTCCTCTTCGAGAGCCTGGGTGTGCCACTGCCGGGCGAGACGATCCTCATCGCCGCCGGGACGTACGCGGGCAGCACCCACAGGCTGTCCGTGTGGCTCATCTTCGCCGTCGCCACCGCCGGCGCCATCCTGGGCGACAACCTCGGGTTCTGGATCGGCGACAAGGGGGGGTACCGGCTGCTGCGCCGCTACGGGCGCAAGCTGCACATCGACGCCGCAAAGATCAAGGTCGGGCGCCTCGTCTTCGACCGCCACGGCGGCAAGGTCGTGTTCTTCGGGCGCTTCGTCTCGATCCTGCGCACCTACGCTGCCTTCCTCGCCGGGACGAACAAGCTTCCCTGGCGCCGCTTCCTGCCCTGGAACGCCCTCGGCGGGGTGATCTGGGCAGCCATCTACAGCTTCGCCTCCTACGCGGCCGGCAACGCCATCTCCAAGGCCTCGCACACCGTCGACCTCGCGCTCGGCATCGTCGCCGTCGTCGTGATCGTCGCCGTCGTCCTCGTCGTGCGCCGCCAGACCGGACGGCTGACCGCTGCCGCCGAGGCCGCCTACCCGGGGCCGCTCCCCGACCACTGAGGCCGGCCCAGCCGCCCCCAACGGCCCGGAGCAGCCCGGTCAGATCCGCTCGAGTGCCGCCCCGTCGAACAGCGGGCGCATCCCCCACGCCGCGACGTCGGCGTCGAGCTCGTCGCTCGACGGCGTCACGAGCGGTCGCTCCGCTGCCTCGAGGACGTGGGGAAGCGCCCGCAGGTCGCTCGTCGAGTTGACGAAGTAGGGCCCGGCGCTCAGCACGAAGCGCACCGCTCGGTCGATCGCCGCCGAAACAGGCAGCGGCTCGTACCAGCTCTGCCGGTCCTCCGGCGGCGGGGAGGGCCAGCGGCGGCGGGCGATCGACTTGATCGTCTGCATGGCCACGTCACGCTCGCTGCATCGGGCGAGGAGCGCCTCGACGTCGCGGCGGTAGCCGGCGTCGCCCCACAGGACGTGGTTGAGCGGGAAGAGCACGGAGTCGAAGTCGAAGCGTTCGAGGCTGCGCAGGTGCATCGACGGGATGCGCAGGCCATGCCCGGTCACGCCGATGAAGCGCACCAGCCCCTCGTCCCGCGCCGCTGCCAGTGCCTCGACGGCCCCGCCCGGCCCGTGGGCGGCCTCCCACTCGTCGGGCTCCACGAGGTTGTGCAGCTGGATGAGGTCCAGCCGGTCCACCCCGAGGCGCTCGAGCGAGCGCTCGAGGCTCGCCCGCGCCCCCGGGCCGTCGCGTTGCGACGTCTTCGTGGCGAGGAAGAAGTCGCCGCGCCGCGCCGTCAGCCACGGCGCCAGCCGCAGCTCGGCGTCGCCGTAGTCGGCCGCCACGTCGAGATGGTTGACACCGGCCTCGTCGAGCAGCGAGAGCACGCCGTCCGCCTCGGCCTGGGAGACCCTCCACAGGGCCGCCGCCCCGAAGATCACCCGGCTGCTCTCGTGCCCCGTCCGGCCGAACCGGCGCCGCTCGATCATCCCCGCCACCCTACCCACCCGACGGGCGTCGCAGGCGGTCCGTCCCCTTCGAGCGTCACATCGCCTGCGTAGCCTCACCGACGTGGACACGATCGCTCTTCTCCTCGTCGGCGCCGCTCTCGGCGCGCTGCTCGCGTCGCTGTGGTGGCGAGGGAGGTGCCTGCAGCTGCGCGCCGAGCGGGACGCCGCCAGCCGGGCGGCCGTCGGCGAGGTCACCCGTGCGGCGGCGAGCGCCGCCGCAGACCAGGCAGCCCGCCAGCTCGAGCAGATCGAGCGGCGTGCGGCGCACGCCGCCGAGGAGGAGCTGGACGAACGGCGGCGGGCGCTCCACGGGGAGGTCGACGCGCTGCTGCGCCCGCTTCGCGATCAGATGGCGCGTTACGACGACCGGGTCGGGTCGCTACAAGAGGCGAGCGCCCGGCTCCACGGTGAGCTTCGTGCCCAGATCGAGCAGCTGGGGCGCGCCCAGGTGCAGCTGCAGCGCGAGACGGGAAACCTCGTGAGCGCCCTCCGTCGGCCCGAGGTGCGCGGCAGCTGGGGCGAGCAGCAGCTGCGCCGGCTCGTCGAGCTGGCCGGGATGGTGGAGCACTGCGACTTCGACGAGCAGGTAGGTCTCGTCGACGACGCCGGCGAGCGCAGGCGCCCCGACGTGGTCGTCCACCTGCCCAACCGGCGGGAGGTGATCATCGACGCCAAGGTCCCCCTCGACGCCTACCTCGACGCGCTCGCCGCCGACGACGAGCAGGAGCGCGCCGGTCACCTGCGCCGCCACGCGGCGCAGCTCTCCGGGCACGTGGCGGCGCTGGCTCGGCGCGGCTACCACCACCGCCTCGAGGGCGCCGTGGACTTCGTCGTGGCCTTCGTGCCGCGCGACCCGATGCTGGCGGCGGCCTTCGAGCACGACCCGGAGCTGTTCGAGCGCGCCGTGGCGAGCAACGTCGTCATCGCCACGCCGACGACGCTCATCGCCCTGCTGCGCGCCGTGGCCTTCGGCTGGCAGCAGGAGGACCTCGCACGGAACGCCCGGGAGATCGCGGCGGCTGGGCGCACGCTGCACGAGCGCCTGGCCACGCTCGTCCGGCATCTCGGCCAGCTCGGCGGGCGGCTGCGGTCGAGCGTGGAGGCGTACAACGAGGTCGTCGGCTCGTTCGAGCGCCGCGTGCTTCCTGCGGCGCGCCGCCTCGGCGCGCTCGGGGCCGACGGGCCGGGCGCCAGCAACCTCGAGGCGCCGGCGCCGCTCACCGACGTCCCGCGCCAGCTCTCGGGCCCCGCCGGCGACGCCGGGGTCGCGGGCAGCGCCGAGGAGACCCGGACCGCCGACATGGCCTGCCCGACCGACGGGGCGGGCGAGCCTGACACGCGCACCGGTGAAGCGCGGCGGCCGACCCCGAGCGACGGTGCTCAGCAGTGCGTCGGTGGCACCCAGTCGCCGCCGCGCACGTGGTGATCGAGGAAGGCGGTGACCGCCTCGTACCAGGCCTTCACGTTTCCCGGCTTCAGGATCCAGTGCCCCTCGTCGGGGAAGTAGAGGAGCTTTGCGTCCACCTGATGGCGGACGAGGTCGCTCCACAGCGCGAGGCCCTCGCCGACCGGCACCCGGTAGTCCTTGTCACCGTGGACGACGAGCATCGGCGTGCGGATGTTCGCGGCGTGCAGGTGGGGGCTGTTGCGCTCGTAGAGCTCGGGGTGGTCGTCCGGGTGGCCGAACTCGAGCGCCCACGAGCCCGGGTGGTCGGTCGTGCCGGCGAAGCTGTGGAGACTCCACAGGCTGGCATGGGTGACGATCGCCTTGAAGCGTTCGGTATGGCCGGCGATCCAGTTGGCCATGTAGCCGCCGTAGGAGCCGCCCATAGCAGCGGTGCGGCTGGCGTCGACGTCGTCCCGCTGCTCCACCGCGTCGGTGATCGCCATCAGGTCGGCGAAGGGGACGGGACCCCACTGGCCCCACGCCCGCTGCACCATGGCATCGCCGTAGCCCTGGGAGAGACCGGGATCGGGCAGCAGGACGGCCCAGCCGCGCGCCGCCATCAGCCAGGGGTTCCAGCGCCAGCTCCAGCCGAGCCAGCTCATGAGGGGGCCGCCGTGCACCCACAGCAGGAGCGGTGCCGGCCCGTCGAGGTCGGGCAGGACGAGCCAGCCGCGAACGGGCGTGCCGTCGGCGGCCATCGCCTCCACCTCCTCGAGGCGACCCGGCAGCGGGCCGACCCCGCCGGGCGCCGCCAGCTCCGTCGGCTGCTGGTCGACGTCGCCGGCATCGAGGCGGACTGGGCGGGCGGGCGAGTCGACGTGGGAGCGCAGGGCGTACACGAAGCGCCCGTCCGGCGACGGGCACAGCTCGCTGTAGGCGCCGCTTGCCGAGAGCCGGGTCACCGTGCCCCCGGCGAGCTCGACCCGGAACACCGGGCAGTGGCCCGCCTCGTCGGCGACGAAGTAGACGGCGGCGCCATCCGGCGACCAGACGGGCGACGCCGGCCAGTACGGGAACGACGGGAGCAGGTCGCGCCGCTCCCCCGTTTGCCGGTCGACCAAGCCGAGGGTGACCGACGGCGCCCGCTCGGGCGACTCGACGGCGGTGTCGACGAAGACGACGAGGCGACCGTCGGGTGAGACAGCGGGCGCCTCGTAGTCGTGCTGGCCGTCGGCCTGCTCGTCGGTGGCAGCGAGCAGGCGCCGGTCGCCGGTGGCGAGGTCGATCTCGACGAGGCGCGACGACTCGCGACCGCCCGGGTGGGTGACACGCCAGGTCGTGACGACGACGGTCCCGTCCGGCGCCAGGTCCGCCTCGGCCAGGTCGAGGGCGCCGCCGGCGTCGGGGGTGAGGTCGCGCAAGGCGAACCGGCCGTCCCGGTCGGCACCGTCGACGGCGAGCAGGCGGTCGCTGCCCGGGCCGAGATCGTGGTCCCAGTGGCGGACCGGGAGCCGCTCGTACAGGACGGCCGTCACCCCGGCGTCCTTGCGCGCCGTCCGCCGGTCGTCGTCGCCGTCGGCCGGCCCGCCCAGCACCGACGCCTGCACCACCACCGCTCCGGCCGCCCGAGCTGCGACCGCCCGGACGACCCCGCCACGTCGCACCACGACCGGCTCCGCCTCGCCGCCCGTGGCCGGCAGCCGCCAGAGCGCCGCCCGCTCGTCGTCGGCCTTGTCCGTTCCGGCAGGGTCCGGCCGGCTCGACACGAACAGCAGGTCGCCATCCGCCAGGAAGACCGGGGCCTGCTCGCCGGGAGCCGACCAGGTGAGCCGCCGTGCCGGCCCGCCGTCGGGATCGATCCCCCACAACGCCGTCACATAGCGACGGCCGTCACTGGACAGCGTGTGGACCGGGGCGACCAGCCGGCGCCCGTCCACCGACAGGACGAGCCCGGCCAGCCGGGGCACAGCCACGTATGCGTCGAGGTCGGCGAACGGCGAGGTGTCGGTCATAGGACCGAACGCTACCGAGGTGCGCCGGCGCCGGCTCGGTCACGGCGTCCCCCGGGGAAGGCAGCGCAACAGGCGGGCGATCGTCGACCAGTTGCGCACCACGACCACCGCCCCGGCGCGCGCCAGGTCGACCGCCGCCGGGCCGCGGTCGCGGGCCGTCACGTAGTGGAGGTTGCCGATCGTCCGCAGCCCGGCCGCCCGGGCCGACTGCACCCCGGTGCACGAATGCTGGACGGCGACCACGTCATCGAGCCCCAGGCCCAGCCGCTCGCACGCCTCGACGAAGTCGGACGGCCCGGGCTCGGTGCCCGGTGCGGTGTCGCGACCGGCCAGGAAGATCCGGTGCTCCGGCGCGATGACGAGGTCGAGGCACGTGGCCGACAGGCACGCCTCGAGGCGCCGGGGCTCCCACGAGGTGATCGTCGCCAGCCGGTAGTCGCCGGCGAGCCGTCCCACGGCGTCGACGACCGAGCGGTCCGGCCGCACGACAGCAGGTGACCGGACGGGCACCGGACGGGCCGACGGCGCGCTCGCCACCGGCGTGGGCGGCAGGCGGGCCCTCCCGGTCGAGGGCCCCGCCATCGCCTCGCCGGCGAACGATCGCCAGGAGAGGTCGAGGGGGAACAGGCAGCCGTCGGCGGCGCACACGAGGGCCTTCACGCGACGGCTGTCGACGAACGAACTCAGTGCCGGCACCACGTGGCTCCTCCCGCCCGTACCGAGCGACTACCCGTTCGTGGCCCGAGCCATGCCGTCCGCCAAGGGCCGTTGCCGCGAGGCGTGGCAGCGGTCAGGGGCGCGAGCGGACCTCGATGCCACCCATGACCGGGAACGCCCGCACGACGACGCGCGGCCCGCCCGGCACCGGGGCGACCGGCGCCAGGTCGAGCGACTTGCCGCCGAGCACCGGGATGCCGGTCAGCTCGACCTCGACGCCTTCCGGGACGACGATGTGGATTCCCCCCATCACGGCCACCGCCGTGATGGTGACCTCGGCAGCCTCGATCAGGGCGTGGCGCAGGTCGAGCTCGCAGCCACCCAGCACGGCGACCGCTGCCACCCGCTCCCCGCAGCGCCACCGTCCAGCGGCACGGGCCCCGGCGAGGACGCCCACGAACCACCGCCGGGCGCCGCGGCGAGGCCCCGCCGTCCCGGCCACCGGCCGTGGCAGGTCGGCCTCGAGCCGGGCCAGGTCGGCCCGGGTACGGGCCGAGAACGCCCGCTCCATCCGGCCGAGGAACTCCTCGAGCGTCAGCGTCCCGTCGGCCGCCCGCTCCCGAAGGCGCGCCACGGCCGCCTCCCGGTCCGGGTCGGACACCCGAAGCTCGGCACTGCGCTCGTCGCGGTCCACGTCACATGCTCGCGCCGCGGCCCCGCCCCACGCCGGAGCGCGCCGGGCCGGCCCGGCCGGGCCCCGTCCGGCCTACGGCCCGTCCCGGCGTGCCTCGCTCGCCCGCCCGCACCGGCTGCACCAGGCGACCGGGGTCTCCTCGTGGGACGGGTGGACGAGCGCGCCGCACAACGAGCAGCGCCAGATCGTCGGTGACTGGTTCGCGCCGGCGAGGGACCTCACAGGACAACGGTACCGCGGGTGGCCCACCCCGGCGAACCGGCGGTCGCCGGCCGACCGGTCGTTCGGCACGCGCCCACCCACCCACTACCATCCGGCGATGACCGGCCTCCTGCTCGACCCGGCCCGCGAGGTGCTCATCGCGCTCGCCGGGCTCGGCGCCGGGCTCGTCAACGGGGTGGCCGGCGGCGGCTCGCTCGTGTCGTTCCCGGCCCTTCTCGCCGTCGGGGCGCCGGCGCTTGCGGCCAACGTCACCTCGACGGTCGGCATCTGGCCGGGCTACCTCGGTGGGTCGGCCGGGTTCGCCTCGGAGCTGCGCGGCCAGCAGGACCGGTTGCGGTCGCTCCTCGGCACGGTCGTCGCCGGCGGGGTGGCCGGCGGGGTCCTGCTCCTCACGACGCCGACCAAGGCGTTCTCCCTCGTCGCTCCCTACCTGGTGCTGTTCGCCTGCGCCCTGTTCGGGGTGCAGCCGGTCCTGGCCCGCCGCCTGCGCGCCGAGGAAGGCAAACGGTCACGCCGTCACACCGTGGCGCTCCACGTCGGCACGTTCCTCGCCTCCACCTACGGTGCGTACTTCGGCGCCGGCCTCGGCGTCGTCCTGCTCGGCGTGCTCGGCCTCACCATCAACGACCGGCTGGTCCGGATCAACGGGCTGCGCAGCGTGCTGGCCCTGCTCGTCAACACGGTGGCCGCTCTGATCTTCATCGTGCGCGCCCCCATCGATTGGGTTCCCGCCGGGCTGATGGCGTCGGCGAGCCTCGTCGGCGGCTACGTCGGCGCCAGGATCGCCCGCCGGGTACCGACGGTGTGGCTGCGAGCGGTCGTGATCGCCCTCGGGCTCACCACGACCGGGCTGCTGCTGGCGCACTGACCCGGGCACGCCGGCCCCCCCCGGGCACGCCGGCCGCCTGCAGCTGGTTCAGGAAGGGGACGCTCCCGGTCCCGGCGGTCCGCAGCAACGACAGGTTCATCCTCGTCGACCGCGGTGCCGAAACGACCAAGGCGGCCGAAGGTCTCGGCCTTTACGCCCGAGTGCCTCTCACGACGAGCGAGTTGACCTCGATCGACAGGTGGCCCGCCTGTGTGCATGGGCGGCTCGGTCGGGGCGTTCCGTCGTTCGGCACGGGCACGGGCGAGGGACGGTCGTCTCCGTGCGGCGCGGTGCGAGGTGCCCGGCCTTCCGACAGCGAGGTTCCGGGACCGCCTCGTCCAGATGGCGGCGGACAAGGGCGTGGCGGTGATCACTGTCGACCCCGCCTACACCTCGCGCTGGTGAGCGCAGCACGGGCTTGGAGTCGTGCAGCAACCATCCTCTGATGGCGGCGGCGGCCACCATGCGGCCGCGCTCGGCATGGGCCGACGTGGGCTCGGACACCGGGCGCGACGACGGGAAGGGGGTGACGCACCACGAGCAGAGCATCGTGGCGAGAGCGCTGCCGGCTCCGTCGTGCCCGACGCCGACACCCCGCTCATCGAACCGGAGGACCGAGAGGCAGGTGGGCGGTCGCTCCTGCGACGCAAGACCCTTTCCTGGCGAACGGGAGCCCTCCGGGGAGAAGGCGACCGAAGACCGTTCGTGGTCACCCGCCGAGCAGGGCTCAGTCCCGCTCAGAGCGTAGGAACGGTGGTCGCTCAGCGGAAGTCGCGCGCCCCCTCGGTGGCGAAGGGCAACGCCAGCCCTTCGATGCGCTCGGCGACGAGGTTGACGACGCCCTGCTCGCGCTCGAGCCGCCCGGCGACGACGAGGGCGGCCTCGCCGATCGTGTCCCGGCGCACCCGCACCCACAGCCCCCGCGAGCAGATCACGTTGAGCACGCCGGTCTCGTCCTCGAGGTTCAAGAAGACCGTCCCCCGCGCCGTCGCCGGTCGCTGCCGGTGGGTGACGATCCCGGCCGCCCGGACCCGGGCCCGGTCGGCACCCTCGCCGAGGAGGGAGGCGATCGGCGGAATGCCGGCGAGGGCCAGGCCGGCCCGCAGGTGGGTCATCGGGTGGGCACCGACGGTGATCCCGGTCGCCCACAGGTCGGCCGCCGCCTCCTCGACCGGGGTGAGCACGGGCAGGGTGGGCGGTGCCTCGAGGCCGACATGGCTGCCGGGCAGGGTGGGTGCCGCCCCGCCCACCCCACCGAGGGCGCCGGCCGCCCACAGCGCGGCGCGCCGGGCCGCCCGGCTCCCGCCGGGACGGTCGCCGACGAGGGCGTCGAGGGCGCCGGCGGTCGCCAGCGCCTCGAGCTCGTCCCGGCGTGCCCCGCTGCGCCGGGCGAGGTCCTCGACGTCGTCGTAGGGGGCACCCGCCGCGATCCGGGTGGCGACCGGCTCGCCGAGGTGGCGCACGCTGCGCAGGCCGAGGCGGACAGCGGCGCCGCCGGTGCCCGCCACGCCGGCCTCCAGGCAGGCCTCGGCGCCGCTCAGGTTGACCTCGGGGCGGTGGACGACGATCCCGTGGCGGCGGGCGTCGGCGACGAGGCTCTGGGGCGACCAGAACCCCATCGGCTGGGCGTTGAGCAGGCCGGCCAGGAAGGCGGCGGGGTGGTGGTGCTTGAACCAGGCCGAGACGTAGACGAGGTAGGCGAAGGACACCGAGTGCGACTCGGGGAACCCGAAGCTGGCGAAGGCGGCCAGCTGCTCGAAGATGGCCGCCGCCGTCTCGGCCGGGATGCCGTTGCGCGCCATGCCCTCCTCGAGGCGCGCCCGGAGCCGTTCCATGCGCGCCCGTGACCGCTTCGAGCCCATCGCCTGGCGCAGCTCGTCGGCCTCGGCCGCCGACAGGCCGGCAGCGTCCATGGCCATGCGCATCAGCTGCTCCTGGAACAGCGGCACCCCGAGGGTCTTGCGCAGGGCCGGCTCGAGGAGGCGGTGGGGGTAGGTGACCGGCTCCTCCCCGTTGCGCCGGCGCAGGTACGGATGGACCGAGCCGCCCTGGATCGGCCCGGGGCGGATGAGGGCGACCTCGACGACGAGGTCGTAGAACACCTTCGGCCGGAGGCGGGGCAGCGTGGCCATCTGGGCGCGGCTCTCGACCTGGAACACCCCCATCGAGTCGCCCCGGGCGAGCATGGCGTAGACGTCGTCCTCCTGGGGGATCGACGCCAGGTCGACCTGCACGCCGTGGAAGCCGGCGACGAGATCGACCATGCGGTGCAGCGCCTCGAGCATGCCGAGACCGAGCAGGTCGAACTTGACGAGGCCGGCCGCGGCGCAGTCGTCCTTGTCCCACTGCAGCACCGACCGGCCCTCCCGCCGTGCCCACTCGACCGGGCACACCTCGACGACGGGGCGGTCGCAGATCACCATCCCGCCCGAGTGCAGCCCGAGGTGGCGCGGCCGGCCGACCAGCTTTCCGGCCAGGTCGAGCACCGGGGCGGGCACCGACCCGGTCGCCTCCTCCAGGTTGTCGAGGGCGGTCGCCAGCCGGGCGAACCGGGCCAGCGCCCCCTCCGAGCAGCCGAGCGCCCGGCCAGCCTCGCGCAGGGCGGAGCGGGGGCGGTAGGTGATGACGTTGGCCACCTGGGCGGCATGGGTCCGGCCGTAGCGGGCGTAGACGTAGGCGATCACCTCGTCCCGCCGGCCCGACTCGATGTCGAGATCGATGTCCGGCGGCCCCTCACGCGCCGGGGAGAGGAACCGCTCGAAGAGCAGCCCGAGGCCGACGGCGTCGACGTTCGTGATCCCGATGGCGTAGCAGACCGCCGAGTTGGCGGCCGAGCCGCGACCCTGGCAGTAGACGCCGAGGCGGCGGCACTCCTCGACGAGGTCCCACACGACCAGGAAATAGCCGGCGAAGCCGAGCGCCCCGATCAGCTCGAGCTCCCGGTCGAGCTGGGCCCAGGCACCCGGCACCGTCTCGGCCCCCCGTGGCCCGTAGCGGCGCCGCCCTCCCTCCTCGGTGAGCCGGCGGAGGAACGACCACTCGTCCTCCCCGTCGGGCACCGGGTACGGCGGCAGCCCGGGGGCGACGAGGGCGAGGTCGAAGGCGAGCGCCCGGCCGAGCTCGGCCGCCGTCTCGACCGCACCGGGGTACCGGCGGAACCGCCGCGCCTGCTCGGCCCCCGAGCGCAGGCAGGCGTGCGCCCAGGCCGGCAGGTAGCCATCGGCCTCGGCCAGGCTGCGCCGGCCGCGGATGGCGGCGAGGGCGGTCGCCAGCGGGTAGCCCTTCGGCGTGGCGTAGTGGGCGTTCGCCGTCGCCACGATCGGCAGGCCGGCCTGGACGGCGAGGCGAGCGAGGGCGTCGTTGCGGGCCTCGTCGAGCGCCCCGCCCTCGTCGGACAGCTCGACCACGACCCCGTCGCGCCCGAACACCTCGACGAGCCCCCCGAGCGCCCGGGCGGCCGCCGCCGGGCCGGCCGCCTCGAGCGCCCGCCGGACCGCCCCGTGGCGGCACCCGGTCAGCACCTTCCACCGCCCCCCGTGCGCCCCGGCCAGCGTCTCGAGATGGAACGCCGGGCGCCCCTTCTCCCCCCCGGCCAGATGGCCCTCGCTGAGCGCCCGGCTCAGCCGTCCATAGCCGTCCGCCCCGTCGGCCAGCACCACGAGGTGGGTGGCCGCCGGGTCGATCGCCCCGGCACGCGCCGGGGCACGGCCACCGGGCGGCGTCACGGCCAGCTCGGCCCCGAGCACCGTCGCCAGCCCCGCTGCTGCCGCCGCCTCGGCGAAGCGGACCACCCCGTAGCACCCGTCGTGGTCGGTGAGGGCGAGCGCCTCGAGCTCGAGCCGGGCGGCCTCGCCGACGAGCTCCTCGGGGTCCGAGGCGCCGTCGAGGAAGCTGAAGCTCGAGTGGGCGTGCAGCTCGGCGTACGGCACCGGCCGCTCCGACCTCGTCATGGGGAGGACGGTAGCGAACATCTGTTCGCCCTTCCACCGCGCCGCCTGACCCCATCCCTCCCCCGCCAGGCCGCCGCGATCGCCCCGCTGGCGCTGGCGCCCCGCTGGCGCTGGCGCTGCGGGCGCTGCCGCCAGCGGGTCAAGTTGCTTGCCGGCAGGCAACCAACGGGACTATCATTTGCTTGTCGGCAGCTAACGAGCAGGGTGAGGAGCAGTCGAGCAGGGTGAGGAGCAGTACGGAGATGACGGGTGCGACGGTGACCGAGGAGCTCGACGTCGCCACCCGGCTGCGGGCGAGCGTCGCCCGCATCTCGAGGCGCCTGCAGCGGGCGACGAGCGACCTGCCGTTGACGGCCAGCGAGATCGCCGTGCTGTCGGCCACCCGCCGCCTCGGTCCGGTCGGCCTCGGCCGCCTGGCCGCCGAGGAGGCCATGAACCCGACCATGCTCTCTCGGGTCGTGCGGGCCCTCGAGCAGGCCGGGCTGCTGCAGCGCGAGGAGGACCCGGGAGACCGGCGAGCCGCTCGCGTCGCCGTCAGCGAGGACGGGCACCGGCTCGTCGAGCGGGTCCGCACCGAGCGGGCCGACGCCCTCGACCGGGCGCTCGACCGCCTGGAGCCGTCCCAGCGTGCGGTGGTCATCGGGGCGCTCCCGGCGCTCGAGGCACTCGCCGAGGCGCTGCGCGAGGAGGTCCCATGAGGACGCGCCTCGGCGGGACGATGCGCCGCACCTTCTCCTCCCTCAAGGTGCCGAACTACCGGCTCTACTTCGCCGGCCAGTCGGTGTCGGTCATCGGCACGTGGATGCAGATGACCGCCCAGGCCTGGCTGGTGCTCACCCTCACCCACTCGGCCGCCGACCTCGGCTTCATCGTCGCCCTCCAGACGATCCCGGTGCTCCTGCTCAGCCCGTACGGCGGCGTCGTCGCCGACCGGGTGGACAAGCGGCGGATGATGGTCTTCCTGCAGAGCCTGATGGCCCTCCAGGCGCTCGTCCTCGGCCTGCTCACGGTGCTCCACGACGTCACCTTCACCGAGGTCGGCGTGCTGGCCGTGGTGCTCGGCCTGAACAACGCCTTCGAGTTCCCGTCCCGCCAGGCCTTCGTTCGGGAGATGGTGGGTGGCGACCACGTCCGCAACGCCATCACCCTCAACTCGGTCATGGCCAACCTCGCCCGCGCCGTCGGCCCGGCGATCGCCGGCATCCTCATCGCCACGATCGGCGACGGTGTCTGCTTCCTGGCGAACGCCGGCAGCTTCGTCGCCGTGGTCACGTCGCTGCTCGTGATGGACCGCTCCACCCTCCGCCCCGCACCGCCGGCACCTCGGGCCAAGGGGCAGCTGCGCGAGGGTCTCGCCTATGCCCGGCGCACCCCGGAGATCGCCGTGCCGCTGCTCATGATGAGCGTCGTCGGGATGCTTGCCTACGAGTTCCAGGTCTCCTTGCCGGTGCTCGCCCAGCACACCTTCCACGGCGGCTCGGAGGCCTACGGCTTCATGAGCGCCTGCATGGGCATCGGGGCCGTCCTCGGCGGGCTCGTCACCGCCGCCAAGGGGCGGGTCGGTCTGCGGCCGATGGTGCTGTCGGCCGGTGGCTTCGGCGTCACCCTGCTCGCCGTCGGCCTCGCCCCGGTGCTCGTCGCCGTCTACGGGGCCCTTCTGCTCGTCGGCTGGGCCAGCGTCTCGTTCATCTCGATCGGCAACTCCACCATCCAGCTGTCGGCCGCACCGAGCATGCGCGGCCGCACCCTCTCGCTCTGGCAGGTCGCCTTCCAGGGGACCACCCCGATCGGCGGCCCGCTCATCGGCTGGGTCATCACCGAGTCGGACCCCCGGGTCGGCATCATGGTCGGCGCCGCCTCCGCCCTGCTCGCCGCCGCCGGCGGCGCCTGGCTTGCACGACATCGCCACCACCTCGAGCGCCAGCCGCTCGCCGACGTCGACGTCATCGACGTCATCGACGCCCCGACCGCCCAGGGCACCGCCACCGCCTGAGCGGCCCGCCCCGTACGGCACGGGCGCCGCACCCGGTGGACGGCCCTGTCGCCGGCCCAGTGGCGGGTGGCCCAGTGGCGGGTGGCCCAGTGGCGGGTGGCCCAGTGGGTGACCGGCTGCACGGCGGCCAGGCGGGCGGCGGCAACGGTCATCCCGGCGCCAGCAGGCTGAAGCGCGGGTTGCGCATCGCCGGCACACCGCGGAAGCGCCCGACCATCCCCTCC
>JAKBAA010000159.1 GCA_021809425.1 Actinomycetes bacterium | reverse complement strand
TCACCTAGCCGCATGCTGGCCTGCCCGGTCCGCACGCCCGCTGGCCGGCCGGCCATGCCGCTCGGCCGGGGGGGGCCTTCCCGGGACTTGACCATCATGAGAGTCACATGCGGTCCGTAGGCTGCCGTCCATGACGGACGACCCCACCGGCGGACCGCCGGCCGTGCGGTGACCGGCACGGTCGACGACGAGGCGCCCGAGACGGCGCGGGCGCGGCGGTGGGCGTCCACCATGGCTGGTCACGTGCCCGGCTCGTCGGGGCTGCGCCAGGCGCACGACGGGGCGCCCCGGCTCGGGTCGGTGACCATCCTCGACCGGGTGGCGCGGGAGGCCGCCGAGGACGCCGGGCTGGCGCCGGGCGCCACCCGCGCACGGGGCGCGGGGGCCCGCCGGCGGGAGGAGGCGCCCGACGAGTGGCGGACGTGCTTCGAGAAGGATCGTGACCGGATCCTCCATGCCAACGCCTTTCGCCGGCTGGCCGGCAAGACGCAGGTGTTCGTGTTCCCCTCCGACCACCAGCGGACCCGCCTGACCCATGCCCTCGAGGTCGCCCAGGTGGCCCGGGCGATCGCCACGGCGCTGCGGCTGAACGTGGCGCTGGCCGAGGCGATCGCGCTCGGCCACGACTGCGGGCACGGGCCGTTCGGCCACGCCAGCGAGGATGCGCTCGACCCGCTCGTGCCGGGCGGGTTCGACCATGCGCCATGGGGCGCGGACGTGACCCTTGCGTCGCTCAACCTCACCCGGGAGGTGACCGACGGCATCCGCAACCACAGCTGGTCCCGGCCGGCGCCGGCGACGCCGGAGGGGGAGGTGTGCGCCCTGGCGGACCGGCTGGCGTACACCACCCACGACGCCGAGGACGCCGCCCGGGCCGGGGTGGTCGACCTGGGCGACCTGCCGGCGGTGGTGCGCGAGCGGGCCGGGGCGGACCGGTCCCGGCAGCTGCACGCCTTCATCCACGACGTCGTCACGACGAGCCAGGCAGCCGGCTCCGTGGCGATGAGCGACGGGCTGGGCGAGGCGCTGGCGGCGCTGCGGGCGTGGAACTACGAGCGGATCTACCTTCGACCCGAGTCGGTCCGCCAGGGCGAGATGGTGCAGCGGCTGCTGCAGGCGCTCGTCGAGCACCACCTGCGGGACCCGGAGGCGGTGACGGCAGAGGGACCGGCCGGGACGGTGGACGGACCGCAGGCGGCGGTGGCCTACGTGGCCGGGATGACGGACCGGTTCGCCTGCGCCCAGGCGGTCCGTCTGCTCGGGTGGCCGGTGAGCGAGCTGCCCGAGGGCTTCGACCGGCCGCCGGTCGCCTGAGAGGGCCGGCCGGCGCGGGAGCCGCCGGCAGGCGACGCCGGTGGGCGTGGCGGGCGGGCGACGCCGGTGGGCGTGGCGGGTGGACGCCGGGTCCCAACCAGGCGGGCGGGCGATGGCGGTGGGGGCGTGTCGGCAGGTCGTGCCGGCGTGCCACCGCCCGCCCACCTGGCGGTCAGGTGCCGGCCAGGGCGACGAAGGGCCCGGCCGGTCGAGGGAGCCGGTGTGTCGGCGGGGGTGCGCCACGCACCGGGAGGAGCTGGCCGCTCCGGGAGGCGACCCACCAGCCGAGGTGGCCGGCGAGGCGGAGGACTCCGATGATCCCGCCGCCGCCGCCGTTGTCGCCGGGCATGGTCGGTGGCACGGCGGGCGCGTCGCCGACGCGGACCAGGTGGCCGCCGGCCGTGGCGAGGGTGTAGCCGCGCCCGTCGGCGGAGGGGGCGATACCGACGTAGGGACCGGGCGGCGCCGGGGTGGCCGCTGGGGGGAGCCGGGGGGCGTCGCCGCGGCTGACCACGTTGCCGTGGGCCGACAGCAGCCAGTAGCCGCCCCCGTCCGGCGTGGCGGCGATGGCGACGAACGGGCCGTTCGCGCCGCCCTGCGGGGCGCCGCCGAGGCGGCGGGCGTCGCCGCGGGCGACGACGGTGCCGTCCCGGGCGAGCAGCCAGTAACCGCCCCCGTCCCGGGTCGGGGCGAGGCCGACGTACGGGGCGAGCGTCGGGGGACCTCCACCCGCGGCGCGGGCGTCGCCGAGGGTCGTCACGGCGCCGTCGCCGTCGAGCACCCACAGCCCGCGGCCGTCCGGGGTGGCGGCGGCGGCCACCGCCGGCGCGCCGAGGTGTGCCGCGCCGAGTGCCGGCACGTCGCCGACCGGCCAGGTCGCCCCGTCACGGGCGACGAGCCAGGCGCCGGTCACCCCCGGGGTGATCTGCTCGATCGCCGTGGCACTGGCCGCCCCGTAGCCGCCTCCTCCCGAGAAGTGGGCGGTCACCACCTGGTAGCCGGGTGTCGCCAGCCCGTCGGGCAGCCGGCAGGTCACCTCGAGCGTCCGGCCTCCGCCGAGCCGGACGGCACTGCACCCCCGCACCGGCCGCCCGTCGATCCGGAAGGTCACCGAGCCGGCGAGCGGCGAGCTGCCGGGGGCGGCGACGCGAAGCCGGTAGACGACCGGCCGGCCTTCCCCTGACGTCAGCGGCACCTGGAGGCCGAGCGCCGGCGATCCGGGGCGGCTCGTCCCGCCCCTCGGGCCCCCGCCCTCCGTGCCGCTGCCGGCCGGCACGCCACTGGCCGGTGCCCCGCTCCCACCCGAAGGGCCGCCGGCCACGGCGCCGCTCGTCTTCGCGCCGGCCACGGTGCTCGAGGCGCCCGCCGACGTGCCGGCCGCCCCAACGCCGCCCGTGGCGCCCCCGCCCGTGGCGCCACCTCCGACCCCGCCACCTCCGCCGCCGCCGCTGCCTGGGCTGCCGGTGGGGGATCCGCCGCCGCCACCACCACCTCCTCCGCCGCCGCCGCCGCTGCCGCTGCCACCTCCGCCGCCCGTCGCACCGCCGCCGGAGGGTGCGGTGGCGACGGGAACCTCGGCGAGCGCGGCCGCCGGCAGGAAGGTGAGGTCGCCCGAGTAGGTGGCGACGACGGCGTGCATGCCCGGTGGGAGCGACGTCCCGGTGTCGCAGCTCGCCGCCCCGCCGACGAGCGGCAACGTCCCGCCGGTGCCACAGCTCGTGAGTGGCGAGCCGTCCGCCGAGAGCTGGACCGTCCCGCTCGGGGTGATGCTCCCCGTCACCGCCACGGAGAGCTGCACACCGCCTGAGGCCGCTGGCGCCGAGCTCAGCTGAACGGTCGGCTCCACGGTGCCGCTCGCGATGGTCTCCTCGCCGAGCGATGCCATGGCCGGCAGGTAGGTGCTGTCACCGGAGTACGAGAGGAGCACGGTCGCCGGCGAGTTGGGCGGAGGAAGCGGCAGGTCGCATACCGGCGGTGAGATCGTGACGCCTGCTGGCGCACACCCGGCACCGGAGCTGGGCTCGGAGACGGTGACGGTGCCCGTTGGAGCCGCTCCCGGGAAGCTGGGCGCGATACCCAGCGCCGTGGACGATGGTTGTGACGCGATGAATGCACTCATCGAAAGGGGCGTGTCGGCCCCAATCGGACTTACCAACAGGGCGACGCTCTTCGGCGCGAACGTGCCGTCTCCTCCGTAGCTTGCGGTGACCAGATGGACACGAGACGTCAAGTAGGCAGTGGGGACCGAGCAGCTCACTTGCGAGCTGTTGCTGCTCGGTGCGATCGCCGCGAGCGACGCCGAGGAGCATCCCTGTAGGACGGTGCCGTTGTCGGCGAAGGTGACCGTACCGGTAGGTGCCGGTCCACTCGACGGATTCGTAAGCGAGGCGAGGTAGGTCGGAGCGGCCCCGATCGTGACGGGAGGAGAAGATGCAACCAAGCTGAACGAGGGGACCGTCGTACCGGTAGTGCCTTGCAAGGGCAAGCTCAGCGCCGTGGCAGCCGGCGCGTTCGACGAGTCGCCGCCGTAGAGGGCGCTCGCGACGGCGACCGAGCAGCAACAGCTC
>JAKBAA010000158.1 GCA_021809425.1 Actinomycetes bacterium | reverse complement strand
CGAGCGGGGGGACCTGGCCAACTGGGTGGTCCCCGGTGGGGCCGTGAAGGGCATGGGGGGTGCGATGGACCTCGTCCAGGGCGCCCGGCGGGTCATCGTCATGATGGAGCACCGCACCCGCGGCGGCGCCCCGAAGGTGCGTCGAGCCTGCTCGCTGCCGCTCACGGGCGCCGGCGTCGTCGACCTCGTCGTGACCGACCTCGGCGTCCTCGCCGTCACCGGTGACGGGCTCGAGGTGGTGGAGGCGGCCGCCGGCACCACCTTGGAGGAGCTGCAGGCGGCAAGCGAGCCGACGCTGCGTCGCCCGGCCGCTCCCTGAGGGGCCGCTTCGCTCTTAGGCGACGCCCGGGCAGCTGCGGGGGTCCCAGGACGGGATCGGCGAGGTGGCCGGCTGCGGGGCCGAGAGGTTGGGGTTGGACGGCGCCGTCGTCGTGGTGGCCGGCGACGAGGTCGTGGTGCCCGGCGTCGTGGTCCCCGGGGCCGCCGCGGTCCCCGACGCGCTCGTCGAGGTGGGCGCCGCCGTGGCGGCGTGCGCCGGTGGCGCGGCGACGGCGAGGTCGCTGCCGGTGACGACGCTCACGTCGGCGCCCCCGGCGGGGACCCCCTGGCCGAGCACGACGGCGCCGGAGAGCGCCCGTTCGACCTGTTGGGCCTGCGCCAGGTGCCGGGTGCCGTTGTACAGCACGACCGTCTCGGCCACCGGCCCGACGTAGTGGGCGGCCGTGGTCGGCACGACGTGGAAGCCGAGGGCGCCGAGCGACGAGGCCACCGAGGCGGTGCCGCTCGGCGAGTTGGTGCCGTCGACCACCGAGACCGAGATGGACGAGGGTGCCACCGAGGTGGGGTGGGTCCCGAGGAACTGGTCGACCACCTGCTGGTCCTGGGGGCCCGCCGGGAAGATGACGTCGCCGTAGCTGTACCCGTTGTAGTAGTAGGTCTGGCCGTCGATGATCGTCGGCAGGGTGAGCTCGGGCGCCGTGCCGAGGTTGGCGTGGCGGAAGTCGAAGGCGAGCTTGGCCATGTCGATGCTGCTGAAGCCGTTGTCGACGGTGAGGTTCGGGGCGACGGCGCCGATGAGGCTGTTGTCGGTGATCGGGTTGCCGAGCCCGCGCGCCGCCACCTGGGTGGCGAGGGCCTTCAGGAACAGGTGCACCCGCACGATCCGCCCGAGGTCGCCGGTCCCGTCGTAGTGGCCGCCGGAGCTCGACGTGTACCACGGACCGGTCGGCGTCGTGGCCGCCTGGATGGCCGTGTAGTTCGGCGTCTCGCCCTTCGTGAAGTAGTAGAGGTGGCGCGAGCGGACGAGGGCGAGGGCCTCGGTCCCGTTCAGGAGCTGGCAGCCCGTGTGGGTGATCCGCAGCCCCGAGCTGGCGTCGAAGAGGCGGTCGGGGAAGTACATCTTGAGGCCGCCGAGGGCGTTCACGACGTTCGTGAACGTGGCGAAGTTGAGGTCGACGAAGTGGTTGATCGGGATGCCGAAGTCCTGCTCGATGGCCGCGATCAGCTGATCGGGTCCCTCGACGAGGGCGGCGTCGATCTTGTTCGGGCAAAGGTTCGGGGTGGCCGACCAGGTCTGGCCGCACAGCGCGCTGCCGGCGCGAGCGCCCGGGGCGAAGGTGTCGCGGGGGATCGAGAGCAGGGACACCGTGTGGGTGGTCCCGTTCAGGTGGGCGATGAGCACGACGTCGCTGTTGACGCCGGTGACCCCCTGGGCGCACTGCTGGCGGTAGAGGGCGATGGACGAGGCGGCGCACCGGCTGGTCGACCCGATGAGCAGGATGTTCTCGGTCGGCCCCTTCGCCGCCACGGTGTGGGGCGACGGGAGGTGGTGGATCTCGCCGGTCCGGTAGTAGTAATAGCCGACGCCCGTCCCGGCCACGGCGACGGCGAGCACGACCACCCCGATACCGGTGCGGGTGAGCACCTTGCGCAGGGTGCTCCGGGCGGCCCGCTTGGCCTTGCGCCGCTGGCGCCAGGCGCGCCATCCGCCGCCGTCCCCGGCGCGGTTTGAGGAGTGGAGACGCTGGGGGGCTTCGCTGCCGGGCACGGTCGGACAGGATACTGGTGACCCTCTCACGCAGGGAGGGCGGCCCTGGGCGGTTGCCCGGTGGCGTCACGGGTGGGCGCGAGGAGGGGTGATGGGCGGCGACGGGAGCGACGGGGTCGACCCGGCGGACCGGGGGGCGCCGGGATGGCGGGTGGACCTCGACGAGCCGCGCGTGCTCGGCCTGCCGCTCCGCTGGTTCGGCGCGCCCGAGCGCGTCGAACGGCAGGCCGTGCGCCACCCGCTGGCCTATCTGCGCTGGCGCCGTGAGCGACGCCGTCTCGGCCCGTACGCCCGCTCGTTGGCGCAGGTCGTCGCCGGACGGACCGAGCCGGACGCGTAGGCTGGGACCATGTCCGCCGCCGTCGAGCTGTCGGCGCTGTCCGAGCGTCTGGAGGAGTTCCCGTCGGTTGCCTACCTCGTCTCGGTGGACGCCGACGGGCGGCCGCACGTCGTCGCCGTCGAGCCGGTGCTCGCCGGCGACCGGATCCTTGTGGGCGCCGGCCGCCGGACGGCAGCAAACCTCGCCGAGCGTGCTGCCTGCACCCTGCTGTGGCCTGCCCCGGCAGGTTCGGGCTACGGCCTCCTCGTGGACGGCGTCGCCGAGGTGGTCGGCGACGGTGACGCCCGCCGCCTCGTGGTGCGCCCGACCGGCGCCGTCCTGCACCGTACGCCGACGGGCGACCCGTCGTTGCCGTCGTGCGTCGCGGTGCCGACCGGGCTGGCGCGCTGAGCCCGGCGCGCTGAGCCCGGCGCGCTGAGCCCGGCGCGCTGAGCCCGGCGCGCCGGCCGGCCGTCAGCGTCCGAGCAGCTCGGCGAGCGCGGCGAGCAGGAGGGTGACGTGCTCGCGCCGAGCCGTGTGGCCCATGCAGCCGATCCGCCACACCTTGCCGGCCCACGGGCCGACGCCCGCGCCGATCTCCAGGTTGTAGCGCTCGAGCAGCTGCGTCCGCACCCGGGCGTCGTCGACGCCGTCCGGGACGAGGACCGTGGTGAGCTCGGGCAGCCGGTGGCCCTTCGGGGCCCACAGCTCGAGGCCGAGCGCCTCGAGGCCGTCCTGGAGGAGGGTGCCGCAGTCGGCGTGGCGCTGCCAGCAGGCTTCGAGCCCCTCGTCGAGGACGCGGCCGAGCGCTGCGTGCAGCGAGGTGATCATGGCGACCGGGGCCGTGTGGTGGTACTTGCGAGCGCTGGAAGCGGCGTAGTCGGTGATCATGCCGAGGTCGAGGTACCAGCTCTGCGGCCGCTCGACGCGGCGGGCTCGCGCCGCCTCGCCCATGGTGAGCGGCGCGAGCCCCGGGGCCACCCCGAGGCACTTCTGGGTTCCCGAGTAGGCGACGTCGACGCCCCAGGCGTCGATCTCGACCGGGATGCCGCCGAGGGAGGTGACGCAGTCGAGCAGCAGCAGTGCGTCCCCCTTGGCCGCGGCGTACGGCTCGACGTCGTTGCGCACGCCGGTGCTCGTCTCGGCGTGGACGAGGGCGATCAGCTTGGGCGACGGGTGGGCGGCGAGGACCTGCTCGGGGTCGAGCGGCGTGCCGAAGGGGGCCTCGACCGGCACCACCGTGGCACCGCAGCGGGCGGCGACGTCACACATGCGCTGGCCGAACAGCCCGTTCACGCCGACGACGACGACGTCGCCGGGCCCGACAAGGTTGACGAAGGCAGCCTCCATGCCAGCCGACCCGGTGCCCGAGATGGGGAGGGTGACCTGGTTGGCCGTGCGGTAGACGGTGCGCAGCCGGTCGCAGGTCTCGTCGAGGACCGCGAGGAAGGCCGGGTCGAGGTGGCCGAGCATCGGCCGGCCGAGCGCCTCGGTGGCCTCCGGGTAGGGGTTCGAGGGGCCTGGGCCC
>JAKBAA010000062.1 GCA_021809425.1 Actinomycetes bacterium | reverse complement strand
ACATACGTACGTCCTTCCTCCAAGGTGACCACGGGCTCAGCGAGATCAGCCGGATCAGCGCCGAGCTGACGGTGCTGATCCGAGCCGGGGTGCGAGCTCAGCCAGAAGGCTAAGCGTCACCAAAGGTCGATCTTTGGTCAGGCTGACAGGGCGCTTGACCTGCGGTTTCCTGTGTTTGGGCAGGTCAGCGGCGTTGCCTGCACAGACTGATAATGCTGAGGTCGGTGGTTCGATTCCACCTAGCCCCACCCTCCCACCAGGACTTTTTTGGCTCGGGTCGCTCGCTCGGGTACGCTTGTACCATATTGCACCGCAAGATCGGCCCTGTGGCCAGGCGGAGCCGGCTCGGCCTTGACCTCAGCACAACGAGGACGCCGTCGAAGGCAGTCCGGCTAGGCGAGGCGACGCCTACTGCCGCCCTCGGAGGCGGGGTGCACTGATTGTCCGGGTCAGGACCGCTACCTGGTGGATCGTCGAGTACCGGGAGCTCGACTACATTGTCGGCGCGCCAAGGTGGTGAGCGACGAGGTGACCGGGGCCCCGGTAACGACCCAGAAGACGGTGGTCCAGGTGACTCGGAGAACGAAGACATTGTTAGGGCGACGTTCGGTCGGCTGCCGGGGATGGGCTTGGCGTCGGACCCAGACGAAGGCGCCACCTGTCTTGTTGACAACAACCCCCGACGCTGAGTTCCGCTCGTGACTGACAGGGTGGCGGCGACCGGGGTCGACCCCGGGATGACTGGTGGGATTGAGGGGCTCCACGGCGCACTCGCCCTGATGGGGGTGGGCGATGCGACTTCGTGCGCGATTGTCGCTAGCGGAAGGTAGCGATCTGGTGCGGGCAGCTGGGTTGTGTGTCGGTGTCGTCGACGACCCTGTTGGGTGACGGTGTTGACCATCCGCTCCCGCTCGGGCACTTGTCTGCTGATTCTCGACGGCGAAGGTCCGTGCCGGCCCGCCTGACCGTCACCCTCGAGCGGCTGGATTGCCGCCTGCCGGAGCAGCACGGGCCGGCATTGCGAGCGGGGGTGCTGGGCGCAGTCAGTAGGGTCGACCCGCGTCTCTCAGCATGGATGCACCGGCCTGGCGGCGGCCCGGATCGTCAACGGCCGTATGCTCTCACGCCGATCCACTCGGTCGGCGGGGACCCGGTGTTCGTCGTCCGCCTGGTCGCCCCCGACGAGCATGAGGACGCGCCACCGGATGATCCCGCCGGCTGGTCCTGCCTGGAGCTGGCCCGGGCGGTGTCGGGCGCTATCGGCGCCTTGGACGGCTCGGGTCCAGACCGCTGCCTTCGAGTCGGTGGGGGGGTGTTCGCTGTCGCTTCCGTCGCCGCCGAGGTCGTGCCCTACGCCCATCTGCTGGTTGTCGACGCCCGGCGTGAGTGGACATTACGGTTGCGCAGCCCTACCACGCGCCGTATCGCCAGCCCTGAGGCCGGCCGGCGCACCTTGCTGCTGCCGTCCTCGGAGGTCGTGTTCCCGGTTCTGGCGCGCCGCTGGGAGCGCGGTGGGGGGCCTCCGCTTTGCGGGGCTGCGACGGTGGGGTCGGCGGTCGAGGTGGTCGAAGTGGGTCTGCGCAGCGTTCCGTATCTGGTGAAAGGTCCGGACGTGTTCCTCGCTGGTTGCGTCGGGTCGGTCACTTACCGGATGGTGGCCGGACCGGCGGACGACACGGCCAGATTGGCCGCGGTATCGGCGCTCGTCCGTTTCGCCACCTTCGCCGGGGTCGGCGACGAGACGCCGGTCGGGATGGGATGGGTCGAGCTGGTGTGAGCGCCGCGTCCCCTACGAAAGCTTGTGGGGAGGCGGCCAGGCGGGAGCGAGGCGCGCCGCGGGACCGAGGATGTCAAGGCCGGCGTAGCAGTCGATGACAGCGACCGCGAGGTGGGAAAGCTTGCCGAAGGCGCCCACCTGGCGAAGTCAGTGATACAGAGCGGACTTGAGCGCCGAGCGGGGACAGCAGCACCGGTCGGGACGGGGAACCCGGCCATGCTCAAGGCTTGAACCCGTCCACACCCAGTAGGTGGAAACGTTGAAATGGGGGCTTCGTCACGTCGGTGCTGCTGCTGGGACCGGCGGGCTGGAGGGAGAGGAGGTCTTGTCGACCGTCGCCGCCGACGGCTGGGACCGGGACCGCCGGCGGCGAGAAGGGGTTGGCGCGTCGTGGCCCCGAGAAGCCGAGCGTCGGGCGGCGGCGCGGTCCGTCAATCGTATGTGGCAGCAGTAGTCGTCCTTTCGAAGGAGGAAATCGTGGGGTTGAAGCTGGGACGGCGTCTGGCGTCGAAGCGGTGCAAGTGGTGCCGCACCTGGGAGGTCTACGAGTGCGGGTATCCGCACCGGGGGATGTTCGGGCCGCTGCGCTGCTCGCAGTGCGACGGGGCCGGAGCGCTCTGCGCTGCCGCCGGGCACCGTCGTCGGCGAAGCGACTGGTGAACGGCGGCCCGCGGCTGGCGTCGCCGGCCCGCCCGGCGGCGCCGCTAACGTCGAACGGAATGGAGACGTCACCCTCGGGGTGGGGACGGGCGGGGGTGGCGGCGTGGAGGTGGTGATCGTCGAGTCTGTCGGCAACCAGCCGTTCGTGTACGCCACGGCCAGCCAACGCGAGAACGTCGGCGCCTCGCAGGCGGTCCGGCTGGTCGGCCGCTGGGCGACGGAGGAGGCGGCCGACGATCCTGGGTTGGTGGTGGTGACGGCCGGGTCGGGTAAGGCGATCGTGCTGGCGATGGGTGACGGGTCTAAGGCAGCGGCCCGTCGGTTGGTCGGCGCTGTGACCTTGCGGGCGGCGGCGGAGGGGGCGGGGGTGCATCTGGCGGTGTCGGTCACGTCCGCCGGCGCCGCCGACCTGGCAGACCTCCGCCCCCAGGAGGCGCTGTTGGCCCGTGCCCACCATGACTTGGAGCAGTCCGCATTTCTTGCGCCGCGCCCGGCGGGTCGCTGGCCGCAGATGCCGTTCCTGGCGGTGTGCCCGGTGAGCGCCCTGCCGGCGTCGCCGCCGTCGCAAGGCGACCCGGCCGGGTACGCCGATGCCGGCAGGCGTCTGTCGGAGATGTCGCGAGCGAAGCGACGTCTGGCGCCCGCGGCGCGCAAGGAGATGACCGCCTCGGTCGGCGCCTTCCCTCACCTGGCAGAGCTGGAACGGTTCTTCGACACGAGCACCGACGACATGGCGCACGGGCCGGAGAAGGGGGCGCTCGACGGCGGAGCGGTTTCGGATGGCGGTGCATGGCCGGAAAGCACCGCCTTGGAGAGGGCGGAACGGTTGCGGTGGGTGGGCGTCGTCCACGCCGATGTCAACGGCCTCGGCGAGCGTCTGTCACGTCTAGCCGGCCACGTTCCGACCGGCTACGAGCCGGTCGGGGAACGGGCCGGGGCGGTGATGGCGGCCGACGGCCGGCTGATGCTCTTGGCGTACCTGGCGGACTTGGCCGACGCGGTGGAGCGCTGTGTGCAAGCTGCGTGGAAGAAGGCGGCCATGTCCGTCGCGTCCGGCGCGGCCACTGGCAGTGACGGTGATGGTGAAGAGGGGAGGGCGATGCTGGTGCCGGTGGTGCTCGCCGGTGATGACGTGACCTTCCTCGCTCCCGGTGACGCTGCGATCGACGCCGCGGCGGCGTTCCTCTCGGCGTTCGACGAGGCCGCCGGGGAGGATCCGGTCTGCGGGCCGCTAGGTTTGAGCGTTGCGGCGGGGGTGGCACTGGTTAAGCGGTCGTTCCCGTTCTCGGTCGCCTACGGGCTGGCAGGCGAGCTGTGCCACTCCGCGAAGACTCGGTCGCGGCGCTGCTCGATGCTCGACTTCCATGTCCTCTACGACTCGACGGTCACCGGCCTTGAGGCGCTGCGCCGCCCGCTGCGCAGCCCCGACCTGGATCTGACAGCGCGCCCCTACCGGGTGGGGCGAGCCGACTGGCCGGACCCTCCGGTCTCGCTCGATGTGCTGCGCGCAGCGGTCGGGGCGATCAGTGCGGCCGGCGACGACGGTGAGCGGTTCATGTCGAGGGCCACGGCGGTCGCTTTCGCCGACCGGTTACGTGACCAGCCCGCAGCGTGGGCGGCGCTCGACGAGTCGCTGGCCGCACGGCCCGGCTCTATCGGCCTGCGACCGGACGGGAGCCTGCTGGTCAGCGCCGGGTCCGGGCGGCGGGCGACGTTGATCCTCGACGCCCTCGACGCCGAGGGGCTCCTCGATCCGATCCTGCCGTCGTCGTCGGCGGTGGCGAGCGAACCGGGAGCCGTCGGCGGCCCGGCCTCAACGGCGGGGGAGGGGAGATGAGAGCACCGGTGGTGATGCCGGTCGGGGACCCGGTCGCGGTGACGGTCAGGTTCCGCTCGGATTGGCAGGTCGGGTCGGGGGCCGGCCAGCCCGGCGGGGCGGACCTGCTCGTTCGACGCCGTCGTGGGCGGCCCTACTTTCCGGGTAGCTCTCTGCGGGGATTGTGGCGAGAGGGGTGCACACTGGCGGCCGTCGCCCTCGACGACGATCAGAGCCGGGGGTGGGCTCAGTGGTGCTCGGCGCTGTTCGGCACGTCTGGGCGCCCGGGTTTGGTGCGCGTCGGCCCCGCGGTCGCTTCGGCGGCCGTCCCGGTGGCGGTGCGGGCGTCGACAGCGATCGACCCGACGAGCGGGGCGGCGGCTACGGGGTCGCTGCGTTTCGAGGAGGTCGCCGCCCCGACCGACCTGACCGCCAGCGTGATCCTCGTCCCGGCCGCCGGATGGGACGACGAGGGAGTGGCGGCGGCGACGGTGCTGCTCGGCGTCGGCGCCGCCTTGGTCGACCGAGCCGGCGGGGGCCGCCGCCGCGGGCTCGGCGCAGCCATGATACGGATCGACCTCGAAGGCCTCGACCTCGAAGCACTCCTCGAAGCACTCCTCGAAGCCGCTGCGAAACCGCCCCCGCCGCCGCCAGCAGCGACGCTCGGTGCACCGCCGGGCGGCCCGGTCGCAGGTCGACCCGGCGGCTCGGCCTGCGACGGCGGTGCGGATCCTGCCGAGCAGCGCACCGTCGCCGGTGCCCCCCCCGCGGGCTGGACCCGCAGGCGGGCGGGGGAGATGGGGATCCGGGTGGTGTTCGAGACGGTGACTCCGCTGGTGGCGGCCGTCCCAGCCAGGGGTAACCATCTCGGTTCCCGTGACCACATCCCCGGCTCGACTGTGCTCGCCTGGCTCGCCGGGCGTCTCGCCGATCACGGCGTCGACCCGTCCGCGTGGGTCCAGGCGGGAGGTCTGCGGGCCGGGCCCGCCACCCCGGTGGCAACCGGGAGGCCCGGGATGGCAGTGCCGTTGTGCTGGCGGCGGGCCGAGGGGACCGGGGAGGTCCGCAACCGCCTCGTCGACCCGGAGCCGCCCGAGAGCCGGGAGCGGGCGATTCGCGCCGGGTTCGTCGCCCCTGACCCCGACGGCTGGTCGCCGGCGATGCTCGTGGCGGCTGCGACCGGCATCGACGTGCACCCTTCGGTCGACCCGTCCACCCAGGCGGCCGTACCGGGCGGCCTGTACTCGGTCGGCTACCTCCGCGAACAACAGACCTTCGCCTCCGACATCACTGTCGACCAAGAACTCGCGGACCTCGCTGCCACGGTCGCCGGGTCCCGCTGGTGGTCGATGTGGGAAGGGACCGCCTGGCTCGGCGGGAAGGCGAACGGCGAGTACGGCCAGGCCCGGGTGCGGGCCGAAGCCACCCCGCCGTTCACACCAACCGATGATCCTGCGGCGACCGAACCAGCGGCCGACCGTGGCGAAACGGACCTGCGCAGCGGCCCACGATCGTTGACGGTGTGGGCCACAAGCGACGTCCTGATACGCGATGACCGCCTGCGCCTGTCGACCAGCCCGACCGATCTGGCGGCCACGCTCGCCGCAGCGCTCGGCCTTCCTGACTCTACGAGGATTGGGCCGGCCGCCCCGGGGCTGATCGCAGGGGCGTGCGAGTCGGTGCGCGTGGACGGATGGCACCGCCCGAGCGGCCTGCCCCGCCCCACCCTCGCCGGGCTACGCGCCGGCAGCGTGCTGCGCCTGGTGTGGCACGGCCCTCCCATCGCCGGTGACAGGCGCCGGCAAGTCGAACGGGAAGGGATCGGCGAGCGCCGCGCCGAAGGCTTCGGACGGGTTCTCATCGACCCGCCGCTCCTCGTCGATGGCCACCCCGAGGTCGCTCCCGGATGGTCAGAACCGGACCGGGCCGACCCCGCCGCACATCCGCCGGGCCCGGACCGCCTGGCGACGCCGGCTGCTCCCACCCCGCTCGGCGAGCGTGGTCCGTCAGCTCCCCCCCCGCTCCAGATCCCAACACAGGGTGACACCGACGCCCCTACCGGCGGCCTCACCGGCGGGGTGGTACGGCAGTGGCGCGCCGCGCTCGAAGTCGACCTCGTCGCTGTGAGCGACCTGCACGTCGGAGGCAACAGGCCACCGCCGCCTTCTTCAGATGACCGCGACGAGGCGGTGCCGGCACGTTTCGCGCGACGCGCCGACGACATGTGGGTGATCCCCGGCACGTCACTCGCCGGCGTCCTGCGCCAGGTGTGTGACACCGCCGGGCTTCCCCTGGCGGCCCGTTTCGGCGACACCTCCGCAGCGAGCGAGCTCTACGTCGACGACGCCGTCGTACCCGCCGGGACGGTCACGGCGACGGTCACCCGGGCCGGGATCGACCGTCGCAGCGGGGCAGCCGCAGACGGCACCCTGTTCGCAACCGAGGTCGTCCCCGCCGGCACCCGTCTCACCCTCGACGTGTCGTCCCGCTCGGGCGAAGACATCTCCGCCGACCTCGCCAACCTCGTCGAGGTTCTGGCTGCACGGGGGCTGAGCGTCGGGCAGTCCACCTCCAGGGGCGCCGGCCGCCTCGCCTACCAGGCCCACCGCATCCGCGTCGGCGAGGTCACCACCCTCGGCGGCCTGCGCCGCTGGCTCACCCCGCCCGAACCGCCCGAAGGCACGAACCCTGCGGTTGCTGGCCGACCCCCATGGGCGGCCCCTCCGGGCGCTGCCCCGGGGCGCTTCACTGTTTGCATGGAGTGGCGGCCGATCCGGGGGATGCTGGTCAGCGCCGGTAAGCCACTCCACGACCCCGCCGGCGGTGAGGTGATCGTCCCCCGGCTACGCCACCGCGGAACGGTCGTCTCGGACGGACGGGAAGTATCGGAGTGGGTGGCGGTCCTGCCCGGCACCGCTATCGCCGGAGCGTTACGTTCCCGCGCTGCCCGTATCGCCCGCACCGCTCTCGGCACCGGGCCTGCCCGCATCGACGCAAAGCCGTCCGTGCACGACCTGCGCCGACAGATCGAAGCAGAGCCAGCACTGTTACGCCGCCTCTTTGGCGACCCCGGCCGTCGCTCCGCCGTCGACATCCCCGACGTCGCCTGCCGCCACGTAGTCACCGGCCCGACCGGCGTCGACCCTCACACCGGACCGTCGGCCGCTCGGGTGTTGGACCGGGTCGGGCGGCCCCGCTCGCACGTGGCGATCGACCGGTGGACCGGCGCCGCGCTCGACGGGGCTCTGTGGCGGGAACGCTCTGCCGACACTGCCGCATGGGAGCCGATGACCCTCAACCTCGACACCGTCCGCCTCGGCGACGCCTGGCCGGCCGCCGCCTGCCTCCTACTGGTCGCTCTCGCCGAGCTCGCCACCGGCGCCCTCACCCTCGGCGGGCGAGGAACTCGCGGGCTCGGCGCCATCAAGATCACCGCCGCCACCATCCACCACCCCCGCCGGCATTCCAGCAACCCGGCGGCCTGGTCCGTCACCGACCAGGTGGCCGCCGGGTTGGGCGACCCGGTCGAGGAGTGGCTGATCGACCAGGGCCGCCAACTCAGAAGCGAGCTGCCCGCAAGCCGCCCCGCATGGTGGGAGTGGCTCGACAACCCCGACCTCTACCGGCCCGACGACAGCGACGGCGCGTGCAACCGGCCCGGCTGAGGGTCGAGGCGCACCCCGGGGTCGTAACGCTCGCCGACGCCCTCCGCCTCGGCGCTACCCTCGGCCTCGGCGACGGCTGGGCGATCAGCCCCCGCCAGTGCACCTGGGCCCAGCTCGATCCCGGTGCCGGCGCCTACCGGAGCGCGCTGGCCGACCGGGGCAGCACCGAGGCGCTCGGCACGGTGGCAGGCGACGCCTACGAGCTGACGCTCTTCGGGCCGCCGCTCCCCCGTCGCCCGGTGGGGGCAGGGGCTCCGCACCTTCTCGCGACCGGAGGTCGGATGGTTGCCTGCGAGCTGCGCTGGATCCACGGCCACGGCACGGTGACCGTCAGCCTCATCCTGCAGTCCGAGGCCGTCTTTCGACCCGAGTGGGGCTCGGACACCGATGAGGGCCGGCAACCGATGGCAGGCTCTCCGGACGCCTGGACGGAGGTGCAGGTCCAGCCGGTCCGCTACAGCACCTGGCCGCCCAGCGGCTCTGGGATCGCCGCGCCCGGCTGGGCGGTCCACGGCGAGGCCCGCACCAGCCTGTTCTGCCTCCCCGCCGACCCAGACGGACACCCGGCGGGGGAACTGGCCGCCTGGGAGGTCTTCGCGCTCGACGAGGAAAGCGGCGCCTGGCGCTACCACGACCAGATCACCGACCGCCTCCACCACCCCAGCCGCCGATGACCCGACCACACCCGAGCCCACAGGAGGCCCGCCGATGGGGTTCCACCACGCCTACAACTTCGTGCCCCTCCCGAAACGCCCCGAGAGCGGGCCGCTGGCCGACAGCGCCCCCGCCGGCCACGACACCCTCCAAGACGGTCGGCTCAGCGGGCGCATCACCGTCACCATCACCGTCATCACCGACCTGCTCGTCGCCGAGCCCGACACCACCGGCGTCCTCAGGCTCCGCTCCGCCTCCGGAAAGCCGGGCGGTCCCGTAGACGGCGGCGACGTCGAGATCCCCCAGACGTCGGTCAAGGGAATGCTGCGCACCGCGTACGAGGCGCTCACCGCCTCCCGTTTCGGTGTCATCGACCTCCCACCCGGCGACCGCCTCCCTTACCGCCAGACCAGCCAACCCACCAAGTTGACAAGGGTTCAGCTCAACACGAACAGCGACGGCATACTGTCAGCCACGGCTGTCCACGCCGTGAACGGCGCACTCATCCCCACCGGCACGGACTATGACGTCAGCGACCCTGTGCGCGACGGTTACCTCGCCGTCCTCGACAACTACCTCACGGTTCTAGTCGCCGACCTACGACGCCTCCGCCGCTCCAACAGAAGCCGGGCTGAGGGCGCGGCGAGGATCGACCAGCTCAACGCCCCCGCCCGCATCCGCGCCGCCGTCTGGCTCGACGACAACGACGGCCCCGTCGAGACGCTCGCTGATTCGGACCTCGGCGCCCTCGACGGCCTCCACCGCCGGCTCGCCGCCGCCGCCCGGACCGGCGAGCATCCGCCCGGGCCGGTTCGGGGCGTCGCCTGGGCCGTCATCGACGACGGCGAGGTCACTCGGCTGCAGCCGGTGCGCACTTCCCGCGCCCTTTCCGACGTCGGCCCGGCCGGGCTAGTACCCGACGACTACCGGCCACCGCGCGCCTGGGACGAGTTCTCCCCCGCCGACCGCATGTTCGGGGCGGTCACCGACACGCCCGGTGTGTCCTACCGTGGCCAGGCTCAGATCTCCGCCATACGCACGGTGGAAGCCACCCTGATCGACCGGAGCGGCTCGCACCTGCCGGTCCAGGGAAACCCGCGGCCGTCTCAGGCCCGCTTCTACGGCTCCCCCAGTCCATACGGCGGGATCCCCTACGGCGTCGACCCCGACGGCGTTGGCTGGGACCGTTGGGACCTGTACCGGGACCGCGACGGTATCCGGGGCCGCAAGGTCTACCCCCGCCACCGCACATGGCACCCCCCCTACCAGGCGAACCCCTCTTCACCGCTCGCGGCGAAGATCTCCCATGTCGTCGCACCCGGCAGCAAGTTCAGCTTCGACATCGACATCGTCAACGCCACCCTCGCGGAGGTCGGCGCCCTGCTGTGGCTGCTCGACCCCGACCGGCTCCCCAGCCCCGACTGCCCCGCGGAGGTCATCCCGACCCTGGCGCTCGGGAAAGGCAAGGCGTTCGGGCTCGGCGCCGTCAGCCTTCGCGTCAGCACGCTCGACCTCGAGGTCGGCACGGCGTGGCGGGCTCGCTACCGGACGCTGATGTCCTGCGCCGGACACTCACCCTCCAAACCCGAAGAGAAACAAGAAGCTATCCGCGAACTCCTCGTCGCCCACTTCGAGAAGGACGCCGAGGCCGCCTTCGGCGTCGCAATCGATCGGCTGGCTCACGTCCAGGCCATCCGCAGGGCTGCCAGCGGCTACGACGACGACCTGCCCGTCCGTTACCCCCATGTCGAAACCAATGCTGCGGTCGGAGGAGTCGTCACGTGGTTCGTCAGCAACGAGCGAGGGGCGAAGCGGTCGCTGCCGCCACTGTGGTCCGCCGATGGTGAGACTCCGGACCCGCTGAAATAGCACACCGCTCGACGGAGGGGCGCCGAGGGGGTCAGGTTGCTCGGTGACCGGTGAGCCAACTGGCGAGCCGGCAGTCGCCGGGCGTATCGATCGCCTCAGCGATGTCGGACCGGCCGAACACCGCGACATCGCTAGCGGTGGTTCTGCCCCGCTCCGCCCGAAGCCCCGTTACCGCATCGTCCGATCGGCAGATCAACGCTGCGCTCGCGCGCATCCCGGCAAACTGGCGCGCCCGGCGCCCGACCTCGACCACGTCAGGGTAATACCACAGCCCGCCTCGGGAGCCTGACTTGACCTCGATGACCGATGCGCGAGGACCGGCGAGGGTGACAACGTCGAGCTCGAAGTCTCTCCACGTGGGGTGCGGGAGCGGCGAATTCAGGCCAGGGTTCTGCTGTGCGGCCGGCTTCGCCGGCTCGATCGGGTCGCGAAGGTATCCGACCACATTCCCCCCGACCGCCGTTCCCTGTGGTGCCAGCTCGGCGACGAGGGCCTGCACCCACACCTCGAACGCCTTCCCCCACGCCTCCCGCTCCAATTTAGGAATGGCCCCTGGGTTGCAGAACGGATACGGAAGCCGGTGCTGCCACAGGCTCGGATCGAACGGCTCACACTCAGGCCGCCCGACGCTCACCTCGTGGCAGTCGTGCAGCACCCCCACCAACTCGATACCGAGCGGGGTCAGTACCGGCAGCGGAAGGACCTCATTCTGTTGGTCGCAGGCGACCCGCAGAGCGTCGACGCTCCAGGTGCGGGAGTCGGCGAGGGAGGCGGCCCAGTGATGCAAGGCCACGGACATCGCCCGTGTTCCGCCCGTATAGACGGCTTCGACCGGGCCAGTGATGTCGAGCTTCGTGAACGCAGCCCGCCAGGTGTTGGGGTTGTCGATGTTCGACATCTTGAGCTGCTTGAACAGCGCGCCGACTTCGAGCCGCTTCAGCGCTTGGAGGACCGGTTCGGCCATGTGGGCGGTCTGGTCGGTCACGGCGATCACGACAGCCTTAACGCGAGGTGCGGGACGGCGGGCGAGTGCGGTCACGCCGAGCACGACCGGCAGCGGGTTGCTGCCCAAGGTGGCGACGATGGTGGTCATGACCGCAGCCAGCCGGTCAGCACAGCCAGCTCAGGGACGTTCTCTGCCTGGGCGAAGTCGTCAGATCCCAGTACGGTGCAGGCGGGCTGACGGACCTTTCCCTCGTCGTCGGTCCAGGGCCGCAGGTCACTACCCAAATCCCGTCGCACCTCATTGACGATGTTGAAGTTAGCGGTTGCGGAGGCCACCGCAGAGCGAGCGAGCGTGCCGCCGATTTGGCGTGCTAATTCCTCGACCTCGAAGGCCGCCATCTTCAGGTTCTTGCGATCGATTCCCCATGTCAAGGTTGGGCGCCCCCTCGCCCCGCGTCCCGGGTCGTTTTCCCCCGTCTGCCAGCGGGTGTCACGTACACCGAGGAGGTGCAGCCGCCAGCCGGTGACCCTAGCAATCATCTGGGGCCGGGAACGGCCTTCCCACAGCCTTTCCCAGTCCGCCGGACGATCGGTGCCGTTCGCCGTGTCCAAGCGTTGGATGATCTGTTGGACTTTCTCCAAGGTTTCCGTTTCTGATGCGAGGATTCCTTGCGGGGAGTAGCCGAAGCGGCGAAGTTGGGTGCCGTGTAGTGCGGCGAGCTCGTCGAGGGTCAGGTGTCGGGGCGGGTAGCACAGGGGGGTCGGCGAACCGGTGTGGTCAACGAGGCGGTTCTCCGCGTCGGCGACGTACCACGCCCGCCCAGAGGTTGCATCAGCCCAGGTTTCGTAGGCGGCGGCGCTCATCACTTTTGTCCCGCCCGTATAGTCGACATCCCAGCCGCCATCCCAACTCTGGACGGTGCGATTCAGTCGCTCAGCGGTGGTTGCGTAGTCGTGGGCGGATACCTCGCAGTATTCCCCCTCTGGGGGTTCCATCGCAGCAGATTCCCGGGCCAACGTTTCGAGCATCCCTTGAACCCGTTCCGCTACCGGGCGGCTGCCTGATCGCCCGTCGGCGCCGACGGTGACGGCGTAACAGACCCGGGCGGGGCGGAGGGTGAGGATGGAGGCGAGGGCGGGGAGAGGGTTGTCGCCGACGGTCACCAACAGTCTCTGCGAGGAGTGGTCGCTGGCCGGTTCGGCTGCGCCGCTCATATGCCGTTGGCTGCCGAGATCCGGGAGGTTGAGAGCCTCATCGCAGACGACGGTAGACGACGGCTGCGACCGGTGGGAGCAGCGGAGCCTGAGCAAAGACGCCTGAGAAGTGAGGTCCTGGGCAGCGCAGCGGGTGCGGACGCCGCTGAGATGCCCGCACCGCCTGTAGCGGTGACTGAGTCCGTGCGGGTGCCGGTCTCGGCAGGACGCTGCGACGATCTCACCGCTGGATCCGCCGTCTCGTCGCGGCGAGAACGAGGGTGGGGACGGCGAGCCAGACCGCCAGGTTGGCGGCGAGCACGGTGACGGCGAGCACCGGCGGGGTCAAAACGACGGCGCCGGTTAGACAGCCGAGCCAGACGATGGCGACCTCCGGTCCTGGTAGCCAGCGGGCGAGGAAGCGCCGAGGGATTCGAGCGGCCTCGAGCACCACAACAGCGGCCGCGAGCTGCGCGACCCAGGGTCCTCGGATGGCGGCGGCCACAACAGGCCAGCCGACAAGGAGGACCGCGGGGCGGCCGGTCGCCCACCCGGCGAGCGAGGCGACGGTCATGGCAGCAGCGACGACGGCGAGGACCGCCGTGGCCGCGGTATCGGCGGGCACGGTGGGGGCGACGACGGGGGTGGCGGCGTCGAGGGCGCTGGCGGCGAGCGCCCCGAGACGCTCTCTGACCGGGAGCCGGGCCGGCGGATCATCGGACGTGGCGGTCATACAAACACTTGACGGACCGACGGCCTCCGGCCGCCCATGAATATGGCCCTTGACATCGTGCCAAAGCCCGTGCATGATCCGAAGCCCCAGCGCCGGTCCGCTGGCTCGGGGGAGCATCGAGCAGTCAGCAGTGCCTTTTACAGCTCCGGGTGATCGCCCGGTTCCGCGTACCTCCAAGTCGGGGTGCGTGTCGAGAGCTGGAGGTCGCTCGTGCTCGATGCCAGGTACACAGTCGCCGCCCCCTTGGCGTGGCGGAGCCTGAAGGGCCTGCGGGATGCTGCGCATCGGGCCGCCGGCCAGGAAGCCTGCTACGGCCCCGCTCCCTATGTGGGGGATGCAGGACCGCGCAAGGCTTGCGAGCGGGCCGGGTGCGTGGATCTCTACCACGACGTGCTTGTCACGGTCGCCTCCAAGCTCGCTGACGCCACGCCGACCAACCCGTCGGCGTGGGCGGCGCGTTGCGCCGAGCGGGAGGCTTTCGATGCCGGTCGCCGGGCCCGCGCCGCCCGTGGGCTGCCGGCCAAGGCGGTAACTCGTTCGGGGGTGACCGGCCGGGTGTTCGACGCTCTCGACTCGCAGTGGCATCGAGAGCTGTTCGGGGCGATGCGGTCGTTCGCTGGTGCCGCGGGTGGGTCGCGGCGCTGGCCGGTCGAGGTGTGGGCCGGCCGCCGGCCGGGCGCGTCATGCGATGACGGTGGGTTCGAGTCGGCACGCGCCGCAGTTGAAGTCGACATTGCTGCGGTGCTGGACGTGGCGACCGCGGTGGCCGGGCGTGCCTGGGTGTGGGAGACCATGCTCGGCCCGCTCGCCCGTCGCCACGTCGGGTGGGGCAACCCGGGCGACGACGGCGCCGAGCGTATCGAGGACCCCGCGTTCGCCGAGCCGGCCGATCACCCCGACGAACTGGAGGACCTCGCCCGGTTCTGCCTGGCAACGGCCACCGCAGACGCCGCTAACCGCTCCGACCCGGTCGCGGCGCTGCGTCGAGCGGTGGACGCAGTGTTCGGCAGCGACGCCCTCGCCGCCGCCGAGCCTAAAACGTTGCGCCGAGCCGCACTCGACCTGGTGGCATCAGCCGTCTCGGCCAGCCGGTAGCGCGGGCGGTCCGTCATGAGCCTTCACCAGCCGTCTACGACCGAGGAGCCGCCAGTGACCCGCGTCCAGCGACCGCCCCGAGTCCGCCCCCGCCCGCCCCGGGTGCGCCAGCGGATGACCTTGCCCGAGTGGTGGGGTGACCGTCGGGACGCCCGCCTGACGGGGCTGGCGGGGATCCCCGCTGTCGACACGCCCGAGCTGATCCTGACTGGACACCAGTCGGTGATCTTCCGCCGAGGCGACCAGCATACGGCGCGCTGGCAACGCTGGGCGCACATAGTCACCCAGGCCGCAGAGGCAGAACTGGCCTGCGCCGACGAGGCATGCCGCCGCCTCGCAGCGATGGTGGCGGACGCCAACACCGACGCCGGCCGGGCGGTCGCCGCCACACCGACCGACCGGCTACCGGCCGAGGCAGCAGTCCCCGACGCGGTGGTCGCCGGTCGGCGTCGTGTCGACGCGGAGCGGGCGGCCAGCACCTCCCGAGCACGTGCCAGCGCGGCGCGAGCCGAGCTCGACCAAATGATGGCTCGGGCCGCCGAGCTCGACGAGACGATCCGGTCGGCGTGGCGTCACGCCCGGGCCGGCGCAGTGGCCGTGACCGCCCTCGCGAACCGCCGCGAGGCCGCGTATTGGTCCCGTCTGGTGCACCACCATCCCGAGGGCACCCGGCTCGCCGCCCGCTTCGACCACCCCCGCCTCGACCTGCCCGCCTGGGTGAGCGACCTCGACTGTGAAAGGGCCTCCCGTTGAGCATCCTCGACCGCCACAGCATCCCCCGACGCGACCACGATTACCTCGCCTACCCGGACAACGACCCGGCCGAAGGAGGGCCAGGCGCTAGAGGTGGGCCCGAGCGGGACGCCACCCGCCCCCGCTACCGGGCGTCTGACGCGTTGCGCTGCAGGGGTCCCCGCCGTGCCCGGGTAACGACGGCCGCGGTCATGGTGGTGCTCTTGGCCGGCGACTACGCCAACGCGCTGACCGTCTGGCAGCTAGCCCTCCCGACAGCGGCGTCATGGGTCGCCGCGGTCGTAGCGGCCGGCATGGCTCTCGGAGGCCTGATCATCGCCCATCACGCCGGGCGTACCTGGACCGCAGCCGGCACCGACCCCGGCGGCAGACGTGTCGCCGGGCTCCTCCTCGGACTTTGGGTGATGCTCGGCGCCGCCCTGCTCGCGCTCCGAGCCGTCTTCGACGCCGGCGGCGGTGCTACGGCGGGCGGAGGCTTCGCCGGGGTCAGCTCGACCGAAACCAGCCCCCACCCCCTCGCCATCGCCATCGCCTTCTTCGCTCTCTGGCTCGTCACCGGAGCCGTCGCAGCCGCCACGGCAGCCCGGGACCACACCCCGGCAGCCGACGCCCTCGCCTCCCTCGACACCACCGACGACGCTGCCGCACAATGTCTGGCCGACGCCACTGCAGCGTCGACACGGGCAGCGCACACCCTTCTCGCCCAGCGCCAAGCTAAAGCCCGGCTCGACGCCGAGCGCGTCCAGACCCTCGCCGAGGTCGCCGCCCGCTGCGAACAGCTCAAGGCGTGGTCCCGCATCGAGCTGACCCGAGTGCTCGGAGACCCTGCGGCGACCAACGAGATCTACCCCCGACCCGACCAAGGAGAGTGACCACCTTGTCCTACATCTGTCCCCGGTTCCTGCGCCGCTCAGCGCCCGACCCCGACGCCGAGATGTCCCGCCAGATCGCCGACCTCGACGTCACCGACATCAACACGGTCCGCCTCCGTCCCCTAACTGACATAGCCGCCCAGCGGCAAGAAATCACCAGCGTCGTCGAAGCATGGGCCGCTGCCGGTGCGATCGACCGGGGCACCGGAGGCTACCTCCTTGACGAAGCGGTCGACCGCCTGGCCGAGGAAGAAGCGGCCTTCATCAACCAGTCCTACAGCCGCCAGCTCGGCACCGCGGACCAGCTGATAGGAGCGGCGGAAGCCGGCGCGAAGCGCGCCAGCGAGCTGCTCACCCGCGAGACCCGGAGTCACGCCCATCACCTGGCCCTCACCAGCCGGGCGAGGATCGAACTCTTCGGCGACCTCGGCGCCACCCGCGCTGAACCTGCTGGCAACGGTGACGCGGACCGCCACGACTGCCCCGACGCCGATACGTGGACCCCCCCGTGGGCGTCCACCCCCGGCCCTGGCCGCGTCCCCGGAGCCGGGCGATGAGGCGCCTCAGCCGCTGCCTGGCGACGGCAGCCGCAGCGCTGACCGCCGCCGCGCTGACCGCCGGCTGCGGCATCACCCAACTCGGCGCCCCGAACGCATCACAACCCGGGGTCGCCGCGTCGCTCGCGATCGTGACCGGCGACGCCAACTCGCCGACCTTCCAGGCCAGCCCAGAAGTCGACTCGCTGCTTGCCGCAGCCTTCGACCACCACGGCGCTGTCGCGGTCGTCGACGCCGGCGGACGCCCCCGCGTTCTAGCCGCCATTGTCCTTGGAGGCGCCTACGGCAACAGCGTCGCCAGGTCAGCCGGTCGAAGCGCGCAGCTAGCCGCAGTCGCAGCCGACCTCGCCCGGGTCGTCCCCGCCGCAGCAGAGTCCGACCCGTGGGCGGCGTTCGGGACCGCCATCGACTGGGTCGCAGGCCACGGCGGCGGCACCGTCGTCGTCGCCAACGACGGGCTCGGCACCAAAGGCCTGCTGAATTACACCCAACCCGGCCTCCTCGAAGCCGAGCCGGCGCAGGTCGTCGCCTTCGCCCGCTCCCACCACGAGCTACCCGACGGCCACGGCCTCCGCGTGGTCCTCGCCGGCCTCGGCTGGGCCGCCCCGCCACAACCCGCTCTCTACCAGGCGACACGGGCCAACCTCACCGCCCAGTGGCAGGCGCTCGCCGCCGCAACCGGCGCCACCGTGACCGTCGACCCCACCCCCCAAACCGAGCCGGGACCCGCCCATGCCCCCCCGGTAACCGCCATCCGCCCGACCCCCGTCGCCTGGCAGGCGTCCGCCGGAAGCTGCGGGGTTGCTCTCGACAGCGTCCACCTTCGCTTCGTGGTCGGCACCGCCAGCTACGCCGACCCGGCCGTCGCCACCTCGACCCTGAGCACGGTCGTGGGAACCCTCCAAGCGAACCACCAAGCGGTCACCGTGACCGGCACCACAAGCTCTGAGGGGGGAAATGCGCTAAATGCGGCTTTGAGCTCTTCGAGGGCTTTGGCTACGGCGCGTACCATGGAATCCCTCGGCCTGCCCCCCACGCAGATCGCCAGGACCGTCGGAGTCGGATACCGCTTCGCGGGACACATCCCCGACACGGCCCCCGACGGCGCCCTGCTGCCAGGGCCGGCCGCCGCCGACCGCCAAGTGATCATCACCTGGCCCTGCACCCCAAGCGAGACTCCGGGCGTGACCACCGGACCGTGACCTCACGTGACCCCCTGGGCGCGGGCCATTCCACCGGCGCCCCTGAGCGGTGTCCATTCCGCCAGAACGTTCCTGCAGGAGAAGAGTCAAATGCGTCGCTCGCCTGAACAAACCCTTGACAGTCACCACCGACCTCGGGGCGCGCCACATCTGCTACATCCCGATCAACCCGACCACCGTCGCCATGACCATCGACCCGGCTTCAGACAGCTACGAATACCGCGTCGTGATCTCCTTCGAAGGCAATCAACAGGACATCCTGTGCGTGCGTGCCGAGGCCACCACCGCCGTTCCCCGTGACGCCTGGCCCGTCACCCTCGGCCATCTCAACACCTGGAACTGCCGCTTCCGCCAACCCAAGGCGGTCCTCAACTTCCACCCGAGCAAGCTAGAGGGGCGCCTATGGGGCATTACCGAACTGTTCAAGGCATGTGTTGCCACAGACGAGGCGCTCGAGGACTTCACCGGTCGAGCGCTCTACAGCACCGCCCGATTCCTCACCTGGGCACACCAGACCCTCCCGGGGCCGCCAGCATGACGCTGACCGGGCCAAAGGGACTGTAACGACAACGGTGTAACTACCTCTGGCAGGCTGGGTCTGTGGCCCGGCGGAAACGGAAGGTAGATGTGACTGACACGATGGACGCTACGAAGGCGACAGCAGCGATGGTTGGATCCGCTGCGGGTCGGCCGTTGTCGGAGCTGGCGGCGGAGCTGATGGCCCGTGCCGACGCCGACGGGGTGAGCCTGGTGGGCCCTGGCGGCTTGCTGTCGGGGTTGACCAAGACAGTGCTCGAGGCGGCGTTGGAGGGCGAGATGACCGAGCATCTCGGCTACGAGCCGCATGACCCCGCCGGGCATCACTCGGGGAACTCCCGCAACGGCACGCGGACCAAGACGGTGCTCACCGACATCGGCCCGGTGGAGCTCGAGGTTCCCCGCGACCGCGACGCCAGCTTCGAGCCGGTGATCGTCCCCAAACGCAAGCGGCGGCTGGGCGGTGTCGACCAGATGGTGTGCTCCCTGTCCGCCAAGGGGCTCACCCACGGCGAGATCAGCGCCCATCTGGCGGAGATCTACGGGGCGCAGGTGTCGAAGGAGACGATCAGCCGGATCACTGACCGGGTGATGGAGGGCATGGTCGCCTGGCAGAACCGGCCTCTCGATCGGGTTTACCCGGTCATCTTCATCGACGCGATCGTGGTCAAGATCCGGGAAGGGCAGGTGGCGAACCGGCCGATCTACGTGGCCATCGGCGTCACCGTCGACGGAGAACGCGACATCCTCGGACTGTGGGCGGGGGAAGGCGGTGAGGGCGCCAAGTACTGGGCGCACGTCCTCACCGAGATCAAGAACCGGGGCTGTGCCGACG
>JAKBAA010000061.1 GCA_021809425.1 Actinomycetes bacterium | reverse complement strand
TGGCTCGTCCCCTTCACGAGCCCCGACAGGAACAGGTCGTGCGCGCGCTTCTCGAACACGCGCATCTCGAGCATCGAGCGGTAGAGGGCGAGGCGGACCTCGGGGGGGGTGGGGGGTGGGGGTGGGGCGGTGGCCGCCGGGGTGCCGGCCACGTGCCCTGCGGCGGCGTGCGCCGTCCCGTTCGACGCCTCCGGCGGCGCGGCGGGCGTCGGCTCGACCAGTGCCGGCACGGCCCGTGCGGCCTCGTTGGCCGGACCGGCGGCGTCGATCGACCAGGCGGGAGCCGGGGCGCTGCGCCGGGACGCCCGGTTGCGCCATCCGAACATCTCGCTCCTCCCCTCCGGCGGCCTAGTGACCGGCCTCCGGTCCCCCGACGTTCTAGTACGCCCGAACGACGGGCGTGCTCAGCCGCGGGTGGCCTCTGCCGGCGCGGCGCGGCGCGGCGCCGCCTCCCCCCGGGCCGGCGCCGGCCTGCCGCCCGGCCGCCGGCGCACGCCCGACGAGCCCTCCACCTCGCCGGCGAGGAGCCGCAGGAACCCGCGGGCCACGCCGTGCGCCTGGCGCTCGAGCGCCGCTGCCGACAGCGCCCCGTCGCCGGCCTGGCGCCAGGCGCCGTCGAGCCGGACCTCGCAGCGCTCGTCGTCCACCGGCGACACCACCAGCTCACCGTCGAAGCGGCGGGTGCGCTCCCCGTCGACGAGCTGCCAGCCGAGGAGGAAGCGAAGCGCCTCGCCCGGCTCCCCGGCCGCCGTCGCGGCGAGGCCTCCCTCTGGCCGGAGCCGCCGCCCGGTGCCCGCCGGGGCTGACGGAGCAGCAAGGTACGCCGAGCAGACCAGCTCGGCGACCCTGCCCCCGAGGCGCTCCAGCAGCGGCACCACCTCGTTCGCTCCCCGCTCCACCTGGACGACGTCGGCCACCGCCGTCACCGTCGGGTGCGAACGGTGGGCGTCCGTCGGGACGGCGTACGTCCCCTCCGCCAGCGAGGCATCGCGGGCCGCCACCTCGGCAAGGGTCGTCGCGGCGAGCAGGTCGCGCAGTGCCGACGTCGCCGCCGACCACGTCTCGTGCAGCGGGCACACCTCGTCCCAACGGCACGGGCCGGCGCCGAGGGCACACCGCTCGGCCCTGAGTGGCCCCTCTGCTGCCTCCACCACCTCGAGCACGCTGATCTCCGACGGCGAGCGCCGCAGCCGGTAGCCACCGTCGCGCCCCGCCTTCGACGACGCCAGGTCGGCCCGGACGAGGTCGGCGAGGATCTGCGAGGCGAACGTCCGGGGCACCTCGGTCTCCTCGACCACCTCCCGGATCTTCCTGCTCTCGCCCCGCTCGAAGGCCCGGGCGAGCGCGATCGCCGACCGCATCACGTAGTCGCCTCGCTTCGAAAGCGTCATGTCCATGGTGGGGCCAGGGTATCGAGTCGCCGTCTCGACGTCGACCGGCGTACTCCACGAACCGGCCGCCAACACCCCGCCTCAGCCGCTCGACCCCGGGGCCGGCGCGGTGCCGGAGGTGGCTGGGGTGCCGGAGGTGGCTGGGGTGCCCGAGGTGGCTGGGGTGCCGGAGGTGGCGTCGAGCACGGTGCACGCCCCGAGCGGGAGCGCGGTCGCGCAGGTGAGCGGGAGTCGGGGCAGCGTGGCGGCGTGGCGCACGAGCATGGAGTGCGGGGGCGCCAAGTCGACGCCGTCCGGGCCGGAGAGGTAGCCGGGGGCGCTGCCGGCCACGCCGGTGTGCCCGTACTGCCACACGATGCGGTCGGTTCTCGGGTCGACGACGATGACGCGGTCGTCGCCGTCGTCGTTGCACAGGATGTCGCCGTTCGACGGGACCGGCTCGCACAGCGACGGCGTGCGCAGCTCCCCCGGCCCGCTCGACGGCCCGTAGCGCCAGAGCAGGTGGCCCTGCCGGTCGAACTCGACGATCTGCCCGGGGATCGAGTAGTCGACGGTCAGGTACCGTCCCGGCGCCATCTCGTTCGTGTCCGACGGGTAGGCGACGCCCGGTGGATGGGTCGACCACAGGATCCGGCCGGAGGTCGTCATCTCGGAGGCCCAGTCCCCGTTGATCTCGGTGACGAGGAAGTTGCCGTCCGGAAGCGGGAAGGCGCCGTTCGGGCTGCCGAAGCGGAGCGGGGGGTCGTGGTAGCAGGCCGTCTCGTTCAACCCGAAGCGCTGGGCCGGCGCGTGTGCCCCGACCGGCACGACGAGGATGCTGCAGTTGCGGATGTCGGCGATCACCACCTTGTTGCCCGGCAGCACCATGGCGTCGTCCGGGTTCGACAGCTGGCCGACCCCCGAGCCGGCGACGCCGGGCTGGCCGTAGCGCCACACGATCCGGCCGGTTCGGACGTCGACGAGGGAGACGACCTGGTCGTTCTCCTCGGTGGCGATGATCTGCCGGCCGCTCGCCGTGAAGAAGGCGTCGTCCGGCTCCAGGAACGTCGTCCCGACCGGCAGCTCCCCCGGACGCGGGAACTGCCACACGATCCGCCCGGTCGGGTCGACGACGAGCAGCCGGTTGTTCCCCTCGTCCGCGATCAGCACGTCCCCCGGGAGCACCGACGGGTCGGAACCCGGCGCCAGGTTCGGGCCGGCCACCACCCGGTGACCGGGGTGCCAGGGGAAGGGGACGGCCGCCGTCAGGACGGGTCGACCGTGCGCCGGCGGCCGGGTGGTCCGGCCCGGGGGCCGGGAGGCGCCGGGGACCACCACCGCGAGCACCACCGCCAGCACGCCGACGGAGACCAGCGCGGCGAGACGGATCTGCCCCTTGCGGCGGGCGGCGCGGCGGCGGGCCGCTCGGCGGGCGTCGGCCGCCGCACCACGGCCCGACGGCGCTCCTCTTCGTGGTGTCGCCACGCCACCTCCGTCCGGCCTCCGCCGCCGGCAACGTAGGTGCTGCGGCCACCTACCTCAAGGCACGTGCCCGCGGCCTCGCCGGCCGGCCACACCCCTCCGGTCAGCCGAGACCCGTCGGCAGGGGAAGGACGCCGCCGTCCATCCGGTCGGTCCCCTCGGCGAACAGCTGGTCGACCGGCGGTGCGACCGCCAGGAGCTGCTGGCGCTGCGCGTGCCGCACGAGCTCCTCGAGCACCTCCCGGTTGGGGTCGAGCCCGTACGGAAGCGGGTCGGAACCGGTGCGCTCGGCGACCCGCCGGTACAGCTGGTCGTCCTGGCCGCCGGGCGGATCGGCGCCGAACAGCCGGCCGAGGTAGGCGGCCTTTGCCGACACGAACGCCTCGAACAGCGCACCGCCGAGCCGCTGATCCTCCTCGAGCAGCGCCTCGCGCACCACCAGGCAGTGGTTGACCGGGTAGTGCCCTCGTCGCTCGAGCGCTTGCAGCCCGGCCTCGAGCGGCGAGGGGATGACCGGGCCGATGCCCTCGAGCTGGAACCGCCCGCCGATCACCGCCGCCAGGTCGCCCCCTGCGAGCAGGTCGGCGAGATCGCGCCCCGCGGGCACCTGCTCGACGTTCGCCGGCAGCCGCTGCTCGAGCACGTGCTCGTCGCCCGAGCGCACCCAGGTCACCGACGACGGCTCGACGCCGTGCTCGTCGTCCAGGATGCCCCGCGCCCACACCCCCGTCGTCACCGTGTAGCCCCGGTTCACGCCGACCCGGGCGCCGGCGAGGGCAGCCGGGCCGGCGGCGATGGCGGCCGGAAGGCCGAGCACGGCGCCGTGGTGGAAGGCCCGCACCAGGAACACCGGCAGCGCCAGGATCCGCTTGCCGTGTGCCCGGGCGCACAGGTAGGTGGTGATGGCGAGCTCGCACACGTCGAACGCCTCGTCGCGCACCATCTGGCGGAACCCGCCGATCAGGTCGGTCTCGTCGACCAGGCGGACCTCTGCCGGGCGGCCTGCCAGCCGGTCGCCCTCGAGCGCGGCGGTGCAGCCGTGCCGACCGAGAAGCACCCGCAACGGCGGGCTCACCGGAACAGGGCGTCCAGGCCGCCCTCGCCCGCCGGCGCAGCCGCTGCCGCCTCGGACGGGTCGAGGTAGGCGGCATAGCCGGCCTGCTCCAGCTCGTCGGCGAGCTCGGGACCGCCGGAGGCCACGAGGCGACCGCCGACGAGCACGTGGACACGGTCCGGTCGCAGCACGTCCAGCAGGCGCCGGTAGTGCGTGATGGCCAGCACCCCGAGCGCCGTCACCCCCGGGGCGGGGCGGGCCGCCGCGGCGATCCGCTGCGCGCACTCGCGCAGCGCGTCCACGTCGAGCCCCGAGTCCAGCTCGTCGAGCACGGCGACGCTCGGCGCGAGCGCAGCCAGCTGCAGGGTCTCCATCCGCTTGCGCTCACCACCCGAGGCGTCCACGTTGAGGCCACGCTCGAGCAGCGCCGGCGACACCCCGAGGGCACCCGCCTCCTCCGCCAGCCGAGCGAGCAGCGCCGGCCCTGCGGCGGCGGCGCGACCCGAGGCGACGAGCGCCTCGGCGAGCACGGCCGCCACCGTGACCCCTGGCACCTCGATCGGGTCTTGCGGCGCCAGGAAGAGCCCCGCTGCCGCCCGCTCCCAGGTGGGGCGGCCCAGCAGCTCGACGCCGTCCAGGCACACCGAGCCGTCGAGCACCTCGTAGGCGGGGTGACCCAGCAGCACCTTGCCGAGGGTGCTCTTGCCGGCGCCGTTCGGGCCCATCACGGCGTGCACCTCGCCGCTGCGCACCACGATGTCGATGCCGCGCAGCACCTCCCGGCCGGCGACCGCCGCCCGCAGCCCGGTCACGACGAGCTCGCTCATCGCAGCGTCACCAGCACGTCGTCACCCTGGACCTCGATCTGGTGAACGGCGACGGACCGGGTGGCCGGAAGGGTCAGGGCCTCGCCGGTGTGCAGCGAGAACAGGCTGCCGTGCCGCCAGCACTCGATCTCGCACGCCGCCGCGTCCACGTCGCCCTCGGACAGGGGGTAGTCCTCGTGGCTGCACACGTCGTCGATGGCGTGCAGGCCGTCGGCGCAGCGCGCCACGCAGACGGAACGCCCGTCCACCTCGAACGAACGTGCCGTCCCCTCTGGCAGCTCGCTGAGCGAGCACACCCGCGCCGTCACCGGGCCCACCGCCGACCTCCGCTCCCGCCCGGCGCCCACGGCGCCACCCATCGCCTCACGGGGCGCCCGTCGAAGGGCGGCCGGCCACGCCCGACCCGGCCACCTCCGGGGTCCCACCGGTCGCTGCCGCCAGTCGGGCCGGCAGCCCGTCGCGCACGTGCGCGGCGAACGCAGGCTCGGGTGCCCTCGAGAGGATCTCCTCGAAGAACCCGAGCAGCACGAGCCGCTCCGCCGCCGTCGGTGGAACGCCGCGCGTCTCGAGGTAGAACCGCTGCTCGGCGTCGATCGGGCCCACCGCCGAGGCGTGGCTGCAGCGCACGTCGTTCTCCTCGATCTCGAGGTTCGGCACCGAGTCCGCCCGGGCCCCCTCGGAGAGCACGAGGTTCCGGTTGGTCTGGCTCGCGTCGGCCTTGCGGGCCCCGTGGTGCAGGTGGACCAGCCCGCTGTACGCCGAGCGCGCCTCGCCGGCGACCGCCCCTTTGAACACGAGCTCGCTCACCGTCCGGGGCGCCACATGCTCCTGGACGGTCCGGAAGCTCACGACCTGGTGCCCGTCGGCCAGGTAGACCGCGAACAGCCGGCTCTCGGCGCCCTCCCCCGCCAGCACGGCGTGGGTCCGCTGGCGGGCCGTGGCACCGCCGAGGGCCGCCACGAACGACACGAGCGAGGCATCCCGCTCGAGGGTGGCCCGCTGCGACGCCAGCTGGTCGGCCTGCCTCCCGAGCTCCTGGACGCTCAGGTGGGTCAGCGACCCGTTGGCACCGACCCGTAGCTCGGTGGTGGGGGCCACCAGCACCGGGTGGTCGCCGGACACCAGCACCTCGACCACCGTCGCCTCGGCGCTCCGCCCGACCTCCACGAGGGTGCGCGGCGCGACCAGGCGGTCGGTCGCGGCGGCCGTCACGACGTGGACCAGCACGATCGGCGCCTCCACGGCGGCCCCCGCCGCCACCACCAGGTGGGCGCCGTCGCGCACCGAGGCCTCGGCCAGCAACGACAGGGCGTCCGCCCCGTCGGCCACGGCCGGCAGGCACTCCGGCGCCTCTGGCGCCGTGGCCAGCGTCGAGATCTGCAGGGCGACGCCCTCCTCCACCCGGCGCTCGACCACGGCCCCGTCGACCGTCACGACGAGCGCCGCCAGCGGACCGAGCGCCGACACGAGGCTGGCCGCCGCGCTCGGTAGCGTCGCCGGCGCTTCGGCCGGGCCGGCTGCCGGCACCAGCCGGTCGAGCTCGAGCGACTGCACGTTCGAGTAGTGCCACTCCTCGTCGGCCTCGCTCGGCAGGTCGGCCTTGGCCGCCCGCTCCAGCGCGTCCTGTCGCCGCAGCGCCAGCCACCTGGACCCGCCGAGGCCGTCGACGGCCGCCGCCTCGAAGCCCGCCGGGATCATCGCCCGCCCCGCCGGCCGCCGAACTCGCCGCCGTCGTCACGCCCGCCCGACGTCCGGCGGCGACTGACGCGCCGCAACGCCCGCTGCCAGGGCGTCTGCTCTGCCGTCCGGCGCTCCTGCCGGACCTCGTCACGCGTCGTCGCCACCACGGCGTTCACGATGTCCTCCGCCTCGTCGAGCAGCTCCGCCACGTTGGCGGCCGGCACCTCCGGCTCGTCCTCGATCGCCGGCTCCACGAGGGAGCCGTGCGTCCAGCCGACGTCGGCCCGGCGCACCTCGTAGCGCGGGCAGCCCTCCGGGCAGCGCCATGGCGCCTCCGGGGCGAGGTCGAGCACGCAAAAGCGCGCCGTCTCCCCGGACGCGTACGTCCGCGACTGGAAGTGCTTGCACTCTTCACGCATCGGCATCAGCCGATCGAGCCCTCCATCTGGAGCTCGATGAGGCGGCTCCACTCGACGGCGTACTCCATCGGCAGCGTCCGCGTCACCGGCTCGATGAAGCCGTTCACGATCATCGACTTCGCCTGGCTCTCCTCGAGCCCGCGGCTCATCAGGTAGAAGAGCTGGTCCTCGCCCACCTTCGACACCGTCGCCTCGTGGCCGATCTCGGCGTCACGCTCGGCCACCTCCATGTACGGCTTGGTCTCCGACACCGAGTCGTCGTCGAGGATCAGGGCGTCGCAGCGGACGAACGACCTTGCATGGTGCGCCCCCGGGTCGACGTGCACCTTGCCACGGTAGGTCGTGTTGCCACCGTCCTTCGAGATCGACTTCGAGATGATCGTCGACGTGGTCTCCGGGGCGCCGTGGATCATCTTCGCCCCCGTGTCCTGGATCTGGCCGGCCCCGGCATAGGCCACCGACAGCACCTCGCCCGACGCCTTCGGCCCCATCAGGTACACCGACGGGTACTTCATCGTGAGCCGCGACCCGATGTTGCCGTCGATCCACTCCACGTGCGCCTCTGCCTCGGCCCGCGCCCGCTTGGTCACGAGGTTGTACACGTTGGACGACCAGTTCTGGATGGTCGTGTAGGTGATCCGGCTGCCCGGCAGGGCCACCAGCTCGACCACGGCCGAGTGGAGCGAGTCGCTCGTGTACACCGGCGCCGAGCACCCCTCGACGTAGTGAACCTGCGCCCCCTCGTCGGCGATGATGAGCGTCCGCTCGAACTGGCCCATGTTCTCTGCGTTGATCCGGAAGTAGGCCTGAAGCGGCATGTCCACCTTCACGCCTGGCGGCACGTAGATGAACGAGCCGCCCGACCACACCGCCGAGTTGAGGGCTGCGAACTTGTTGTCGTTCGGCGGGATGATCTTGCCGAAGTACCTCCGCACGATGTCCGGGTGCTCCCGCACGGCCGAGTCCATGTCGCTGAACAGCACGCCCTGGCGCTCCAGGTCCTCGCGGTTGCGGTGGTACACGACCTCGCTCTCGTACTGCGCCGTCACCCCCGCCAGGTACTTGCGCTCCGCCTCCGGGATGCCCAGGCGGTCCCAGGTCGCCTTCACCGACTCGGGCAGCTGGTCCCAGGCATCGACCTGCTTGTCGGTCGGCTTGATGTAGTAGTAGATGTCCCCGAAGTCCAGCTCAGGCATCTTGTCGGCGAACCAGGCCATCATCGGCTTCGACAGGAACCGCTGGTAGGCCTTCAGCCGGAACTCGAGCATCCAGGCCGGCTCGCCCTTCATCGCCGACATCTCCCGGATGATCTCCTCCGAGAGGCCCTTCTTCGGCTTGAACACGTAGTCCTCGACGTCGCTCCACCCGAGGCGGTACTTGCCGAGATCGAGATCCTGGGTCGTCATCGCGCCGGCTCCGTTCGCTGCGCCCTTCCCCGCGGCCGCGCCTCAGGGATTTCTCCTATGGCGATAGTAACAACCCCTGGACGTGGGCCCGGCGCCGCTGGCGCGGTCGGGGAGGGCCGGTCCGGCGGTCACCTGGCACCTCACGCCGCCTGCGACGACGGCGAGAAGCTGAGGTCGTACGGCTGCGTCTTGCCCGCCGGCAGGGCCACCAGCCGGCCGTTGACGTGCACCGACACGACCGGCGGCGCCCCCAGACGGATCACCACCGGCCCGCTCGCCGTGTAGCTCGCCGTCCCACCCGGCGGCACCGTCTGCATCCACAGGTAGGGGCCGCCCAGCTGCCCCTGGGCGCCCAGCCAGCAGTTGCTCGTCCCGGTCACGGCGAACGTGATCGTGTAGCTCCCCGCCGGCGCCGCGTAGGCGACCACCGACCCGGTCACCGTGGACGTCGGTTGCAGCGCACCGCTCGATCCCCCGGCAGGCGGCGTCGACGCCGGTGGCGTCGACGCCGGCGGCGTGCCCCCCGAGCCGCGGGTGCCGCCGCCGGCGTGCCCCGTCCCTCCCGCCGGGGTCGACCCCTTCGTGGCCGACCCGCCCGTCGAGGACGTGGTCGCCGTGTGCCCGCCGCTCGTCGAGGCGGCGGGCGCCCCCGCGTGCACCGGGCTCGACTGGTGCGCCAGCTGCCACCCTCCGGCGCCGATCGCGCCGATCGCCACGGCCGCTGCCGCGCCCGTCGCCGCCCGGCGGAAGCGCTGCGACCGGAGCTCTCCGGGATCGCTACCGGCGCCCTCCTCCAGGTCATCGTCGGTGAGGACCCCCGGCCCCGGCATCCGGGCAGCGCTCCGGGAGGCGGGGGCGCTCGGGGCGAACGCGCCGCGCTCACCGTCGAACACGAGCACCGGGCTCTCCGCGACGCCGCCCTCGTCGTCGGGGGTCACCAGCGCCACCGGGTCGGTCACCTCGCCCGGCAGTGGCGGGCCGAACACCGGCCCCTCCGGCCGCGCTGTGGGCGCTTTGGGCGCTGTGGGCGCTGTGGGCGCTACCGGCACTGCCGGCGCTGCGGGCACCGCGGGCGCTGGGGGCGCTGGGGGCACTGCCGGCACTGCCGGCACGACCATGGTGAGCGGGTCCTCGACCATGGTGAGCGGGTCCTCGACCATGGTGAGCGGCTCGTCGACCACCTCGGGCGGCCCGGGCGGCGCGACCGCCGCCACCCCTCGACGCGGGTCGCCCCCGTTGCCGCCAGGGACGGCCGGGTGGAGCCCGACCGGCAGCACGATCGTCGGCTCGTCGGTCGGCGCGGGCACCGACCTCGCCTTGCCGAGCTGGCCGCCGTCGGAGCGAGCCGCCCCACCCCGGATGCCGCCACGGCGACCGCCGGCGGCCCTTCCGGCGGCGGGGCCGGCCGGCTCGTCGGCCGCCAGGTCGGAGAACACGGGCATCGTCCCGGCCGCTCCCGGGGGGCGGATGCGGACGCGCGGCGCCGGCGACACCGGATGGGCCGGCGGCCGCGCATGCGGCTGGACGTCGCCGGTCCGCCGCACGTGCGGACGTGCCAGCTCGTCGCCGGTCGGCACCTGGACCGGCGCCCCCGACTCGCTCCGCTTGGCGACCCCGCCGAGCGTGTCGAGCGCCCGCCCGTACCCCTCGACCGAGCGCCGCTCGCTCCGAGTGGCGGCAAGGCGCGACCACAGGGCCGCCACCAGCACCAGCACGAGGACGGCGGCGGCGGCGACGGCGGCGATCACGGACGCGGCTCCACGCAGGTCACTGGTCCATTCAAGCGCGGCCCGCCGGTGGACGGCATCGCGGGTGCTCCGACGGCCCGGCCCGGCGGCCCGGCGGCCCCTACGTCCGGAGGACGCCGCGTGGAAGGCGCGCCGGGTCGAGCTCGCCCCGGCGCGGGTTGCGGCGGTCGCGTTCGGACAGGACCGGCCCCTCGACGCCCCAGTCGGCCGCGATCTCCTCGTCGTCCCACGCCACGCCGAGCTCGTCCTCGGGGTTGTAGTAGCCGTCGACCAGATAGGTGAGCGTGAGGTCGGTCAGCGCAGCGAACCCGTGGGCGACGCCGGGAGGGATGAACACCCCGCGCTCCTCCTCCCCGCCGAGCTCGAGCGTCGTCGTCGCCCGCTCGGTCGGCGACCCGACCCGAAGGTCGTGCAGCACGACCCGCGCCCGGCCGCGGGTGACGTACCAGTAGTCCGCCTGGTGGAGATGGAAGTGCAGCCCGACCACCGACCCCGCCTGGCGGTCCGAGCGGTTGCCCTGGACCATCTCGCGGCCGAGCGGGAACCAGCTCCTCCGGTACGTCTCGACGAACCGCCCGCGCTCGTCGGCGTGGACGTCGGGCGTCACGACGACGACTCCCTCGATCGCCTCGGAGACGGCGAAGCTGGCCATCGATCCTCCTCCCGCCCGGCCGGCACCCCGCCGGCCCGCCGCACCCTACCGGAGCCGGCGGCGGCGGCCCCGCCGGCGTGCCCGCTGCCGACGCCGGCCGGCGCCCGCTGGTCAGGGCAGGTGGACACCGCCGGCGCCGTCGCCGGCAAGGAGCCCTTCGGCGACGAGCGCAGCGGCCACCCTCGCCGCCCGCTCCGGCTCGTCGGGCCATCCGGCCGCCTCGGCCAGCGCCGCGGCGCCGACCGGCCCGGCGAGCACGGCGCGTACCAGCCGGCCCCGCCCCTGCCGGTCGGAGCCGGCAAAGGACGCCTGGGGTCGGCTGGTGCCGGCAGAGCCGTGCGCCGGGTCGTCGCCCCCGGACCGTCGCCAGGCGCACCCTCCCGCGCCGAGCGGGCATCCCTCGCACGCCGGCCGGCGTGGCCGGCAGCGCAGGGCGCCGAGGTCCATCAACGCCAGGTTCCACGACCTGGCCTGCCCGGACGGGACCAGGGCGTCGGCGGTCGCCTGCGCCCTCCCCGGCGACAGCGCGGCGCCGGCGACGGCGCGGGCGAGGACACGGCCCACGTTCGTGTCGACGACGCCGACCGGCCGCTCGAACGCGAAGGCGAGCACGGCCCGGGCCGTGTACGGCCCGACCCCCGCCAGCGCCTGCAGCGCCGAGAGGTCGTCCGGGACGCGCCCGCCGTGCCGCTCGACGAGCTGGCGGGCGGCATCCCGCAGCCAGAGCGCCCGCCGGTTGTACCCGAGGCCGACCCACGCCGCCAGCAGCTCGCCCACCGGGGCCGACGCCAGGGCAGCCGGCGTCGGGAAGCGGGCGAGCACCTCGGGGTAGCGCCCCGCCACCCGGCCGGCCTGGGTCTGGACGAGCATCGTCTCCGACACGAGCACCGCCCACGGATCGCGCGTCGCTCGCCACGGCAGCACGTCGCGCCCGTGTCGGGCCTGTCCCCACCAGTCGAGCACGGCCGCCCGGAACGACCCCGGCACCGATACCGGCACCGGGGTCACCGGCACCGGGTCACCGGCACCGGATCACCGACCACGACGTCACCGACAACGGGGCCAGCCGCGCCGGGGACGGGAGCGCCGACGGGGCCGGCCCGACCCCGAGCGGCCCTGCGGCCCTGCGGCGGCTCAGGCCTCCCTCGGCGGCCGCGTCGAGAAGGTGAGCTGCCACGCCTCGTCCGCCTCGCCGTCGATCGCCAGCCGCCAGCTGTACCGGGTGGACGGCCGGAGCGGCAGCGGACCGAAGTTGAGCGCCAGCGCCACGTCGACCGGGCTCCCCTCGGGCACGGCGACCGGACGCGCCACCTCGAAGTCGCCCCGCACCTCGATCGCCTGCGGACCGTCCGGGGTGTCGGCGATGACCGCCTGGCCGTCCTCGTCGACGAGGTACAGCTCCCAGTGGTGCATCTGGTCGATCTCGGTCCAGCCGACGTCGATCTTGAGGGCGATGGCCGACGGCATGGGGTCCGGGCCGATCAGGCTCCATCCCCCGCCGAGGACGTACAGCTTCCCGTCGGCCACCTGGGCGGCATCGCACAGCAGCATGGTCACTCGCACCCCCCAACGCTACCTCGCGCTCGAGCCGTCACCGGCACCCCGCCCCGGGAGCGTCCGGCCCCCTACTAGCCTCCCCCCATGGCTCCCTTCGGCCTCCGCAGCGACGTCTACCGGCGCCCCCTCGTGACGGCGCTCGAGCGGCTCGGCCTCGGCGAGGGATGGCGTTGCGCCGACGTCGGAGCCGGCACCGGCGACGTCGCCGTGGCCCTTGCCGATCTGGTCGGCCCGACCGGGCGGATCTATGCCATCGACCGCGACCCGCGGGCGCGTGACGAGGTGGCGGCGGCCGCAGCGGCCGCCGGCGAGGCGCAGGTGGTCGCCATCACCCAGGCCGGTGAGGACCTCGTGCTGCCCGAGCCGGTCGACCTCGCCTTCTGCCGCTTCCTCCTCCTCCACGTCCTCGAGCCGCATCGCGTCCTCGCCCGCATGGCGGCGGCTGTGCGCCCCGGCGGCTACGTCGTCTGCCAGGAGCCGATCACCACGGCCGGCAGGATCGACGGCGCCCCGCTCGCCATGCCGGATGCCCGTCACCCCGATGTCGGGGCGCTCCTTCCCCGGCTGGTGCGCGACGCCGGGCTCGAGCTCCTCGACGCCTGGGCCGAGGCGCCGGCCGGTGCCGGACCCGGCCCGGTGGCCACCTACCTCGAGAGCCTGACCGAGGTGGACCCGGGCGACGACGCCATCGTGCTCCCGCCCCTCGTCACCGTCGTGGCGCGCCGCCCCGCCGGGGACGACGCTCCCGCCCCGGCACCCGCCACCGACGACCTGGCCCTCGACGCCTGAGGCGCCAGCTTCCCCGACCGGTGGGCGATCCCGGGCCCGTCGCCACGGTCAGCCGGCCGGCGCGCCGGCGAGATCGGCCTGCACGTGGTACCAGGCCAGCACGCCCCCCGAGACGACCGGCGGGCGGCCGAGCGCCGCCCGCAGCGCTGCGACGACCACCGCCGGCTGCGCCCCGACCGGCTGCAGCAGGAACGCCTGCACGCCCTCCCGGCGCAGTGCCGTCCGGATCGCCGCCGCCGTCGCCGGCCCCGGGTGCGGCACCGGGGCCGCGCCCGGGGTCTCGGCACCGACGAGCAGGTCGGTCAGCGCCGGCGGCCGCACTGGCGGGCTCCCGAACGGGATCCCGCCGTTGTCGGCGACATAGGCGTACCCCCCGACCAGCCGGAACCGGAAGCCGGAGGCCATCTGCCACATCTCCGGCGCTACCTGGCCCGGCTGGGCGTACGGGTAGGTCATGACGACGGCGCCCTCCGGGATCGAACGGACCGCGCGGGAGGTGAAGTACGGAGGGATCGCCGTCGGCTGTGAGGCGTAGGGCCAGCGCGGCACCAGCGGGACGAGGGACACGGCGAGCACGCCGGCCACCGGCGCCACGGCGAGCGCCCGCCGAACCGCAGGCGAGCGGCCCCCGGCGACCCGCCGTCGGGCGCCCGCCGCCAACGCCCGGCCGAGCAGCGCATCGGTCCCGACCGCCACGATCACGGCGACACCGAGCCAGGTGCACAGCACGAAGCGGATCGCCTCGGCGCTCTGCAGGACCGGCACGTGCAACGCCGCCGCCCACGGCAGCCAGATCCCGGTGTCGTGGTTGTCCACCACGAGGCTCGGCCCGAGCGACAGCACGAGACCGCACCCTGCCAGGACGCCGGCCAGCACGACGAGCCGGTCACGCCGCAGCCGGACGAGAAGGTAGGCGAGCAGGAGGAGCAGCGGGATGCCGAGGTAGCCGCCCGTCTCGTTGATGGCGTACCCGGTGAACGACGTGCCGAGCGCCACCAGCCGGGCCGGGCCGAGCAGCTGGTTGCGATCGGGGATCACCAGCCCCGCGAGATCGGTGCGGAACACCACGAGGTAGTGGAGCGGCACGACCGGGCCGGACGGCCGCTGCGGCCCGAACAGGTAGGCCCACGCGAACGGCGCCCCGAGGATGGCGAGCGGCCCGAGCCCCCAGCCGAGCCCGGCGAGCAGGCGCCGCAACCGTCGCCACCCGTCGTGCCGGAGCCGCCACGGCAGCACCAGGGCGGCGGCGGCCCCGAGCCCGACGGCGCACTCGGCGAGCAGCTCGGGGTTGAGGTAGAGCTGCACGGCCGAGAGCGTCCCGAGCAGGAGACCGCCGCGCCGCGCCGAGCGCCGGTCCCGGCGCAGCAGGTCGTCCACGACGAGGAACAGCAACGGCGGGACGGCCGCCATCGAGAAGTTGGGGCTGATCAGGCTGTGGCCGATCATGAACGGCGAGAACCCGTAGCAGAGCCCGCCGACGGCCGCCGGCACCTCCCGGGCCACGTAGCGGCGCAGCACGAGGTACATCGAGGTGGCCGACGCCACGAAGGCGAGGCGCAGCCACAGGTTGAACGCGGCGAACGGGCCGGCCAGCCAGCTGATCGGGGCCGACAGCACGCCGGCGAGCGACATCGACTGGTTGACCGCCAGGTTGACGCCGACGGGATGCTCGAGATAGCTGCTCACGAGCGGGTCGTGCCCGTGGCGGATCGCCGTCGCCACCCAGTCGAGGAACCAGGCCACCGAGATCGAGTCGTTCAGCTTGGCCGCAGGCACCTGGCCGTTGTCGAGCGGCAGCACCGGCCAGTAGGCGAGCACGGCCAGCGCCACGTAGCAGCACACGACGACTGCCGGCACGACGAGGCGCCGGGCGCCACGGCCAGCCGTCGCCGCGTCCGGCGGCGTCGGCCCCCCGGACACTTCGGCGGCGGGCCGGCCGCGGTGATCGCGGGCCTCGGTGACGATGGGCGCCGATGGTACCGACCCGGCGTCGGCCGCGGGTCGGCCTCCCTGGGTACCATCGCTGCGCCCGCGCGCCTCGCCCCCGGGCCACCCCGCCCGATGACGCCCACCCCCGCCCGCCCCCACCCCCGCCGGACGGAGCCCGCCGGGCGGACGGCGGCACGCTCGTGGGTACCGGCGCTCGTCCTCGTCGGCTACGGCCTGCTGGCGCTCGCCGCCTACTGGCCGCTGTGGCCCGGCGACCCTTCCCGCATGCCGCTGTGCGCCTGCGGCGACCCGGCGCAGGGCGTGTGGTTCCTCGGCTGGCTCCCCTACGCCCTCGGCCACGGGCTGAACCCGCTCTACACCCACCTCATCGACGCGCCCGTCGGCGTGAACCTGGCCCAGAACACCGAGATGCCCCTCCTCGGCCTGCTCACCGCACCGCTCACGCTGGCTGCCGGTCCGGTGGCGAGCTTCAACCTGCTCATGTGGCTCGCCTATCCCCTCTCGGCTGCCTCGATGTACCTCGTGGCCCGCCGCCTCGTCGCCTCCGAGCTGGCTGCCGGCCTCGCCGGCCTGCTCTACGGCTTCTCCGCCTACGTCGTCGGCGAGGGCTACGGGCACCTCAACCTGTCGTTCGTCCCGCTCCCGCCGATCCTGCTCCTCCTCGTCCTCGAGCTCGTCGTGCGCCAACGCCAGCCGCCGCTCCGCACCGGCCTGCTCCTCGGCCTGACGGCCACGGCGCAGTACCTCGTGTCCCCCGAGGTCCTCTCCACCACCGCCGTCGTGGCGGTGCTCGGCGTCGCCCTCCTCGCCGCCGCCCACCCCCGTGCCGCCACCGCCGGGCGCCTCGCCCACGCCGCCAAGGGCTTCGCCGTCGCCTTGGCGCTCGCCGGCGTCCTGTGCGGCTACCCGATCTGGTACCTGGCCGCCGGGCCAGGGCGCATCCACGGGCCGGTGCAGGGCTTCGGCAACCCCTACCGGGCCGACCTGCTCGGCCCGGTGGTGCCGACCCCGGCCGAGCGTCTGGCGCCGGCCGCCTGGCAGGCCGTCGGTGCCCGCTTCGTCGGCGCCACCTTCCCCGAGAACGGCAGCTACCTCGGCGTGCCGCTCCTCGTCGCGGCCGTGGCGCTCGCCGTCCGCTTCCGCCGGAACCGCTGGCTACCCTTCCTCGGCGCCATGGCTGGCCTGGCCTTCCTCCTCTCGCTCGGTCCCCGCCTGCTCGTCGACGGCCACGACACCGGCATCCCCCTCCCCTTCAGCCTGCTCGTCCACCTCCCCCTGCTCGGCAGCGTCCTTCCGGCACGGCTCTCGCTCTACCAGGACGCCTTCGTCGCCCTCCTCGTCGCCGTCGGCGTCGACGAGCTCGTCGCGCTGCACCGCAGCCGGGCGGCCCGGGCCAGCACGCGACGGCGGCGACCCGCGACGGCCGGCCTCGTGGCCGCCGGCCTCGTCGCCGCGGCGCCCCTCGTGCCGTCCTGGCCCGACGCCACCATGCCCGCCGGCATCCCGGCGCTCTTCACCAGCGTGACCCTGCAGCCGGCCCTCGGGCGGGCGATCCCGGCCGGCACGACGGTGCTGACCTACCCGTTCGCCGTCAGCCCGTACGACCAGCCCATGCTCTGGCAGGCGGCGGCCGGCGACCGCTTCCGCCTCGTCGGCGGCTACGCCATCACCCCGGCCCGGGGGGGCGCCCCGACGGCGTTCCCGCCCGCCCTGCAGCCCCTCGCCGTCCAGGCCGCCCTCGGCTACGAGGCGCTCGGACCGTCCGGCTACCTCGAGTCGACCGCTCCCGACCTCGGCGCCCTGACCGGGTCGGCGCGCGCGTACCTGCGCCACAACCACGTCGGCGCCGTCGTCGTCGACCCCGCGCTCGGCAACAACGGCGCCCTCGTCGCCCGCTGGTTCGCCCAGGTGCTGGGTTCGCCCGGCACACCACTCGGTGGCGTCCTCGTCTGGAGCGACGTCCCGGCGCGCCTGCCCCCGCGCCGTGCCCCGGCCGCCGGCTGAGCGGTCACCTCACCCGTCGAGCGGCCCCGGCGCCGGCACCGGCTCGCTGCCCGGCAGCGGCGCCGCCGCCACCGGCGTGGCCCCGGCCCCGGCCCCGGCGAGCAGGGCCGTGCCGGCGAGCACCCCGGCGAACCCGACGAGGCGCAGGGCAGTGCGGGTGGCGTCGTGCGGCAGCGACTCCCCGAACAGCGCCATCCCGGCGGCGACGACGTAGGCGCTCGCCACCACGCTCGACAGCGGCGCCACCACCGCCACCCTCGCCCGTTGCAGCCCGGTCTGGAAGGCCAGCAGCCCGAGCAGCGACGCCGCCACGAACAGGTACGGGTACGGCGACGCCAGCAGGCGGGGCACCGAGGCGAGCACGCCATGGCGGGCGACGACCGTCGACGCCCCCTTCGTCCCGAGCGCCGCCACCCCGTAGAAGAGCCCCGAGCCCAGCCCGAAGGCGATCCCGGCGTCGAGACGAGGCAGCGCCCGGCGCCCCACCAGCGCCAGCGCGCCGATCGCCGCGGTAGCGCCCGACACGACGAGGACGGACGCCGTGGCACCGCGCAGCCCGATGTGGCCCCCGCCGCCGAGCGACACGCCGACGAGCACCACGGCGACGACGATCACCCCGAGGCCGAGCCCCTCGCGCCGGCCGACCTGCTCGCCGAGGAGGCGCCGGGCGGCGATCACCAGCACCACGAGCCCCGCCCCGTACACCGACTGGACGACCGCCAGCGGTGCCAGGGCGAACGCCAGCACCTGGAAGGCGAGCCCGGCGAGCGACACGAGGAAGCCGAGCATCCAGGTCGGCGACCCGACGAGGGCCCGCAACATCCGCCCGGCACGCCGGGCCGACAGGTGGCCCATGCGGTCCACGGCGTGCTTCTCGAGCAGGTTGCCGGCCGACATCGAGGCGGCCGTGAGCGCGCTGAAGGCGAGCCCGGCGAGCACCGGGGGCTAGCTCCCGTCGGCGACCGCTGCGCCGCCGGACGCCCGGCCGCCGGGCGGGTGCCCGGCCGTCCCGTTCCCGCCGGCCCACGAGGTAGCCGCACGCGGGGCAGCGCCCTCCGGCGCGCCCGGCCTGGCGAGCGGCACGGTCCCGAGCGTCCGGCGGGGCACGTAGTTGGGGCGGCCCCGCACCTCCTCGTAGATCAGCCCGACGTAGAAGCCGATCACGCTGAGAAAGCACACGAGGATGCCGAAGAGGAGCACCACGAGCGCCACGATCGTCCCGAACCCGGGGAACGGGACCCCGGCGACCAGCCAGTCGAGCGCCAGTGCGACGAGGGCGGCGAAGGACGCCACGACGAGGCCGAAACCGACGACCGGCATCATGACGATCGGTCGCATCGAGTGGGCCAGGATGCCGCGTACGGCCAGCTCGACCACCTGCAGCGAGTACGCCTTCGACGACCCGGCAAAGCGCTCCGGGCGCTCGATCGGCACGCCGACCGACGAGAAGCCCACCCAGGCGACGAGCCCGCGCAAGAACCGGTTGCGCTCCTCGAGGCGGCGAAGCTGGTCGACCACGCGCCGGTCGAGCAGCCGGAAGTCGCTGGCGTTCGCCGGGACGTCCCGCTCCGACAGCCGACCCATCACCCAGTAGAAGAGCCGTGAGTTGAGCCGGCGCAGCGGTCCCGTCCCGTGGCGCGCCGTCACGACGCCGTAGACGTTCTCGAACCCCTCCTCCCAGCGGGCCACGAGCGTCGGGATGTCCTCGGGGCGGTCCTGGAGGTCCGCCGCCATCAGCACGACGGCGTCACCGCGGGCGAAGTCCAGCCCGGCGGTGAGCCCGCCGTCCATGCGGAAGTTGCGCGCCAGCTGGACCACGGCGAAGCGCGGGTCGGCCTCGTGGATCGCCTGCAGCCGCCCGAAGGTGTCGTCGCTCGAGCCGTTCTCGACCGCCACGACGTCGAAGTCGTACTGCGGCAGCGAGGCGAACACCGCCTGAAGGCGCCGTGCCAGCTCGTCGACGCACTCCGCCTCGTTGTACGCCGAGGTGACGATCGTGATCCGCTTGCGCTCGCTCATCGTCCTCGCCGCCGGTCGCTCGCTCGCCACCGGGCGGGCGGCGGTGCGACCGGGCGGGGGGACCGCCCGAGTATAGGGAACGTGCCGCTGCCCGCCCGGGCACCGGTCACGGCATGCCCGCCCGTGCCGGCGCCGGCGCCGGCGCGCCGGCCGGGCTCGCGGGGGGCAGCAGGTCGTCGACCACCCCGAGCGCGTCGCGGCGAGCCCGGCGCCCGTCCACCACGACCGCCATGGCGAGCGCCACGAGCAGTGGCGCCTCGAGCAGGACGCTCGAGTCGATGAACGTGTTGCCCAGGTACAGGTACGCCTTCGGGGCGAG
>JAKBAA010000060.1 GCA_021809425.1 Actinomycetes bacterium | reverse complement strand
ATCGACGCTCGTACGCGGCGTCGACGACGCGGTAGAAGGCTTCGCCCGCCTCCTGGCCGGCCGGAAGGGCCCCGATGTCGTCGATCACGATCAGCTCGGCCCGACAGATCCGCGCCACGAGGCGGCTTGGAGTTGGCGCGCTTTGACGGTGCCGAGGGGCCGACGAGCGCGCCGCCAGACGGTCTTGACGTCACGGCGCTCGAGGCGGCGCTGCGGGCGGCGGTGACGAGGACGGCTGTCACGGTGCCCGGCTCGGCCGACGGGCGGCGGGTGGCGCGCACACTCGGTTGGGGCCGCGAGCTCGAGGTGCACCCGCTCGCCGGCGACGGTCTCAGCCATGCCGCGGTCGCCGCGTACGTGGCGAAGTACACCACGAAGGACGTCGACGAGGACGGGCGGCTCGGTCGGCCGATCCGCTCGCTGCGCCAGCTCGACGCGCTCGGACTGCCGTCCCATCTCGACGCGCTCGCTCGTCGTGCCTTCGAGCTCGGCGGCCGGGTGAAGCTGCCCCGGATCGACCCGACGACGCGCCGGCTGCCCGAGCCCGAGGAGCTCGCCGCGCTCACCGAGGCGCTGCCGGCCGAGTACCGCATCGCCGTCTGGCTCGGTGCGGTCCTCGGCCTGCGCTTCTCCGAGGTGGCCGGGCTGCGCATCGGACGGCTCGACCTCGCCGCCGGTCGGCTGACCGTCGCCGAGTCGGTGACCCGGGGCCCGGACGGCGAGCCGAGCTTCGGCCCGCCGAAGTCGCACGCCGGCCGGCGGACCCTCGCCCTCTCGAACGAGCTCTGCCGCCTGCTCGCCGAGCACCTCGCCGACCGGGGGCTCTCGGCGAGCGACGCCGACCGCTTCGTCCTCGAGGCGCCCGGCGGCGGGCCGGTTCGCTACGAGAACTTCCGCACCCGGATCTGGGCGCCCACCTGTGCAGCGGTGGGGCTGAAGGGCCTCGGCTTCCACGACCTGCGGCGTGCCTCGGCGATCGGGCTCGTCCTCGAGGGCGTGGACCTGAAGACCGCCCAGACCCGCCTCGGCCACTCCGACCCGCGCCTCACGATCGGCATCTACGCCCAGGCGATCTCGGCGGCCGACCACGCCGCGGCCGAGGCGCTCGCCACCCGGTTCCTCCCGCACCGGCCGGCGCCGGCGGACGACCCGGCCCCGCTCGAGCCCGCCGCGAGCCGCCCCGTGGTCGAGCCGGTCGCCGCGGCCGTCCAAGAGGCGTCGGTGGCGAGCGTCACGCCGCTCTCGCGCCATCGTCGCGACAGCGACAAATCCCGCGACATGGCCGCGACATGGAGCCCTTCGCAGGTCCTCTCCGGATGGCCTCGACGGAGAAAAAACCCGCCTCTAGCAGGGAATTTGCGGGTGGACCTAATCGGGGCGCTTTCGAACCCAACGGTCAACACCCCAGGTGGGCGTCTTCTACAGATTTGGCTTGGTAATTCGGTTCCTGACCTGCCCGTTCGCCTTGACTCCGGTCAATCCCCTCTTCCACCCCATTCAAGCCGCGCTCGCAAACCGAGACAGGTTCAGCACCGTCTGGCATCAGCTGAGGCAGAACAGCTGCTTGAACAATATCGGGTGGGCGTTCCGGTGGCCGAGCTGGCGGCGAACTACCGCGTCAACCGAACGACTGTCTTGGCCCATGCGCGGCGAGCTGGTCTGTCTCGGAATGGGCTCAAGCTCCCGGCCGACCGGCTTGACCAGGCGGCCGCCATGTACGAGGCTGGGAACTCGCTTCGGGTCATTGGGCGCACCATGGGTGTGGCCGAGAACACGGTCCGATCTGCTCTCATCGCTCGCGGCGTCGGCATTCGTCCTCGTCTCGGTCGAACTCCACGGCGATGATGGAACCGTCGTCGACAGGTAGAGACCAGATTCACTCCTCAATGACCTGCCCACCTTTTCGCACCAAATGGCCGAGACGTCAAGCTCAGAAGCGCGATTGAGGCCTACGTCGCGGTCTTCTCGGTCGGCCTTAGGGTCAGCTCAACGAATTTGTTCTTCGCGGGCGCCCAATGTTCTTTACCATCTGCGTAGACCACTGCATGGGCGAGCATCGGCAATGGCTCTGGCGCCCATTCCCGACTTGGATCCTCCTGCGACTGGCTCGGTACGAAACTGAGGGCGATACTTCCGGTCAGACGCCCGCCCATCAGCTCAAACATCCGCTTTGGTAGCGCCCATCCCACTCCCTGCATCACCCCATGATTGGCCGCTGCACCGAACGTCACCTTCTCGGCGTACCAATTGAAGCCCTTCACCTGAGGCACCGTGCCGATCTGAAGCTTTGAGAGGACCGACAAGACGGGAGCAGCGAGCGGCACCCCACCCGCTCCGGCCAATTGACCGGCGCCCGCTAGGAACGGTTGGACCTTCTGGAAGTCCTCGGCGGCCTTGGCGGACCAGTTCTTCTGGTCGGAGACCGGGCTGAGGTACTTGACGGTTGCGACCAGTTCTTTGGCCCGCCACCCACCGGAGATAGGAAAGTAGAGGTAAACGCGAGCAGCGATGTCCTCAAGTTTTGTCCAAAGCGCTTCGTCCTTGCGATCTTCGCGGTCCTCGAATAAGTGCCGGTGCGCCGTCCCGTGCCCACCATGCCCGAGCGTCCACCAGTATTCATAGATAGGTGTTGACTGGGTCGTCTGAGCGTTCTCGCCGCCTGGCGGAATCATCTCGGCGAAGTTCATGTCGAGCACCGGCTCTGTCTCACCGAAGACTTCCAGATAGAACGGATCAGCGCCGTGATCCCACCTGGAGAGATCGGTGGGGTGAGTAGCGACTTGGATCATAGGGCCTGCTCCGCGACTGGCCGCTTGCCGCCGTCGCGCGCAGGCCACACCTCACTCGCCATCAAGCTGAGGTTACGCACCTCGGAATCCATTCCGCGTGAATCCTTCGAGCGTCTGAGCCGTGTTCGCCTTCACCATGATCCCAAGACGGGGCCTTCCATCGATCGTTAGATGCTCCATGTAGGGATACAGCCCGAGGTACTCCTGACCGGTGAAGCTGCTACCAGCGGTCTTCACTAGTGGCAGGATGGCAACGTAGCCTGGCCGGAAGCCGTCAAAATAGCCCAACTCCCAGGGCATCCACTTGGAAGTGGTTGATGCCGCTGAGCTCGCGTAGATCAGCGACCTGGAATTCCGCAAGCGCTCTCGGAGCAACTTGGCAGTGCTGGGGGTGACATGGCTGCGGTCGGCTTGCGGATCCTCGATCCAATCGACGTAGACACGCTGACCCTCGCCTTCGAGGATGGCCATGACGCCGGCAATCGTCTCCGCATCCATGAACGAGTGAGAAAGAAAGATGTCATAAGTGGCAGTCAGTGGTGCGCCAGCCGCCTTCTGGAACTGCGCCTCTGCAATCCTCGTCGAGCGCACTCCCGCGCGGGTCGCCGCCAGCCGTGCGGCATCGATAGTCAGGTATGCCATCTATCGGCGTTCTTCCTGCCTGTCACTCTCTGGGAGCGCCTGCCGAAGTACACCGGCAGGCCAAATCACGACGGTGTCACGACCCAGCTGCTGCGCGTACTCGACAATGTCGGCAGTACCGCCCGAGCCGCGAGCTGGTTGTCCATCCCAAACCGCGAAGAGGACCTCGCATGAGTCGACGATGGCCTTCCCTGCCGCGAGAAAGGCCTTCTCGGATGGGGCGGGAAAGCTCAGAGTTGTGACGCGACTAGCGAGGGTCAGCAGGTGGTCATATTCCCTGCGAGCCGCCTGGTCAGTGAACGTAGAGCGATAATCCTTGGAAGGAACGATCACTTCGAGTGACCCGCCAACGTCCAACACGCACTTGGCGAACAGCTGATCGGCTCCCTCGGCGAGGGAGGAGATGCCCGTCACACCGGGGATAGCTGCCAAGCGGCTCTTGATCTCCTGCGTGACGTAGGCGATCACATCGGGCGCCAGCCCCTGGTGCCCGGAGATGCCAATCCGACGCGTCTGATCCGAGCTATCCGTCATCAGATGCGCCCTTCTTGAGCCATTCGCCAGTAGTGGCGTCCAAGCGGAGTCAGCCGGCATCCCGTGGAGTTCTTGGCCGCGTAGTACATGAAGTCCTCGCCCACTGCCTCGACGAGCTTGGCGTCCCGGCACTTCTGCAGCTTCTTGAAGATCTGCTCGTGCTCTTCGTGGCGGGGCTCCTCGGTGTCCTCGTAGGAAGGGTCAAGGGGATACTCGAAGTCCGGTGTCGTGAACCACGCCGGAAGCTGACGGAGGACGTCGAGCGGCACGGCGACCTCGGCCTTGCGCACCGGAACGAGGGTGGCGACGTGCGCCTTGAGCATCGGCCGCTGATCCCACGGGCCGAGGGCCTGCTCGACGTAGGCGTAGATCGAGGCGACGGTGACGTTACCGAGCACGTCGGCGGCACCGCCGTCGAGCGCCCCGCAGACCAACTCGGTGAACAGACCGCGGCCGCCCGACTCCATCGAGACTTGGCCAGCGCGGCTGGCGGTGAGGATCGAGACGCCCTCGCGCAGAAAGGCCTGGTTTGAACCGGTCGCGGGAACCTGCCCGAACGCACCGCTCATGCACGAATCGAGGATGACGATCACCTCGCGGGCCTTCGATCCATTGGCAGCCGTTAGGACCGCTGTGAGAGCAACGCCTTCCTCATATTTGGCGGCGTCGGGGGTAACCAGGTAGCCGTCGAGGTTGTTCTCCGTGCCGTGGCCCGAAAAGTACAGCAGCGCAATGTCGGCGTCGTCGTGCCCGAAGAGCCGCTGGATGCTGCCCAGCAAGCTGCTCCGGGTGATGGTGGCGCTATCCGAGGTCAGTCGTTGGACATCGAAGTTCGGGCTGCCGTCGGCGTGGCGAGCGAGCAGCGCCGCCATAGCGTTGGCGTCGTTCACGCAGCCCGTTAGCGGAGCCGTCGGATAGTCATCGATGCCGACCACCAGTGCCCTGCGCATTACTTCTTGTTCTTCCCTTCCTTCATCATCTGCTTGATGCCAGCCCCGATATCGGCCCAGGTCCAAGCGACGACGCGGTTCCGCGCCAGTCCAGCTGGCAGGGTGCTGCTAGTCCCTGCTCCATGGACGTACACCCCGAAGTAGGGGACGTTCTGGCTCTTGGCCATCGCGATCTCCTTCGCGACGCCCTTAGCCGTCCCCATGTGCTGCCCGACCAGGACGATCATCAGGTTGCACTTATTGATAGGTTGCACTTATTGATCTTGGCCTTGATCGACGCTTCCCACTGCGCTTGGGGCAGCGGGGCCTTGGAGGACCAATCTGCCACCGTGTAGGGCGTCGGAGACTTCTCCTTCCCCTGCCCGGCGAGCATGACTCGATAGTCTGCGTCGTGGTCGAAATCGAAACTAAGAAATGCGCGAGGGTCCGGCATCACATGTCTCCTCTATGGAGTGATGTTACCATCTAGCTGGTCTCTTACAAAGAGACTGCTGGCTCAGTGAGCTGCTGGCCCACCCCAGCGAGCCAATGTCTGGCCCGCACCCCACTGATACACCTTGGGTGTATCATCGAACAAAGGTTCGCTGCCGTCTTCGAGAGCGAGCGGCGACCTCCTGCGACTCTGGGAATGGCAAGGCTGCCCGAGCGAACAACATTGGTGTAGTTTCGTCGCATGATCCCTCGCAGCCTTCCGGGCCCAAACCTCCAGGTAGCGGGCCTGTTCGCTGGGATCGGAGGCATCGAGCGCGGCCTGGCCCAGGCTGGTCATCACACGGAGCTGCTGTGCGAAGTGGCCTCGTCGGCTCAGCGGGTGTTGGGTCAGCGCTTCCCTGACGTCGAGCTGGCGTCGGACATCCGAGCGCTCGACTGCCTCCCCGATGTTGATCTCGTAACTGCCGGCTTCCCCTGCCAGGACCTCAGCCAGGCCGGCCGCACAGCGGGTATCGGCGGAGAGCAGTCTGGGCTGGTCGCTGAGGTCTTTCGGCTGCTGGGTGACTCGGGGGGGCCGACCTGGCTACTCCTTGAGAATGTCCCCTTCATGCTCTCGCTGCATCGCGGCAAGGCGATGCAGTTCCTTGTTGAGTCCCTTGAGCAGCGGGGATACATGTGGGCGTATCGGGTGGTCGATGCGCTGAGCTTCGGATTGCCGCAGCGTCGGCGGCGCGTGCTGCTACTGGCCTCACGGACGGAAGACCCGCGCACGGTGCTCTTCAGCCAGGACGCGGGAATACCGACGCCGCGCCATCCTGTCGACGCGGCCTGCGGCTTCTACTGGACCGAGGGCCAACGAGGGCTGGGCTGGGCCGCCGACGCCGTCCCGACGCTCAAAGGCGGCTCGACGATCGGTATCGCGTCGCCGCCGGCGATCTGGTTTCCCGACACCGGTCTGATCGCCACACCGGATATCCGCGACGCTGAGCGGCTTCAGGGCTTCCCGGCGGACTGGACCATGTCCGGTGACGACGAAGATGGGCGCGCCCGAACTAACCGTTGGAAGCTGGTCGGTAATGCTGTCAGCGTCTCGCTCGCTCGCTGGCTCGGTCATCGACTCCGCAGCCCGGAGCCGTTCACTGCGTCATCGACCCGACTGCAGTCGGGCAACCCCTGGCCCGTGGCAGCTTGGGGCAAGTCAGGGGAAGCCTGGCAGACTGATGTCTCGATGTGGCCCGTCCGACGTCAGCGCCATCACCTGCGCGAGTTCCTGCGGTACCCGACGGTGCCGCTGTCGGCGCGGGCAACACAGGGCTTCTTGAGCCGCGCCGAGGCGGGCAGCCTACGCTTCCCGCCCGACTTCCTGGAGGATGTCGCGGCGCACCTCGAGCGGATGACGGGCCGGGCGCAGGTCGCGTGATCGTCCGGAGCGACCCGTAGATGGACGGACCACTCCTGGTCGCTGAGGCTATGAGTTGGCCGAATATCCCGGATAAGTTCGGCAACATCTGGCAGTACCACTCCCGGAGTGATCGCCACTCGAAGGTTGCGTGCTGGGGCGTGCTGTACGACCTCCTGGCGGAGAGCGCGACCCTGCGACGCCACGTCGCGGACGGGAAGGTTACCTTCGGCGTCAATCACGAGATGAGCGACTTCCACACTCGTCGCAAGAAGAACCTTGACCTGGTCCTCTGCCGACCCGGCACGCCCAACCCTGCACATCCGCGACCCGCGCGGACCTTCGCGTCCCTCGCGGGGCACTTCGGGGTGCGCCTGACGCCCGAGCAGCGAGCCCAGCTCCAAAGCTTCCCGGAGCTGGTCGAAGCTCCAGTCGGCTCCGTTCTCGTGGCTCTTGAGGCCAAGGCCTGCATGACCGAGCACGGTAAGGCAAGGCCTCGCCTCTACGACGAGCTCTCGTCGAGCCACCTCACAGTTCACGGCGCCAACGACAGCGCGATCGCCGCGGCGTTCGTCATGGTCAACGCCGCCGAGACGTTCCTCTCGACGGACCGCAACAAGTGGGACCTGTCCGACCACGACGCGGTGGTCAACGTGCACCGCCAGCCGATGGCAACCGAGATCGTCATCGAGAAGATCAACGAGCTCCGGGTGCGTACCCGACCCGGCTCAGAGGGCTTCGACGCCATCGGGGTCGTCGTCGTGAACTGCCGCAATGACGGCTCGCCAGTCACGGTGGTGATTGGTCCACCGGCCCTCGATCCAAGCGACGACCTGCACTACGACCAGATGGTCCGGCGGGTAGCGCACCTCTACGACACCCAGTACGCGGGCATCTAGCGCGATCGTTAGGGGGTGCCAACCCCGAAAGCCTCGACGCCGGCGGCGCTTCGTCGGATGCAGAACCAGCGTCGTCGAGACACCACCCCGGAGATGGTGCTGCGTCGACTGCTCCATGCAGCTGGCCTGCGGTTTCGTGTCGACCGTGCGCCTCTACCCGGGCTGCGCCGACGGGCCGACCTCGTCTTCAGCCGGGCGCGGGTCGCCGTCTTCGTCGACGGATGCTTCTGGCACAGCTGCCCTGATCACGGCACGATGCCGAGCGCGAACCAGGACTGGTGGCGGCAGAAGCTTCAGGCGAACCAGGCCCGAGATGCAGACACCGATCGCCGGCTGAGCGAGGCGGGCTGGGCCGTCGTGAGGGTGTGGGAGCACGAGGATCCGTCCGAAGCCGCAGCTCGAGTGGCTGATGCCGTCCGACAGCGCACTGGTATCGAGAGGACGATGCCACGTCGAGACGATCTCGGTATAGGCATCTGACATCTCGGGGTTGACATCAGCTGCGGATCGAGTAGGCTGCAGAAAGCAAGAAGCCGCCCGAGGATGTCCTCGAACGGCTTCTTGAGTAACCAGCCAATGCCCCGAAGGCACCAGCGGTCGCTAGCACCTCCGATGGTACAGCGGGGCGCCAACCGAAAGGAAGCGCCATGAGCCTCACCGGGTTCGACCCATCAAGGGGTGCGCACGTCAAGGGCATCCCGCTGACCACGACCTCCTTCCTGGCGGTCACCAACTTCAACCAGCTCCAGGCGATCACCCGCTACCCCGGGGATCTGCAACCCTCCGCCCGCATCACTCATCAGTACGACGCGGAAGCGATCGCCGAAGAGGCTCAGCTGCACGAGCTGATCCAGCGAGCCATGACCGGCAACAAGCGAGCCAACGTCGGTCGCTACTCCGTCTACATCGAAGAGGTCGTGACGGGCATCCGCTCGGGCGTCCTGCCGCCGATGCACCTGTGGTCGCCCAGCCAGCTCGAGGTCTTCGCTCTCGAAGGCACGCAATTCGCAGTCGTGCCGAACGGCGAGCACCTACTGGCGATCGATGGCGAGACCCAGCTGACGGCGCACTACGACTTGCGTCGCCGCGCCGAGCCGGAGACCCGCGACCGCCACGGCGCCTACCCGGTGGCTGCCGTGGTTCACCACGGTGTGCCGGTCGATGAGGCGCGGCTCTTCTTCCATGATCTCAACGTGCTCGCGGTGCGGCCCAACACAAGCCTTGGCCTCTCCATGAACACGGCCGACCCGGTCATGAAGACCGTGTCGGAGGTCGAGCAGCGCGTGTCCTTCCTGAATGGTCGGGTCGAGCGCATGGCCCGTCAGCTCGCCAAGAGCTCGCCCAAGGTCGTGACGATGCAGACGCTGCGACAGATGATCGTCAACGTGGCCAAGGGCATTGCCGGCATCCAGTACGGCGCTCGGCCGGTGCCGGTCGAGGGCGTGGAGCTGAAGGACGTGTCTGAGGTCGCCGTCGACTGGTTCAACTCGTTCTTCGAGACCTTCCGGGCCGAGATGAACGACCGCGAGAACTACCTGATCAGCTCCTCACCGGTCTTGTCCGCAGTGGGGGCCATGGGCAACCTGCTGCTCAACACGCCTGAATACCAGCGTCGGGACGTTGCTCAGCGGCTGCTCGCGGAGTTGAAGACGGTCGACTGGCACAAGGGCGCGCACTGGCAGGGCATCGCCGGTCGCTTCTCGTCGCGGGGCGTCTTCACGGTCAGCGGTACCAAGGAGGTCGGCTACGGCGTCTACAACGTCTTGGCCGACAGTCAGAACCCCAACTACCCGACCATCCGGCGTTCCGCGCACCTTGAGGACCCGGCCGCCGCCCAGGCGCACGACGGCACGTCGGTGCCGAGCCCGGCTGCGTACGTCCCGCAAGCCACTGCGCCTGGGTCATGAACCGGCTCGATCGCCGGCAACGTCGTCGACCCGAAGCAACGGCCTTCGAGCGTGAGAGCTATGCCCGCGTTGTCGAGGAAGCTCGACGGCGGACTCCACCGGAGCCGAGGCCGCGCCGACGGCGGCGGCGGACCCTCGCCGACCTTGTCCGGACGGCTGCGGACGCACCGCCGTAGTCGCGCGTCGCCTCGGAGGTCACCGGTCCCTGGCGAGTGCGGCGCGGGCTGGCGCGGGCCCAAGCGCGACGAACGGCCCGCCGAGGGGCCGTCCGCAGGGTGTCACACCCAAATGTGAAGATGGGCGAGGTCCAAACGTGAAGACCTCTTGGTGGAGGTGAGCGGACTCGAACCGCCGACTTCCACGTTGCGAACGTGGCGCTCTACCAGCTGAGCTACACCCCCGTGGCAGGCAGCGGCCTGTCGGGACGAAGGAGAAGATTAGCCGTTCAGCCCGCCGGCGCGGACGGGCGGCCGTGCGGAGCGTGCCGGACCGGGCGGCGGGGGGCGCGGCCACGTAGGGTCGCGACGGCGGTCGCCGGGGCGGGCGGCGGCACGGCGGGGAGCCGGCGGCGTGGCGGAAGAAGGGTGGGGCGGCGATGGCCCGGTTCGTGGTGCTCGGGGCCGGGGCGGTCGGCGGGGCGGTGGGGGCGCGCCTGGCGATGTCGGGGAGCGACGTGCTGCTGGTGGCGCGGGGCGACCACGGGCGGGCGATCGCCGCGGACGGGCTCCGACTGGACAGCCCGGCCGGGTCGCAGCGGGTGCGGATCCCGGTGGTGGAGACGCTCCAGCCGGGCACGCTCGGTACCGGCGACGTGGTGCTGCTCTCGACGAAGAGCCAGGACACCGGGGCGGCCCTCGACCAAGTGGTGGCGGCCGGCGGACCGGACGTGCCGGTGGTGTGCATGCAGAACGGGATCGCCAACGAGCGGGCGGCGCTGCGCCGGTTCTCGTCGGTGTACGGGATGGTGGTGGTGGTTCCCGGGACGCACCTCGAGGCGGGGGTGGTGGTGCTGTCGGCGGACGACCCGTGCGGGTCGCTCCACCTCGGGCGGTACCCGTCCGGCAGCCCCAGCCCCAGCCCCAGCCCCAGCCCCAGCCCCAGCCCCAGCTCCGCCAGCAGCCCCACCCCCACCCCCACCGTCGACGAGCGGGCAGAGGAGATCGCCGGGGCGCTGCGGCGGGCGGGCTTCTGGTCGGAGGTGCTGCCGGACGTGATGGCGTGGAAGCGGGCCAAGCTGCTGATGAACCTGGCGAATGCCCTCCAGGCGCTGTGCGGGCTGGAGGCGGACGCGGCGGACCTGGCGTCGGCCGCGAGGGAGGAGGGGCGGGCGTGCTTCGCTGCGGCCGGGCTGGCCGTGACCGAGGCGGCGACGTTCCGCCAGCGTGCCCAGCCGCTCGGGCCGGCCCCGGCCAACGCGGCGGGCCGCCAGGGAGGGTCGTCGTGGCAGAGCCTGGCGCGAGGTCTGGGGTCGATCGAGACGGACTACCTGAACGGCGAGATCGTGCTGCTGGGCCGGCTGCACGGTGTGCCGACGCCGGTCAACGAGGTGCTGCAGCGTGCCGCCGGCGAGCAGGCCTGGGCGGGTTCGCCGCCCGGGTCGGTCTCGCCGAGCGCCCTCCGGGCGGCGCTCGGCTGGACGTGAGCAGCCAGGCCAGCACAGCCATGCGAGCACAGCCGGGCGAGCACAGCCGGGCAAGCACAACCAGACAAGCACAGCCAGGCAAGCACGACCCGGCAAGCACAACCCGGCAAGCACAGGCCGGGGCATGCGGTGTCCGTCGTGAGCGGCCGGGCGTGGCGAGGTCGGCCATGAGGGAGCGGGGGTGAGCGGCCGGACGAAGGGGGCGTCGGTGGCGGCGGGGCTGGTCCGGGACGTGCGGCGGTTCGACCGCCACGAGGTGGACCTGGTGGGTGGGGGGCGGGTGGCGGTGGCCGTGGCGGTGGCCGTGGCGATCGGGCTGGGGGCGGGCAACCGGGGGGCGGCGGCGAGCCTGGGGGCGGGGGCGCTGCTGGTGGGGATCACGACGGTGGTGGGCGGGCCGCGGCCGTCGGTGCGGTTGCTCGGCACGGTGGCGGTGGCGATGGGGGTGTCGACGTTCGTGGGGTCGGCGTCGGGATCGGTGGGGTGGGCGCACACGGTGCTGGTCGGCGTGTGGTGCCTGGCGGGCGGGCTGCTGATGGCGCTCGGCAGCCCGACGTCGTCGGTGGGAACGCAGGCGATCGCTGCCATGATCGTGTTCGGCCGGTTCCCGGAGGCGGTTGGGGGGGCTGCCGAGCTGGCCGGCTACGTGGTGGCCGGTGGCGGTCTGGCGGTGGCGGTGATCGGGGTGGCGCGGGGGCCGTTGAGCCGGGGGGACCAGCGCCGGGCGACGGCGGCGGCGGTGGGCGAGCTGGCGGCGCTGCTGCGGCCGCGCCCAGGGGGGCGGTCGGGGCTGGCGGCGGCCGGAGCCCTGGACGAGGCGTCGGCGGCGCTCGACCGGGTGGAGGCGGGCGGGGCGGAGGACCTGGAGGCGCTGCGGTCGGTGGTCGAGGTCGGTCGGCGGTCGCGTCTGGAGCTGCTGGTGCTCGACGGGCTCGAGCAGCGGCTGGCCCGGGCGGGGGCCGCCCCGGGGCTGCGGGAGGCGGTGGCTCGGGCGACGTCGGGCCTGGCCGACGCCATGGAGGCCGTGGCAGGCAGCCTGGGGATGCGGTCGGGACCGGACGAGGTGGCGGCCGAGCTGCTGGACAGCAGGCTGGACGAGGCGGCCCGGCGGATCGCCGAGGTGCCGGGGCCGGCGGCCGGGGGCGTCCTCGAAGCGAGCCTGGTCGGCCACCTGGCGTCGCTGGCCGGCCAGGTGCGGTCGATGGCCGATCAGGCGGTGCGGGCGTGCGAGCCGGGGCGGCGGTCCCGCCGGGCGTTCCTGGTGGTGGGCGACCTTCGCCGCCGGGGCCGGCTTCGACCGGCGGTCGAGGCAGTGGCCGCCCAGGTGCACTGGTCGTCGCCGTACGCCCGGCATGCGGTCCGGCTGACGCTGGTGGTGACGGCAGCCGAGGTGCTTGCCCACCGGACCGGGCTGCAGCACGGCTACTGGGTGGCCCTCACCGCCTCGGTGGTGCTCCGCCCGGACTTCGCCGTCACGCTGAGCCGGGGGGTGGCCCGGATGGTGGGGACCTGTCTCGGGGTGGGGATCGCCGGGGTGTTCGCCGTGGCCGTCCGGCCGAGCGACGTGGCCATGGTGGTGAGCGCCGGGGTGTGGTGCGCCCTGGCCTGCGCCACGTTCACGGCCAGCTATGTGGCCTTCAGCGGGTTCCTGACGGCGCTGGTCGTGGTGCTCGTCGACCTGGTCACCCCGGACACGCTGGCGCTGGCGGGCGACCGGCTGGTGGACACGCTGATCGGGGGCGCCCTGGCCTTGGCCGCCTATGGGCTGTGGCCGAGCTGGACGCGGGGGGACGCCTGGCGGAGCCTCGCCGAGCTGGCGGCGGCGCAACGGGCCTACCTGGCCGGCGTGCTGTCGACGATCAGCGGGGTGGCCGCACACGACGAGGTGGCGCTGGGGGCCCGGTCGGCGGCGGCCCGCCGGCGGCGGGCGACGGCCGAGACGACGGTGGCCCGGTCGCTGGCCGAGCCGGCCGCCCGGCGGATCGACGCGGCGGCGAGCGGGCGGGTGCTCGATGCCCTGCGCCGGGTCAGCCTGGCGACCCATGCCCTGCGGGCCGAGCGCGCCGCCGGCCGGCCGGCCGCCCCGGTGCCCGAGCTGCGGCCGCTGGGCGACGGGCTGGTGGCGGCGCTCGACGGGCTGGCCGGCGTGCTCGGACGGCACGGGGAGCTGGCCGAGACCGCCGTGCGGGGCCGCCTCGACCGGCCGGCCCCCGCGCTGCTGGCAGGGTCGGCGTCGATCCCTCCGCTGCGCCAGCAGCACTCGTCGCTGGTGGAGGCGTTGCGGGATCGGGGCGACGTTCGGCTGTTGCTGGCCGAGACCGACGAGCTGGTCGACGCCGTCGACACGGCTGCCCACGTGCTCGGCCTCGGCCGAGGGGGGTCGCCGGGCCAGGCGTAGCGGCCAGCCGCCCCCTCGGAGAGGGCGGTGCTTCCTAGGAGGTGGCCTCGACGATGACGAACGGGGGCCGCGGGCGGAGCGGGACGATGGCGCTCTGGCGGGCCCGTGCAGCCAGCTCGATCACGTTGCGCTCGCGCTCGACGGCCATGAGGGCGGCTCGCCGGAACCAGACGAGGGCGGCCACGTAGGCGACGAGGGCGAGGGTGGCGACGAGGGTGAGGTCCCACAGCGGCCGCAGCGCCGGCACGGCGCCGAGGACCAGGGTGGCGGCCATGGTGGCGACAAGGGCGCCGAGCGTGCGGCGGCGGCGTGCCTGGAGGGCCCGGCGGCGTGCCCGGGCGGCCCGGGCGGCCCGGCGGTCGGCACCGCCCATCGGGGCGGGGGCGCTCCACCGGTCGCCGTCGCCCGGCGACGACCGGGCGGCCGACCCGCCCCACTGCCCCCCGGCGGCCCCGGCGGACCCCGGATCGCCGTGCTCGCGGTAGCGGACCAGCCGCTGGCGGCGCTGGCGGAACTGGCTGATCGAGGTCGAGAGCTCCCACTCCGAGCGCTTCTTGAGGGCGATGGGCAGCAGCGCCGCCACCCACACGAGCACGAGGATGAGCACGATCACGATCCCGAGCGCCTCCTAGGTACGGCAGGAAAGATCGGGGTAACGCTACTTCCCTCGAGTCCGGCGCGGGTGGACCCTGCCGGGAAAACATGGGGAATTGCCGGTGGGCACCGCATGGACGGCCGTGTGGTCCGGCCTCTGGCGGCGGGGACGGCCGTGTGGTCCGGCCTTTGGCGGCGGGGACGGCCGGGTGCCGTCCCGTGGGCGGCGAGGTGCCGGCGGTGCGGCGCCAGGACCGGGCGCTGTTCAGACGGCGGCGGGCTCGCCGGGGGCGTCGAGGCGGCGCCAGCTGCCGGAGCGGCCGCCGGTCTTCTCCCAGAGGCAGAGGGCGCCGATGCTCATGGTGCGGTCGGCGGACTTGCACATGTCGTAGACGGTGAGGGCGGCGACGGAGGCGGCGGTCATGGCCTCCATCTCGACGCCGGTGCGGTCGAAGGTCTCGACCTGGGCCTCGACCTCGACGTAGTCGTCGCCGATGGTGAAGTTGACCGAGACGCTGCCGACGAGGAGGGGATGGCAGAGCGGGATGAGGTCGGCGGTGCGCTTGGCGGCCTGGATGCCGGCGATGCGGGCCGTGGCGAGGACGTCGCCCTTGGAGATGGCGTTGGAGGCGACCTTGGCGGTGGTGTCGGGGAGCATCGTCACCTTGGCCCGGGCGATGGCCCGCCGGTGGGTGGCGTCGCGAGGGGCACCGTCGACCATGCGGGCGCGTCCAAGCGGGTCGCGATCGGTGAGGCTTCGCTCGGGCATCCCAGGGCATTCTACGCGCGCCCTCCGCCGGCCGTGCCCGGCGGCGCGCCGTGGGCCCAGCGGGTACACTGGCACTCGACGGGCCAGAGTGCCAGGCGGCGGGGGAAGCCCCGTGCGGACCGAGCGCGAGCAGGAGGCGGGATGCCCACCTACGAGTACGTGTGCAAGGCGTGCGGCGAGCACCTCGAGGTGGTGCAGGCGTTCGACGATACGCCGCTGTCGGCGTGCCCGGCGTGCGGCGGGACGCTGCGCAAGGTGTTCGGCAACGTGGGCATCGTGTTCAAGGGGTCGGGGTTCTACAAGACGGACAGCCGGACGTCGTCGACGGCGGGCGCCTCGGCGAAGGGCGACGGGACGTCGTCGTCGAGCGAGGCGGCCCCTGCGGCAGCGAAGGAGCCGGCGGGGTCGACGGCCGGGGGGACGGCCTCGCCAGGATCCACCCCGTCGGCGGGGGCCGGGTCGGGGTCGGGGTCGGGGTCGGCCAGCTCGAGCACCCCGTCGGCGGCAGCCGGCTGAGGAGGCGCCCCGGAGGGGGCGGTCAGGCGCCGCTCATGGCGACGTCGGCGATGGCGACGGTCATGCCGGCGGCGTTGCCGGGAAGCCACTCGACGTCGTTGCCGACGGCGACGACGGCCTGGAGCATGCGCTGGAGGGTCGAGGCGATGGTCATCTCTCGGACCGGCTCGGCGATGGCGCCGTCCCGGACGAGCAGGCCGTCGGCGCCGACCGAGAAGTCGCCGCTGACGGCGCTGACGCCGGAGTGGACCCCGGAGATGTCCTGGACGAGCAGGCCGTCGCCGACGGTGCGGAGGACGGCGTCGCGGTCGAGGTGTCCGGGGGTGAGGGAGAGCGCCCGGGCGCCGACGCCCGGTCCGGACTTGAAGCCGGCCCGGACGGCCGAGCCGGTGGAGGCGGCCCCGGCGAGGCGGGCGGAGTAGGTGTCGTAGAGGAAGCCGGTGAGGCGGCCGCCGTCGACGAGGACGGTGCGGCGGCAGGCGAGCCCTTCGGCGTCGACGCGGGCGGCGCCGAAGGCGCGGGGGTCGGTTGGGTCGTCGACGAGGGTGAGGAGGCCGGCGCCGACCTGCTCGCCGAGGCGTCCGGCGAACATGGAGCGGCCCTTTGCGGCCTCCTCGCCGGAGAGGGCGCCGGAGAGGATGGCGAGGAGGGTGGCGGTGACGCGCGGGTCGAGGACGACGGTGAGGGTTGTGCTCTTCGGCTTGGTGGCACCGAGGAGGCGGGTGGCCCGCTCGACGGCGTCGCGGGCGGCGACGGCGACGTCGAGGTCGGACGGGTCCCGGCCGACGCTGTAGCCGACGCCGGTCTGGGTCTCGTCGCCCGTTCCGGCGACGACGTCGGCGGAGACGTAGCAGGTGGTGCGGCGGGTGGTGGCCCGGATGCCGGTGGAGGTGGCGATGGCGGCCTCGGAGAGGGCGTCGCCGTAGTCGGCGCTGACCACCTGGCGGATGCGGGGGTCGCCGGCGCGGGCGGCCCGGTCGAGGTCGAGGGCGAGGGCGATCTTGTCGGGGGTCGGCCAGGTGTCGGCGCCGGGGGCCCACAGCTGGAGGTCGGCCGGGGTGACCCCGTCGGGATGGGCGAGACCGGCATGGTCGTCGACGGTGGCGAAGGTGGCGTTGTCCCGGGCCTCGGCGAGGGCCTCACGGGCGTGGGGCTCGTCGAGGTCGCCGACGTAGGCGAAGCCCTGGCGGCCACCGACGACCACCCGGATGCCGACGCCGGCCGACTCGGCGGCCGACAGGGACTCGACGTCGCCGTCGTAGACGCGCACGTCGGTGTCGCGTTGCCAGCCGACGTACGCCTCGACCTGCTCGCCGGGGCGGGCGTCGGCGGCGATGCGCTCGGCGAGGTCGATGAGCTCAGGCACCGGCGGTCCCCCCGATGGTGACGCCGGAGATCCGCAGGGTGGGCTGGCCGCAGCCGACCGGGACGCTCTGGCCGTCCTTGCCGCAGGTGCCGGGGCACATGTCGAAGTCGTTGGCCACCCCGTCGATCTTGTGGAGGACGTCGGGGCCGTTGCCGATGAGGTTGGCGTCGCGGAGCGGCTCGGTGATGCGGCCGTCCTCGATGAGGTAGGCCTCGACCATGCCGAAGACGAAGTCGCCGGTGGCCGTGTTGACCTGGCCGCCGCCGAGCTGGGCGACGTAGATGCCGCGGGGGGTCGAGGCGACGAGGTCGTCGGGCTCGGCGTCGCCGGCGAGGAGGTAGGTGTTGGTCATGCGGACCATGGGCAGGTGGCGGTAGCTCTGGCGGCGGCCGTTGCCGGAGGAGGCGCGGCGCTCCTTGCGGGCGCGGAGGTGGTCCCACAGGTAGTCGGTGAGGACGCCGTCCTGGATGAGGACGTTGCGCTGGGTGGGGCGGCCCTCGTCGTCGACGGCGGCGGTGCCCCACTCGTCGGTGACGGTGCCGTCGTCGACGAGGGTGACGAGCGGGCTGGCGACGCGGTCGCCGAGGCGGCCGGTGTAGACGGAGGCGTCCTTGGCGATGTGGTCGGCCTCGAGGCCGTGGCCGCAGGCCTCGTGGAAGAGGATGCCGCCGGTGCCGCTCTTGATGACGACCGGGAGCACGCCGGAGGGGGCGGGGCGGGCCTTCAGCTTGACGAGGGCCCGGCGGGCGGCCTCGGCGGCGACGTCCTCGGCGGCGTGGCGGTCGAACAGCTCGAAGCCGACGGTGTGGGCCAGGCTGTCGTAGCCGGTGTGCAGGCCGGTGTCGCCGGTGGCGACGCACATGACGGAGAGCCGGCTGCGGACCTGGTCGTCCTCGACGAGGACGCCGTCGGAGTTGGCCACGAGGATGCGCCGGCGGCTGTCGCCGTAGCCGGCGGTGACCTGGCCGACCGCCCCGCCTGCCGCCCGGGCGGCCTGGTCGGCGCGGGTGAGGAGGGCGACCTTGCGGGCCTTCTCGACGGTCTCGGGGAGGAGGTCGACGCGGTTCGGTGAAGGGACGTGGCGGCCCTCGAGGGCGACGGGGCGCGGCCCGGGCCCGCCGGAGCGGGCGACGGCCGAGGCGGCCTCGGCGGCGGCGAGGAGGCCGGAGGGGGACAGGTCGGCGGTGTGGGCGAAGCCGGTGGTGTCGCCCACGACCACCCGGATGCCGGCGCCGCGGTCACGGCCGCTCGAGAGCTCCTCGACGCGACGGTCGTCGAGCGAGATGGCCGTGGAGCGGCGGTCCTCGACGAACACCTCGGCGAACTCCCCGCCGCGGGCGAGCGCCCTGGCGAGGGTGGCCTCGACGACGTCGGGCTCGACGAGCATCGTTGCGCTGGATGCCACCTGATCCTCCTGGTCGGGCCGCCGCCGCCCCCGGTGCGGGGTGCCGGTCGGGCCGTCGCCCTGCAGCGTACCGAGGCCGGCCGGCGTGGCCGAGCAGGGGCCGGCAGGGAGGGGGGCATCCGCCACTGAGGGGGCACCGGTCGGTACCATGCCCCCGAACAGGCGCTCGGCGGCCGGTCCGCTTGGCGCGGAAGGACCGAGACGGGGGCGCCGGGCGGCGCCGGAGGTCACCGATGGACCAGAACAGCGCGCCGCAGGACCACGACGAGCAGCAGGCGACGCCGATCTTCAGCGCCTACCGCCGGGGGTACGACCCGGAGCAGGTGGATCGGTACGTGGCCGACCAGCAGCGGCGCCTCGACCAGGCGACGACGCGGGCGTCGGAGTCGGAGCGGCGGCTGGCGGCGGCGGTGGGGCAGCTGCGCGAGCTGCACCGGCGGGTGGCGGTGCTCGAGAGCGAGGACCACACCCCGCAGCCGCCTGCCCTCGACACCCTCGGGGAGCGGGTGCAGCGGATCCTGCAGGAGGCCTGGGAGGGCGCCTATGCCCTGCGCCAGAGCGCCGAGAACGACGCCAACGAGCTGCGCACCCAGGCGACGGCGGAGGCCGACGAGATCGTGGGCTCGGCACGGCACAAGGCGCAGGCGCTCGACGAGGCGACCGAGCGTCGCCGCCAGGCGTTCCTGGAGCGGATGGAGGAGGACCGGAACCGGGCGGTCGCCCAGATCGCCTACCTGCACGACCAGCGCCGGCTGGCGCTCGAGGAGCTGCTCAAGGTGAAGGTGGTCATCGAGGACACCGTCGCCGGGGCGCGCTTCCCGGCCGGGGAGCGGCCGGTGCTGGACGGGCCGGCCGGGGCCGGAGAGGGCCCGCAGGCGCTGGTGGCGGGGGCCGAGGACGACGACGACGTGATGAGCGAGCTCTTGGCCGAGCTGACCTCGGACGCCTTCCTCGACGAGGTGGCGGCGGCCGAGGCGCCGCCGGTGGCCGGGCAGCAGGTCCGCCCGACGGGCCACGGCGAGCCGCTCGCCCCGGGTTTCGACGAGCGGGCGGTCGGGCCGGACGGGGGCGCCAAGGCGGTGGCCGGGCCGACCCGGGCGGAGCGGGGTGCAGCGGCCGGCAACGCAGCCGTGGCCGACGCCGGCGGCGAGGCCGGCATGGAGGGCGGCGGTGAGGCCGGCGGGGCGGGCGGCAACGAGGCCGGCGGCGAGGCCGGCAACGAGCCCGGCGGGGCCGCCCGTGGCGAGGCGTGGAGGACGGGGGACCTGTCGGGGGACGAGCCGGGGGACGACCTGCGGCCGACGCTGCCGGTGCAGCACCTCGGCAGCGAGGACGCCC
>JAKBAA010000059.1 GCA_021809425.1 Actinomycetes bacterium | reverse complement strand
CGATCTTTGTCGTGGGGGTCGCTCACCGAGGCGAGCGCCTCGACGGCCACCTCGAAGAGGGAGTAGGCCGAGCCCATCGACTGGACCCATTCCCTGCCGGTCGAGTGCTGGTAGCCGATGGCGAAGCTCTTCGCGCTCTCGCCGGTGAGGGAGGAGGCGTAGGGCGCGTACGGGGTCCACCAGGCGTCCGTGGCGATGTTGTTGACGAGCCCGCCGAGCGCGTCGACGTCGCTCGGGAACAGCAGCACCTTGGCGACGGTCGCGAGGCGCGGCTTGAAGCCCTCCTGGGCCGCCTGCTTCCAGAAGGTGTTGAAGTCGGGAGGCAGGGGGGCGTTGACGAAGAACTCGCAGCCGGCCGCCTTGAACTTCTCGATCATCGAGGAGTAGTTGGTCGTGCCGTCGGTGTAGGCCCCGCCGTCGACGAACTTGTAGCCGAGGTGCTCGGCGAACGGCGGGAACCCGGCGCGGAAGGCGTTGCCGTCGGCGTCGTTCGGGAACTGGCCGGCGAACACCTTGGCGGCATGCGTCTCGTGCTGGATCCGCTGCCACATCGGGAGGAAGGTCCCGGCGAACTCCTTCATCCCGAAGAAGAAGACGGCGGCGTACTCGTAGCCCTTGGTCGGCTTGAGCGGGTCGCCGCCGAGGCCGGCGTACCAGGACTCCCACGGGACCACCGTGGCGAGGCTCGGCGTCCGCAGCTGCTGGCACTCGACCGCCACCGGGTTGGTGGTCTCGGGCGCCGAGCTCGTGACGACGAGGTCGACCTTGTTCTGGAGGATCAGCTGCTGGGTCACCTGGGTGGCCCGGGTGGGGCTCGACTGGCTGTCGATCGGGACGATCTCGAGGCGGTAGGTCTTGCCGCCGATCTTGAGCCCCTTGGCGTACGCCGCCGCCGCCCGCACCTTGGCGAGGACGTAGGCGTCGGACTGGGAGAAGTCGGCGAGCGCGCCGGTCTCCGGTGTGACGTAGCCGATCTTCACCACGCCGCCGCCGGCTGCCCGGCCCCGTGCGAGGTCGCCGAGCGGTCGGGAGCTGGCGAGGACGTCGCCGGCGAGCCGCCGGCTGCCGAGGCCGGCGCCGAGGATCGCGGCACCGGCGCCGAAACCTTTCAGCAGGTCACGCCGGCTGATCTCGCCGCCGGCCGGCCCGGCCCCCCCCGCCGGCCTGGCCGGTGCGGTGTCGTTGTCGTTGTCGTGCTGCCCGTTCTGGACCATCGTTCCCCCCTGGTCGTGTTCGTGGTGGCCCGTCAGAAGCCGATCGGCAGCCCCGCGTAGCTCTCGGCGAGGGCGGCCGCGTGCGCGGGCGACGACGTCGTCATCGCCAGCTGGGTCCGCTGCAGCTGGGCGTCGAAGTCGTCGCCCACGCGGTGGAGCATGGTGGTCATCCACCAGGAGAAGTGCGTCGAGCGCCAGACGCGGCGCAGCGCCGTGTCCGAGTAGGCGTCGGCGAGGCCCCGGTCGCCGTCGCGCAGCCAGGCGACGAGCGCGGGGCCGAGCAGCGCGACGTCGGCAACGGCGAGGTTGAGCCCCTTCGCGCCGGTCGGCGGCACGGTGTGGGCGGCGTCGCCGGCGAGGAAGAGGCGGCCATGGCGCATCGGGGCCACGACGAAGCTCGCGAACGGCAGCACCGCCCGGTCGAGGACGGGCCCGCGCTCGAGCGACCAGTCGCCCTGCCCGGCGCCGAGCCGAACGGCGAGGGCGTCCCAGATCTGCTCGTCCGACCACGCCTCGAGGTCGGTGTCGAGGTCGACCTGGAGGTAGAGCCGGCTCACGGTGGGCGAGCGCATCGAGTGGAGGGCGAAGCCGTCCGGGTGCCAGGCGTAGATGAGCTCGTCGGTCGACGGGGCAACCTGGGCGAGGATGCCGAGCCAGGCGAAGGGATAGTCCCGGCGGTAGGTGGTGCCGGCGGCGGCGAGGAGCGCCTGGCGGCTCGGCCCGTGCTTGCCGTCGCAGCCGGCGACGGCGCGGGCTCGCAAGGTGACCGGCTCGCCGCCGGCGTCGAGGAAGGTCACGCTCGGCGCCTCGGCGTCGAGGTCGTGCAGGGTGACGTCGGCGGCCTCGTAGTACAGCGCCTGGCCCTGCTCGTCACGGGCACGGGCGAGGTCGAGCTGGAGCTCGCTCTGCCCGTAGAGGAAGACACCCCGCCCGACCAGCTCGACGAAGTCGAGGTGGTGGCGCTCCCCGGGCCACTGGAGGTAGATGCCCTTGTGGAGGAAGGCCTCGTCGCGCAGGCGAGCACCGAGCCCCACCTCGTCGAGGAGGTCGACGACGGCGCTCTCGAGGATGCCGGCGCGGATCCGCGACTCGACGTAGGCGCGGCTCCGGCGCTCGACCACGACCGAGTGGACGCCCTCCCGGCCGAGCAGGTGCGACAGGAGCAGCCCGGCGGGGCCGGCCCCGATGATCGCCACGTCGGTCTCGATGGTCTGCATCGCTCGCTCCCCCCGGGTGCCGCACGCCCGGGTACGCGCGCTGGCGCGTCTCGTCGGGTGGAGAGACTCGTCGTCTCGGGGGCGGAGTCAACCATCTCCGGCGCGACCCGTCCAGCATGGCGTTCTACTGGGCGGAAGGATGGTCCCGCCAAGGGGCGACCATGCGGTGGCTCATGCCGCGCCGGATGCCGCTCGCCGCCACCGTCAGGGCGGCGACGAGCTGGGTGGCGTTGCGGTGGACGCTCGACGCCGTCAACCCGAGTGCAGCCACGACCTCGCCTTCCCGGTCGCGTACCGGCACGGCGAGCGAGCAGGCGCCGAGGCTCATCTCCTCGCGGGTCTCGGCGTAGCCGTCGGCGCGCACCCGTGCGAGCTGGCCGTCGAGGACGGCGGGGTCGGTGATCGTGTAGGGGGTGACCGGCGTGAGCTCGGCGAAGACCCGATGGCGGATCGGCTCGGGTGCATGCGCCAGGAGCACCTTGCCGACGCCGGTCGCATGGAGCGGGAGGCGCGCCCCGACACGGCTCACGAGCTGCAGCGACTCCGACCCGGACAGGCGATCGACGTACAGCGCGAGGGTCCCGTCGCGCACGGCGAAGTGCACCGTGGCGAGCGTGGCCCCGTAGAGGTCCTGCAGGAACGGGGCCGCCACCTGGCGCAGGCGGGCCGGCACCTGGGCGAGCAGACCGAGGTCCCACATGCGCAGGCCGATCTCGTAGGCCCCGCTCGGGGAGCGCACGAGGGCGCCCCAGGTGACCATCTCGGCGACGAGGCGGTGCGCGGTGGCGAGCGGCAGGCCGGCGCGGCGCGCCAGGTCGCTCAGGATGAGGCTGGGATGCTCGCTGTCGAAGGCGCCGAGCAGGTCGAGCACGCGCGAGGCCACGCTCACCCCGGGACGTCGGGCGTTGCCCGCCATGGCCCCCCTTCCGGTAGGTGGAAGCACAGCATGGCCGAGGAGGGGCGAGGCTGCCAGGGCGGACGCCGGGAAGATCGCCGGCGGGCGGGGCGTTGCTCCGGCACGTGCTCGTAGAGATCTGGTCGGACGTCGTGTGCCCGTGGTGCTACCTCGGCAAGCGCCGCTTCGAGGCGGCGCTCGCGCGTTTCGAGCACGCCGGGGAGGTCGAGGTGCGGTGGCGCAGCTTCGAGCTCGACCCGACCGCACCGGAGCGCCGGGAGACGGGCATGGCGGCGCACCTCGCCGAGAAGTACCAGATGCCGCTCGCCGAGGCGGAGGGTCGGCTCCGCCAGTTGGACGAGCTCGCCGCCGGCGAGGGGCTGCCGTACGACCTCGCCGCGACGAAGGGCGGCAGCACCTACCGGGCGCATCAGCTGATCCACCTGGCCTACGCCAGCTCAGCCGAGCTCGGCGCGGCGACGAAGGAGGCGCTCCTTCGGGCGTACTTCCTCGAGCTTCGACCGATCGGCGACCTGGCGACGCTGCTCGAGGTGGCGGTCGGCGTCGGGATCGACCCGGACGAGGCGGCGGTGGCGCTCGCCGAGGAGCGCTTCGGCCCGGCCGTGCGTGCCGACGAGCAGGAGGCCGCCGCGCTCGGGTGCAGCGGCGTCCCGTTCTTCGTGCTCGACCGGGCGCTTGCCGTGTCGGGGGCGCAGTCGCCCGACACGTTCGCCGCCGCGCTGCACGAGGCGTGGGCGCGGCGCGGCGGCTGAAGCGGCTCTCAGCCAGGCGGTCCCCGAGGCGGGCCGCCGTCCGTACCATCGTCGCCCGGGGGCGGGCCGGGTCGACGACGGGAGTGCGGGGTGGACACCTTGCGGCTGGAGCGCCGGCCGAGCGCCGGTGGCTGCCTTCTCGCCGGCCCGCCTGCGGCGGAGCCGTCGACGCTCGTCGAGGTGTTCGCCCGCACCTGCGCCCGCCACGGCGACATGGTGGCGCTGGAGGAGCCCGGGAGCGGCCGGTCGTACCGTTACGTCGAGCTCGACCGCGCGGCCGGCGCGTTGGCGGCGCGCCTCGCGACCGCCGGGATCGGGCGGGGCGACCGCGTCGGGGTGCAGGTGCCCGGCGGGACGGCGGCGCTGTACGTGGCGATCCTCGGCGTGCTGCGGGCGGGCGCCGCCTACGTCCCTGTGGAGCACGGGGAGAGCGCCGAGCGGGCCGCCGCGGTGTTCGACGAGGCGGAGGTCCAGGCGGTGGTGGGCGCCGAGCTGGAGCTCGAGCACCGGCGCCCCGGACGCCGCCGCCCGGGGCGACCGGCGCCGTCGGACGATGCCTGGGTGATCTTCACCTCGGGCACCACCGGGCGACCGAAGGGCGTGGCCGTCACCCACCGGTCGGCGGCGGCGTTCGTCGAGGCGGAGGCGCAGCGCTGGCAGCTCCGGCCCGGCGAGCGCGTCCAGGGTGCGCTGTCGGTCGCCTTCGATGCCTCGTGCGAGGAGATGTGGCTCGCCTGGCGCCACGGCGCGACCCTCGTGGCCACCCCCCGCCAGGCGCTGCTCGACCCGGAGGTCGGGGAGGCGTGGATCCGTGAGCAGCGGATCACCGTCGTGTCGACCGTCCCTTCGGTCGCCGTGCTCTGGGCGGCGGCAACCTGGCATCAGCTCCGGTTGGTCATCGTGGGCGGCGAGCCGTGCCCCGAGGTGCTCGCCGAGCGGGCCGCCGGGTCGACCGAGCTGTGGAACACCTACGGTCCGACCGAGGCGACCGTCGTCACGACCGCCGGCCGGGTCGGCCCCGGTCCGGTCGATCTCGGCACCCCGCTGGCGGGCCATGCCGTTGCGCTCGTCGACGCGGGCGGTGTCCCCGTCGGCGAGGGGGAGACCGGCGAGGTCGTGATCGCCGGCGTCGGGCTCGGGCGGTACCTCGACGCGGCGCTCGACCGGGAGCGGTTCGCCCCGCTCGAGGCGCTCGGCTGGCGGCGCGCCTATCGAACGGGCGACCTCGCCCGCCTCGAGGGCGGCCGGCTCGTGTTCGCCGGCCGCCGGGACGACCAGGTGAAGCTCGACGGGCGGCGGCTCGAGCTCGGGGAGATCGACGCCGCGCTGGCACGGCTGCCCGGCGTGCGGGCCGGGGCGGCCGCCGTTCGCGAGACGCCGTCGGGATCCCACGTCCTCGTGGCGTACCTGGTGGTCGACGGGGCGCCGGACCTTGTCTCGGCACGGCGCCACCTGGAGGCCCACCTTCCGGTCGGGCTCCGCCCGCTCCTCGTGGCGGTCCCCGAGCTGCCGCGCTCGACGTCGGGGAAGGTCGCCCGGTCGGCGCTCCCCTGGCCGCTCGAGGCCGGGACCGGTGACCTCGAGGCCGGCGGCGAGCTGGCGTCGTGGCTGGCCGGTCTCGTGCGGCACGAGCTCGGTCCGGTCCCGCTCGGTGCGGGCTCGGACTTCTTCGCGCTCGGGGGCAGCTCGCTTGCCGCGGCGCGGCTCGCCACGGCGATCCGGCGGCGCTTCCCGACGATGTCGGTGGGGACGCTGTACGCGCACCCGGTCCTCGGTGACCTGGTGGCCGTGCTGGACCGGCTGCCCCGTGCCGTCACGACCGCCCCGGCTGCGGGGCGCCGGACGCGCCGGCGTGGCGTCCAACCTGCCGGCGTGCTCGTCGCCATGGTGCTCGTCGCGCCGCAGTTCCTGGTGCCGCTGCTCGCGTTCAACGCCTTCGTCCATCGCCCGTGGTCGGTGACCGTCCCGTGGTGGCAGCTCGCTGCGCTCTACGCCGGTCTGGTCAGCGTGCCCGGGCGCATCGTCGCCCTCGTGGCGCTGCGCTGGGCCGTCGCCGGCTGGATCCGGCCCGGCAGGTACCGAAGGGGCGGGGCTGCCCACCTGGCGCTGTGGTTCCTCGACCGGGCGGCGGAGGCCCTGGACGTGGGCGCGATCGCCGGCACCGCCTGGGCGACGCGCTTCGCTCGCCTCCTCGGGGCCGAGCTGGCGCCCGGGGCCCGCCTCGGGACGGTCCCGCCACTGCTCGCCCTGCTCACGCTCGGGTCCGAGGCGAGCGTCGAGGGAGAGGTGCACCTCCGGACCTGGGAGGTGGCCGGGGATGAGCTCGTGGTCGGTCGCCTGGTCGTCGGCGCCGGGGCGCGCATCGGCGCACGGTCGGTGGTCGAGCCGGGCGCCGTCGTCGGCGCCGGGGTCGAGGTCGAGCCCGGGTCGGCCGTGCGGGGCGTGCTCCCACCCGGGGGCCGCTGGCAGGGCTCCCCGGCGCACCTCGTGGGCACGGCCGGGGAGGGCTGGCCCGACGAGCCGGCGCCGCGCCGTTCGCCGTCGGCCCGCCGGCGGGCGTCGCTGCGTCAGGCCGCGCTGGTGCTGGCGCTACCGATCCCGGCGGTCGTGGCGGCCCTGCCGGCGCTGTGGATCGTCCTCGCCATCTCGCGGAGCTCGCCGGCGCTGTGGACGTCCTGCCTTCGGGTCGTGGCCTGGTCGCCGCTGCTCTACCTGCTGACGGCAGTCCCGTACGCGGCCCTCGTGGCCGTCGCCGTCCGGCTGCTCGGCCGTGGCGTGCGACCGGGCCTCCACCCGGCCGCCTCTTCGACGGGGGACCGCCTGTGGCTTGCCGGCCAGCTCGTCGACGGCGCCCGCCAGCTGCTGTTCCCGCTCTACGGCTCGATGCTGACCCCGTGGTGGCTGCGCCGCCTGGGGGCCCGGATCGGGCGCAACACCGAGGTGTCGACACCGGTCGGCCTGCCCTTCCTGCTGCACGTCGGCGACGGCAGCTTCGTCGCCGACGACGTCGTGCTGGCCCCGGTCCTCTCGTGGCGGGGCTGGTTGCGCGTCGGCGCCGTGTCGGTCGGCGACCGCGCCTTCCTCGGGAACAGCGCCCTCCTCGAGCCGGGAAGCGAGGTCGGCGACGACGCGCTCGTCGGCGTCGCCTCGACCGCGCCCCGGCGGGTCCCGAGCGGCAGCTCGTGGCTGGGGGCCCCGCCGATCGAGCTGCCCCGGGTGCGCGAGGCCGGACCGATCGGTCGCACCTACGCCCCCGGTTGGCGGCTCAAGCTCGGCCGCGCCTCGATGGAGGCGGTCCGCGCCCTGGTGCCGGCGGTCGCGTGGGTGGCGCTCATCGAGGGGGTGATCGCCGCCTTCGACCAGCTCGTCACCTCCGGCGGGATCGGGCTGGCGCTGCTCCTTGCGCCGGTCCCGCTCACCCTGGCGGCCCTCGGGGCGTGGCTCGTCACGGCCGCCGGGAAGTGGCTCGTCGTCGGGCGCTTCCGCGAGGGGGTCCACCCGTTGTGGAGCTGGGCCGTGTGGCGGACGGAGATGGTCGAGGCGCTGCACGACCACGTCGCCGGTGTGTGGCTGCGTCCCTTCGCCGCCGGGACGGGCCTCGCCAACGCCTACCTGCGCAGCATGGGCGCCGAGGTGGGCCGGTCGGCGTGGTGCGAGAGCTGGTCGGTGACCGAGTTCGACCTCGTCCACCTGGACGCGGACGCCTACGTGAGCGAGGACTGCGACCTGCAGACGCACCTCTTCCACGACCGGATGCGGTCGACCGGGGCGGTGCGGGTGGGAGCCGGGGCAACCCTCGGGCCGCGCTGCGTCGTGCTCCCCGGTGCTGCGGTCGGCGCCGGCGCCGTGCTGCACCCACGCTCGCTCGTGATGCGTGGGGAGGAGCTCCCCTCCGGCAGCGCCTGGCAGGGGGTGCCGGCGGTTCCCCGTTGAGGGAGCTCGTCGCCGAGGGGTACCCCGGGACGATCGCCCTCCTCGAGGACGCCGAGGCCACCCGAGGAGCTGCCCGCGCCCTGTCGACGCCGCCGGGCTGGCAGGTGTGCCGGTCGTACCGCGGCCGCCTCGCCCTCGTCGCGGCCGCGCCGACGCGCGTCGGGGTGGACCTCGAGCGGTGCGAGCCGGGGCTGCACCCCGCCGCCGTGTGCACCCCGGAGGAGCAGCGGCTCCTGCCCGACGAGGCAACCCGGGCGCGATGGTGGTCCTCGAAGGAGGCGCTGGCCAAAGCGCTCGGCGACGCCCGGGCCTACGAGCCGAGCCGCCTCGACGCCCCGGCGCGGTGGCCTGCGGGCCGGTCGGGCCGGTGGCGCTGCCAGGCGCTGGCGTTGCCGGAGGGCTACGTCGGCTTCGTCGTCTGGGAGGTACCTGAGCGCCACGTCCCTTGACCGCGTCGGGACGGGCGGGGAGCCCCGGGGCGCCCCGGGGCGCCGCCTCCCTTGACGCCATGGGCCCGACCAATAGGATGGCGATAGAAGTGTCGCCGGGGTGGAGGGCACCTCGGCGCCTCGAGCACCAGGGGGCGGTCGTGCTCACGGCAGCAGACAACGAGATCTTGACCCGGGTCGGGCGCGGCACGCCCGGCGGCGAGCTTCTCCGGCGGTACTGGATGCCCGCCTGCCTCTCCTCGGAGGTCCCCGAGGCCGACGGCCCGCCGGCGCGGGTGCGGCTGCTCGGCGAGGACCTGGTGGCGTTCCGGGACACCGACGGCCGGGTGGGGCTTGTCGAGGAGCGGTGCCCGCACCGGGGGGCCTCGCTGTTCTACGGGCGCAACGAGGAGTGCGGGCTGCGCTGCGTGTACCACGGCTGGAAGTTCGACACGTCCGGCCAGTGCGTCGACCAGCGCAACGAGCGGCGCAGCTTCGCCGACCGCATCAGGATCGACGCCTACCCGACCCACGAGTCGGGGGGCATCGTGTGGACCTACCTGGGCCCGCCCGAGACGATGACGCCGTTCCGCGACTTCGGCACCGAGTCGCTCCCCCCGGCGGAGTGCGTGGCGAACAAGGAGTTCGCCGACTGCAACTGGGTCCAGAGCTTCGACGGCGACGTGGACACCGGCCACATCTCGGCGCTGCACCAGTTCGACGCCATCGAGCAGCTCGACGACGACGGGACCGACCGTCCCGGCTACCCGTCGAGCTACTTCTCGATGAAGATCTGGCGGAACGACCCGAAGCCGCTCATCGAGGTGAACGACGAGTGGTACGGGTACCGCTACGCCGGGCTGCGCACGACCCCGAACGGCCACCGCCACGCCCGGATCACGGCGTACATCTTCCCGCTCGCCACCATGATCGCCAGCATCCCGTTCAGCTCGCGTGTCATCTTCCACGCGCCGGTCGACGACCACAGCGTGTGGCGGTACGGGTTCAACACGAAGCCCTCGACGCTTGACGTGGACCTCGGGGGCAAGCCGTTCTGGACGGCGCCGGGCTACCCGTTCGAGAACAACCCGCCCACGGGCATCGTGCCGCGTCACTACACCCGCGACAACGACTACGGGATCGACCGGGTGGCCCAGAAGGGCATCTCGTACACCGGCATCTCCCACTTCCGCAGCCACGACTACATGGCGACCGAGACTCCCGGCAAGATCTGGGACCGGACTCGTGAGCACCTCGGCGGCGGCGACCTCGCCGTCGCCCGGTTCCACCAGCTGATCATCTCGGCGGCCAAGGCCCTGAAGGAGGGTGCCGGGCCGCCGGCGCTGGCAGGGACGGGGGACTTCCGCACGATCCGGGCCGCCGAGAAGATCCTCGACCAGGACGAGGACTGGCGAGCGCTCGGGACCGATGCGGACCCGCTCGTGCAGGAGGCCTACCGACGTCAGCGCGAGGCTGCGCTGAGCGGCGCCGACGACTGAACCGGCTCGCCGGGCCCGGGGCGCCGCTCAGTCGCGGAAGGGCGCCGCGACCTCGGTCAGGAACCGGTCGAGGATCTCGCGCCGCCGCTCGCCCGTGCCGAGGTTCCAGTCGGGGAGGACGAACTCGTCGACGCCCGCGACGGCGTACCGGGCGAGCAGGTCCTGGAGCTCGCCGGCGCTGACCTCGACGCTCGGGGGTCGGGAGAACGGGGTGCCGGTCCCGTCCAGGTTGACCACGACCTGGGCCGAGCGGTGGATGGTCGAGGGATCGCGCCCGATCGCCGCGCAGTGGCGGTCGAGCACGGCCCCCTTCGCCGCGAGCACGTCGGGGGTGCCCCAGGTGTTCCACTCGTCGGCCCAACGTGCCGCGATGCGCAGCGTCACCTTCTCGCCGCTGCCGCCGATGAGGAGCGGAAGCCGCGCCTGGACCGGCTTCGGCGCCATCGGGGCCTCCTCGAGGACATAGAAGCGGCCCTCGAACGAGGTGCGCCCGTCGTCGAGCAGGCCGCGCACGACGGCGCAGGCCTCGTCGAGGCGAGCCAGCCGGCCGGCGACGTCGGAGAATTCGATGCCGTACGCCCGGTGCTCGTTCTCCTGCCACCCGGCGCCCAGCCCGAGCACCACCCGGCCGCCGCTCAGCTGGTCGACCGTCGCCGCCATGTTGGCGAGGACGGCCGGGTGGCGGTAGGTGTTGCCCGTGACGAGCGAGCCGAGGCGGAGGCCCGCGACGGACGTCGCGAGACCGGCCAGCGTGGTCCAGCACTCGAGGAGCGGGCCGTCGGCCGGCTCGGCCGGCGGCATGAAGTGGTCCGCGACCCACAGCCCGTCGAACCCGAGGTCGGAGGCGTGCCGGGCGACGGCAAGCAGATCGGTCCAGGACTGGCCGGTGGTCGGCCACACACTGAAGCGCATGGGGCCGAGACTACTGTCGCACCATGGCAACGACACCGGTCGCTGAATCGCTCGCCGCCGCCCTCGCCCGTGCAGGTGGGGCGGTGCCGCTGCTGCGGGAGTCGCCGGCCCGGCCGCACACGTTCCCGGTGACGGCCGAGTTCACGAACTGGCGGAGCGAGCAGCGGGCGTGGCGCGACACGGTCGCGCTGCTCGACCAGTCGCACCACATGACCGACCTGTTCGTGCAGGGCCCGGGGGCGCTGGCCGTGCTCTCCCGGCTCGGGGTCAACCGCTTCGACGGGTTCGTGCCGGGCCGTGCAAAGCAGTTCGTCGCCGTGAGCGAGGAAGGCTTCCTCGTGGGCGACGCCATCCTGTTCCACCTCGACGACGGGCGCTTCGATCTCGTCGGCCACCCGATGGTGCTCGACTGGGTGCAGTTCCATCTGGAGACCGGCGGCGACGAGGTGCGCTTCGAGCGCGACGACAACTCGGCGATCCGCCGGCACGGGCCGCCGGCGCTCTACCGCTACGAGCTGCAGGGGCCGGCGGCGCTCTCGCTCGTCGAGCGTCTGGTCGGCGGTGCGCTCGGGGACGTGCCGTTCTTCCACACCGCCCGCCTGACCGTCGCCGGCCGACCGGTGTCGGCGCTCCGCCACGGCATGGCGGGCCAGCCCGGCTTCGAGCTGTTCGGCCCGTGGGCCGACGGGGAGGCGGTGCTCGAGGCCATCCTCGAGGCAGGCGGCGACCTCGGCCTGGTGCGCGCCGGTGCGAAGGCCTACTCGACCGCCAACCTCGAGTCGGGCTGGGTGCCGGCGCCGCTCCCGGCGATCTTCACCGGGGCAGGCCTCGCGTCGTACCGGTCGTGGCTGCCCGCGGCGGCCGCCGGATCCCTCGGCGGCAGCTTCGGCTCCGCGCGGATCGAGGACTATTACTGCTCGCCCTACGACCTCGGCTACGGGCGCACCGTCCACCTCGACCACGAGTTCGTCGGGCGCGACGCCCTCGCCGCCATGGGCGGGAGCTCCGGGCGCCGCAAGGTGACGCTCGTATGGCATCCCGACGACGTCACCGCCGTCCTCGGCTCCCTCTTCGAGGACGGGCTGCCGGCGAAGTACCTCGAGCTGCCCAAGGCCCGTTACGCGCTCTACCAGGCCGACGAGGTCCGTCACGGGGGGCGCCGTGTCGGGATGTCGATGGACTGCGGCTACGTCGCCAACGAGCACGCCTTCCTCTCGCTCGCCACCGTCGACGAGGACCTGGCGGTTCCCGGGACGGAGGTGGAGGTGCGGTGGGGCGAGGAGCCGAACTCGACCAAGCCCCAGGTCGAGCCGCACCGGCAGGTCGCCGTGCGCGCGACGGTCGCCGAGGCGCCCTACGTCGCCGTCGCCCGCGGCGCCTACCGGACGGCCACGATCGCCGAGCTGCGCCGGGCCGGCGGCAGCTAGGCCGTCGGTCGCCGGGCGGGCGCGGCGGCGGGCGTCACCTGCCGAGCTCGAGCAGGGCGAGCACGTCGGCGAAGGCAGCCTCGGCGACCGGCGAGCGCTCGATCAGCTCGACGACCGTCCCGTGCGCAGCGCCACCCTCGAGGTAGGCCCAGCGGATCGGGTTGTCGGCGCCGGTGCCGTCGACGAGGAGCTCGAGCGGCGGGGTGGCTGCGGTCGCGTCGCGGAGGGCCGCGTCGAGGTCGGGGACGAGGTAGGCGAGATGGTGGAGCCCCTCGCCGTGGGAGGCGAGGAACTCGGCGTGGGGGGATGCGGCGTCGAGCGGCTCGAGCAGCTCGAGGACGACGCCGCCGAGGAGGCCGAAGGCGATGCGGAGCTCGAAGGGGCCGGGACGGCCGCGCACGAGGGCGTGCTCGAACCGTGACGTCTCGGTGAGCACCTGGAACGGTCCGGCGCCGAGGCGGGCGCTCAGGTCCTCGATGGTGGCGTCACGGTCGCGCACCACCCAGCCCAGGTGGAACAGCGGCGGCAGCGCGGGGGGGCCCATGGTGGCGTCGGCTACCGCGGCGGGCCAGTGCGCCACGACCGGCACCGGCCATGCGCCGGGCGGGTCACGGCGCACCCGCCTCGGCGAGGTCGACGACGCAGATGGCCTCGCCGACGCGCACGTCGGCGCCGGCGGCGACGGCGTGCTCGACCATGACCCCGTCGGCGGTCGCCTCGACCGGCTGGCTGATCTTCTCGGTCTCGATCTCGTACAGCGGCTCGCCCCGGCGGAACGGCTCACCGGGCTGCTTGTAGAAGCAGACCACGGTGGCCTCCTCCATCGTCATGCCGATCTTCGGGAGGAGGACGGTCGTCCGGACGCTCACGCCGGTACCGCCTGGTCGCGGCCGGTCGCGGCGCGCACGGCCGCCACGATGCGGTCCTCGCCGGGGATCACCCGTCGCTCGGCGATCGGGGCGTAGGGGACCGCCACGTTGGGGTTGGTGACGCGCCGGATCGGCCCGCGCAGCAGCGGGAACCCGTGCTCGGCGACGACGGCGGCGATCTGGCTGGCTGCTCCGCAGCACTCGCGTGCCTCGTCCACCACGACGAGCTGGCCGGTCTTGGCGACCGACGCCAGGACGGCTGCCTCGTCGAAGGGGACGAGGGTGCGCGGGTCGAGCACCTCGACCTCGATGCCGTCGGCGGCGAGCAGCTCGGCGGCGGCGAGCGCCGGCTTCACCATCCGGCCGATCGCGACCACGGTGACGTCGCCACCCTCGCGGTGCACGGCAGCCGAGCCGAACGGGACCAGGTGCTCGCCGTCGGGAACCTCGCCGAGCTCGCCGCCCCGGCCGGACGGCTCGAGGAAGAAGCTGGGGTTGCGACCGCGGATGGCCGTCTTGAGGAGCCCCTTGGCGTCGGCCGGCGTGGACGGCACGAGGACGTTGAGCCCGCCGAGGTTCATGATCGGCGGGTAGGCAGCGTCGGAGTGCTGGGCGGCGTTGGCGGCGCCGGCGCCGTAGCCGGCGATGACCGTGATCGGCAGCGACATCTGTCCGCCGGTCATGAGGCGCAGCTTGGCCATCTGGTTCGCGATGGCATCCATGCCCGTGTAGAAGAAGTTGGAGAACATCATGTGCACGATCACCCGGTACCCGGCAGCGGCCAGCCCGACGGCCATCCCGGTGAGGGTGTCCTCGCAGATCGGCGTGTTGCGGATACGGTCGTGGCCGAACTGCTCGTGCAGCCCGCGCAGGTCGCCGACGATCGAGAGCTCGACGTCCTCGCCGTAGGCCACGACCTTCGGGTCCCGTGCCATCTCCTCGGCGACGGCGTCGTGCACCGCCTGGAGCAGTCGCTGGCGCGCCATCCTCAGCCCTCCTCGGGAGCGAACATCAACGTCTCGGCCAGGCCGGGATCGGCCGGCGTGCCGGCCTCGGCGAAGGCGACGGCCGCGTCGACGCGCCGGGCGACCTCCGCCTCGATCGCCTCGAGGCGGGCCGTGTCGGCTGCCCGGCTCGCCAGCAGGTAGGCCCGGGCGCGGGCGATGGCGTCCTTCCCGTCGTCACGCCAGCTGGCGACCTCCTCCTCCTCCCGGTAGCGGCCGCCGGAGAGGACGAACGACTCCGCCTCGAAATGCCCCTGCAGGCGGTAGGTGTGCGCCTCCACGAACGACGGGCCGCCGCCGGCCCGGGCGCGTGCCACGGCGGCGCCGGCCGCCCGCCAGACGGCCACCACGTCGTTGCCGTCGACCTCCTCGGTCGGCATCCCGAAGGCGCGTGCCCGGTCGGCGATGGCCCCGGCGGTCACCTCGCGCGACGGTGTGAACTCCGAGAAGGTGTTGTTCTCGCACACGAGCACGAGCGGGAGCTGCCACAGCGTGGCCACGTTGAGCGCCTCCATCAGCACGCCCTGGTTGGAGGCGCCGTCGCCGAAGAAGCAGACGGCGACCGCGCCGGCCCCGTCCAGCTTTGCTCCGAATGCGGCCCCCGTGGCGATCGGCAGCCCGGCCCCGACGATGCCGTTGGCGCCGAGGATGCCCTTCGACAGGTCGGCGACGTGCATCGAGCCGCCCATGCCCCGGCAGATGCCCTCGGCCTTGGCCCAGATCTCGGCCATCATGGCGTCGACGTCACCGCCCTTTGCAAGGAAGTGGCCGTGGCCGCGGTGGGTGGACGTGGCGTAGTCGCGGTCCGTCAGGTGCGCGCACACCCCGGCGGCGATGGCCTCCTCGCCGATGTACAGGTGGACGGCCCCGGGAAGGTGGCCCGCGGCGCTCTCGTCCCGCAGGCGCTCCTCGACCCGGCGGATGAGGAGCATCCGCTCGTAGAGCGCCACGGCCTGCGCGCCCGAAGGCGTCGGCGCCTGCGGCGCGACCGCTGCTCCAGGCCGCGCCTCGCTGGTCCCCGTTGTCACGATCCCCCTCCTCCTGCCTCGACGGCCGCGCCCCGCTGCCGTCCGGCGGTCTCCGTACGCTCGCGCAAATTCCGGCCCGGCGCCCGTCGATGGGCCGGGGGCCGGTCGCCCCGGTGCGTGGTAGCGGGCCGGCGCCGCCGGGTAGCGACGGACACGCGAGCGGTCCGCTCGCCCCGACGTCGCAGCGCGAAGGAGCCCTCCATGAAGGCACTCGTCTACCACGGTCCGAGGAAGGTGGAGGTCGAGCAGGTCGACGACCCGCGGATCGAGGATCCCCGCGATGCCGTCGTGCGGATCACCACCACCAACATCTGCGGTTCTGACCTCCACATGTACGAGGGCAGGACGACCGTCGAGGACGGGAAGGTGCTCGGCCACGAGAACATGGGCATCGTGGAGGAGGTCGGCGCTGCGGTCGACCGCGTCCGGGTGGGCGACCGGGTGTCGGTGCCGTTCAACATCGCCTGCGGCAGCTGCGCCAACTGCGAGGCCGGCTGGACGTCGTTCTGCCTTCGGACGAACCCGGTCGAGGGGATGGACGGCGCGGCGTACGGCTACGCCAACATGGGCCCCTACCGGGGCGGGCAGGCCGAGTACCTGCGGGTGCCCTATGCCGACGTCAACCTGCTCCGCCTGCCTCCCGGCGACGACCACGAGCGCGACTTCGCCATGCTGTCGGACATCTTTCCCACCGGCCACCACGGGGCGATCCTCGCCGGTGTCACTCCGGGTGACACCGTTGCCGTCTTCGGGGCCGGCCCGGTCGGGCTGATGGCGGCGCACAGCGCCTTCCTGCTCGGGGCGGCGCGCGTCTTCTCGGTCGACTTCCACCCCGACCGGCTGCGCCTCGCTGGGGAGATCGGGGCAATTCCGGTCGACCTCGGGGCCGCAGACCCGGTGACCCAGCTCATGGAGGCGACCGGCGGGCTCGGCGTCGACCGGGGCATCGAGGCGGTCGGCTACCAGGCCCATGATCCCGCCGGCCAGGAGCATCCGTCGCTCGTGCTCGACAACCTCGTCGCCTCGGTGCGGGCGACCGGCGGCATCGGCGTGGTCGGGGTCTACGTACCGTCCGACCCTGGAGCGGCGACCGAGCCGGCCAAGGAGGGCCGGATCGGGTGGGACTTCGGGACCTGCTTCACGAAGGGCCAGCAGATCGGGACCGGGCAGTGCCCGGTCAAGCGCTACAACCGGGCGTTGCGCGACCTCATCGTGGCCGGCGTGGCCCGTCCCGGCTGGATCGTCTCCCACGAGCTCGATCTCGACGAGGCGCCCGAGGGCTACGCCCGCTTCGACGCCCGGGAGGACGGCTGGACCAAGGTGCTGCTCCACCCGGCGGCCTAGGTGAGCGAGCAGCAAGCGGCTGTTGTGACCAGCTGTGCTCGACGGGGTGCGCCGAGGATCGACCCCGCCCCGAGGCCGCGCGGGGGGCCACATCGGCCCCCACGGGGCGCGAGCGGACCCGTCGGGGCCTGTCGGCGGGGCGCGGAGCCATGATCCCTCTCCGACGGCGATGGCCGCGACTGACGTGGTGCCGAACGCGCCGAGGACGCTGGGGCGCTTGAAGTTGGCGACCGTGGCGGCGCGCAGCGCAGAGCGCCTCGTCGCTCGGCGGCCGCCGACCTTCTGCTCACCAGCTCGACCTCGCCCCTCAAGCCGGGGACCCCGGCGGCCGTAGATTGCCGCAAGGGAGGATGATGCGCGGCAGGGCATCGGGGTGGCGGGTGCTGGCGTTCGGCGGCGCGCTGGTCGGCGCCGCGGCCACCGGAGCCGCCGTCGACGGCCTCGAAGGGGTGGTCGGCCGGACGCTCGTGCTCATCGGCGGCCTCGGGCTCGGCCTGCTCGCTGGTCGGTGGCTCGGGCGGCACCGGCGGGAGGACGACGCGCGGTTCTTCGAGATGTCGAACGACCTGCTGGTCGAGGCGAGCCTCGACGGCTACTTCGTCCGACTGAGCGAGCGGTGGGAGCAGGTGCTCGGCTGGACCCGAGAGGAGCTCATGGCACGCCCGTTCCGAGAGCTGGTCCACCCGGACGACCTGGCCGCCACGAACGTGCACGCCGACGCCCTCGACCTGGCGCCCGGGGAGGTGTGGAACTTCGAGAACCGTTACCGCCGCAAGGACGGCACGTACCGGTGGCTGCTGTGGTCGGCGCGCTCGGACGACGAGCGAAAGTACGCCGTGGCCCGTGACATCACCGAGCGCAAGCAGCTCGAGGCGGAGCGTGACGAGCTCCTCCGCCAGCTCGCCGAGGTGGCCACCACCGACGTGCTCACGGGGCTGCCCAATCGACGGGCGTGGGAGGAGCGCCTGCCGGCGGCGGTCGAGCGTGCACTGCAGGAGGGACGGGCCCTGTCGGTCGCCATGGTCGACCTCGACGGCTTCAAGCCGTACAACGACGAGCGCGGGCACCACGCGGGGGACCTGCTCCTGCGTGCGGCGGCGACGTCCTGGCGCCAGGTGCTGCGCGCCGGGGACGTCCTCACCCGCTACGGCGGCGACGAGTTCGCCGTCCTGCTCCCCGACGGCTCGCCGGCCGAGGTCCAGGCGGTCCTCGAGCGCCTCCGGAGGTCGACCCCGTCGGGGCGCACCTGCTCGATCGGCGTCGCCCGTCTGGCCTCCGGGGGGAGCGCGGCGCAGCTGGTGGCCGCCGCCGATGCCGCCCTGTATGACGCCAAGCGGGGTGGGCGCGACCGGGTGGTCGCCGGAAGGCGCTGACCGCCCGCGCCGGGCGGGGTGCGTGGCCGCGAGCGCGAGCACTCGGCCGCCTGCCGGCGGCGCCCGGAGCCGGGTGGCTAGGCCCAATACCCATAACTTAGGGTGGCGCCAGAACGGCGATCGCTGCCGATAGGGGCAGTGTCGGAGACGGCCACTGCCGGTGGATGGCTCGCTTCACGCCGAAGTTGCTCATCTTGCGGCGCACCACCCGGGGTTCTGATCGCAGGCGTCGCACCGGGAGCAGGGCAGCGAGGATCTCCGCCGTGGCGCGCTCGATCGCCCGGGCGAGGGTCATCGTGGCATCGAGGCCGCGCCGCACGCTGCGACGAGCCGCCTGCAGCCCCGCGGTGAAGCTGAGGCGGTCCGGGTCGTGGTGCCCGCGTCCGGCGGCGGTGTGAAGAAGGGCACGGATCGCGTAGTGGACGCAGAGGTAGCCCCAGGCCTCCTGATAGGCCCCCGACGGGGTTCGGGAGCGCAGGATCACCCGCGGGCCACGCTGGTGGGTCTTCAGCTCGTCGAAGATGGACTCGATCTCCCAGCGCTCGGCGTAGAGCGCGGCGAGCTCCTCGGCCGGCGCGGCATGCGGGTCAAGGATCGTCGTCACGAGCCGGTAGGTGGTCTCCTCGGCCTGTGGGCGGCCGGGATCGGCGATCGAGTACTCGATGACGCGCACCGCGAGCACCCGCTCTCGAGCGCCCCTGTCGTCGGAGGCGACGAGCTCGGAGGCGAACGAGCCGTCCCCGTGGCGCCCGAGCACGGGAAGGACGGCGTTCTGCTTCGCCCGCCACAACAGCGCCGCTCCCGTGCCCGCGGCTTGGCTGAACAGCGGGTGCGAGGTGAAGCCCCGATCGGCGAGGCACAGCATGTCGTCTTCGAGGGAGGAGACGACCGACCTTGCGAGGCTGACCTCCCCGGTCGCGTAGGAATCCATCGCCGCGGCGATGACGGCGTGGGTGCCGCACTCGCCGAGGGCGACCACGCGCAGCTGGGGGAACGCCGATCCCTCGCCGCGTCCGGTGCCGGCTCGGCCGAGCTGCTCGGCATTGGCCGTGGTGTCGGCCACGTCGATCGTCGTGCCGTCGAGCGCGACGAGGCGCCAGTTGCGATAGAAGGCGCCGGGCGTCTCCTTCGAGGCGAGCGGCACGCAGGTGCGAGCGAACAGCTCGGCGAGCGGCTCGGGACCAAGGCGGGCCCGGGCCTTGGTGATCGCGACCTGGGACGGCACCGCGTAGTGCTCCGCACCGTCGGCGGCCCACGACAGGCCCTCGGTCAGGCTGCGCATCACCTCCTCGTAGCCCGAGGACGAGAACAGCGTCATCGCGAGCACGTAGTAGACGACGAGATGGGCGGGCAGCAGCCGGTTGCGCTGCTCGCGCCGGCCCGTCGCCTCGATCACCGCGTCGACCGCGTCGCGGGGAAAGGTCGCCGTCAGCACGCCGAGCGCGACGCGATCGCTCAGGCGCTCACCCTCGCCGGCCCGCACCTGCCCCGCCCGTGGCATGGCGGGAAGAATACCACGGCTGTAACTCTAAGTTATGGGTATTGGGGCTAGGCCGGCTCGGCGGCCCCCGGCTCGGCGGCCCCCGGGATGAGGCGGCGGCCGCTGATGTGCGGCGTGCTGATCCGGACCCAGTGACCCTTCTCGCCCGTGATCCAGGTCTGCAGGCCGAGCGCCCGCT
>JAKBAA010000004.1 GCA_021809425.1 Actinomycetes bacterium | reverse complement strand
CGCCCGCCGTCGCCGTGCCGCCCGCCGTCGCCGTGCCGCCCGCCGTTGGCGTGGCGGGCTCGGCCGCCGTGGCGGGCACGGCGCCCCTCGCCGGCGTCGCCGGCGCCACCCCGAGCCCCAACACGCCGAGCCCCAACACGCCCAGCCCCGCGGCCCCGAGGCTCGCCGCGCACCGCCAGAGGCGTCCCACCCGGGCAGGCTAAGCCTCGGGCGGATGCGCCGGCGTCGCTGCCGCGCCGCGCCGGTGCACGGCCGGCGTTGCCGGCGCGTCGGTGCCGGCGTGTGCCCGGTGCCTCGCCCGCGCTGCATCGGCAGGGCGGCGGGTGGGAACCTTCGGAGCATGGACGAGGCGGCGGCAGGGGCGGCCGCCCGGCGTTGCTGGGAGGCGATCGACGCCCGCCGGCTCGACCCGGCGACCGCCCTTTTCGGCGAGCGCGAGGGACGGCTGCGCCGCCGGCGTCGCTACGAGCACCTCTGGCCGTTCGGCGGGGCCTGGTCTGCACTGTGCGCGCTGGCCTCCCTCGACGGCGCCGGGGCGTGGGCGGCGCGCCTCGATCGTCAGCTCGAGGCCGTCGAGCGCTACCGGCTCCCCGACGACCCTCACGGCGGGCTCTCCTCGGGGGCGGTCCCGCCCCTCGGCCGCGGTGGCGACCGCTACTTCGACGACAACGCCTGGATCGGTCTCGTGCTGCTCCGCCACGCCCGTATCACCACCGCGCCGGCTGCCTCGGCCAAGGCGGTCGAGCTCCTCGCCTTTTGCGCTCGTGGCTGGCTCGCCGGTGACCACGTGGCGCGTCCGGGGGGCATCCGCTGGAAGGAGGGCCTCGCCCCGGGCAGCCGCAACACGTGCTCGAACGCCCCCGTGGCCGAGCTGGCGGGGGCCCTCTACCTGCAGGGCGGTGACCCCGCCCACCTCGAGCTCGCCCAGCGCGTGTACGCCTGGACGCACGGCGCGCTGCGGACGGTCCACGGCCTGTACGGAGACCGGATCGCCACCGACGGCACGGTCACCTCGTCGGTGCTCAGCTACAACCAGGGCACGATGATCGGCGCCGGCGTCCTGCTCCACCAGGCGACCGGCGAGGGCCACTACCTGGACGACGCCGTCCGCACGGCCGACGCCTCGGTCGCCCGCTACGTGGACGGCACCGCACTGCAGCGGGAGCCTCCCGCGTTCGTGGCGATCTACCTGCGCAACCTCCTGCTCCTCGACACGGTGGCGCCCGACCCCACCCGCCGCGATCTCGCCGCCGCCTACGCCTCCCACCTCGTGCGTGCCCGCGGCGGGGACGGCCTCGTCCCGGGGACCGGCGACGACGGCTCGACGCTCTTGTCGAGCGCCGCACTCGTCGAGGTGTGCAGCCTCCTCGCCGGCGCCCCCCCGCTCGCCTGAACCCGGTCCCCCACCCGGCCCGCCCGATCCCGCTCGCCGGATTCCTTCGCCAGGCGCCGGCCGGCACCGGTAGCCTGCGCCGATGGCCCTTCGCCGGTCGTCGGGCGCCCCGGCGGGCGTCGCCTGGAACGGGGGCGCCACGGGGGTGTCGCCACCGCCGCTGGTCGTGCTGGACGTCGACGGCGTGCTCAACCCGTACGCCATGGGGGACGTCGCCGGCAGGGGCGCCTTCGACGACTTCGAGCGGTGCGAGGCGCGCGGGTTCCTGCTGCGCCTTTCACGAGCGATGGGCCGGGCCCTCGTCGCCCTGCCGGCCGAGCTTTGCTGGGCGACCACCTGGGCGGACTCGGTCGACCGCGACGTCGCCCCCCGCTGTGACCTGCCGCCTGGCTTGCGGGTGGCGGCGCGCCCGCCGGTCGAGCCGGCGGCCCTCGTTGCCAACTGGAAGCTCGTCCAGGTGCGCCGCCTGGTCGAGACCCTCCGGCGGCCGTTCGTATGGGTCGACGACGACGCGTTCGGATGGCCGGGCCCCGACGGCGAGGACGCCCACGCCTGGGCGGCGCGCTGCGATCTCCCCAACCTGCTCCTCGCCCCCGATCCGGCGACCGGGCTCACCGCCGGTGACATCGAGCAGATCGCCGCGTTCCTCGCCTCGCTCCGCCCCTCCCCGGCGAGGCGCGCCACCTCCTGACGTGTCGCAGCTCCCGGTGTTGGGATGGCTCAGGCCGCCCGGTGCGCCCGGTCGCCCTCGGCGACGCGCCGCACGAGCCTGTCGCCGAACGCCTCCAGGTCGTCGGGCCGCCGGCTCGTCACGAGCCCGTCGTCCTCGTGGACCTGCTCGTCGACCCAGGTGCCGCCGGCATTGCGGATATCGGTCTGCAGGCTCGGCCACGAGGTGAGCGTCCGGCCGGCGACGACGCCCGCCTCGACGAGGGTCCAGGGACCGTGGCAGATGGCGGCGACCACCTTTCCCTGCGCGAAGAAGCCGCGGACGAGCGCCACGGCGGGCGCGTCGGTGCGCAGGATGTCGGGGTTGGCGACCCCGCCGGGGAGCACGGCGGCGTCGAAGTCCTCCGGACGCACCTCTGCCGTCGTGGCATCGACGGGGAAGCGGTCCCCCTTGTCGAGGTGGTTGAACGCCTGGACCTCCCCCGCCTCGGGCGCGACGAGCACCGGCGTGCCGCCGGCGGCACGGACGGCCTCCCAGGGGCGTGTCAGCTCCACCTGCTCCACGCCCTCGTTGGCGACGACAAATGCGATCCGCTTGCCGGCAAGGTCCGGTCGTTGGGCCATGGTGGCCTCCTTCGTGTCGGGTGCGTCCGCCAGCTACCCGCGCCCCCCGCCGGGAAACCCGCTGGGGCGCCCGGGGCGGCGAAGGCGCTCAGCCGGCCCCGGGCCGGACGGCGGCACCGGCGGCACCGGCGGGACGCGGCCCGAGCAGCGGGGTGAACAGGTCGCCGTGGCGCTCGAGGCGTGCCAGGGCGTCCGCTGGCGTGCAGCGGAGGCGGGCCGGGTCAGCCCCGCCGGCGGTCGCCTCCACCTCCTCCCAGCGGAGCGGGCAGGAGACGGTGGGCTCGTCGCGGGCCCGGAGCGAGTACGGCGCAACCGTCGTCTTGGCCCGGCTGTTCTGGCTCCAGTCGAGCAGGACCCGCCCGTTGCGCAGCGACTTGCGCATGCTCGACACGACGAGGTCGGGCCGGTCGGCTTCCAGCCGCTCGGCAAGGCGCCGGACGAGCTCGGAGGGATCCCCCTCCCGGCGGTCCTCGGGCCGGCGGGCGTAGAGCTGGAGCCCCTTCGAGCCGCTCAGCTTCGCCAGCGGATGCAGCCCGTCGGCGACGAGCGCGTCGCGGACCTCGAGCGCCACCACGCAGCATTCGGCGAGCGTCGCCGGTGCCCCCGGGTCGAGGTCGACGACGAGCAGGTCGGACGGCTGTGGCACCCCGCTGCCGTCGACCTTCCACTGGGGGACGTGCAGCTCGAGCACCGCCAGGTTGGCGACGAACATGAGCGCGGCGAGCGACTCGACGAGCGGGTAGTCGATCGTCCCCCGCCGCCCGCCCACGACGACGGTCTCGAGCCACGGCGGCGACCCGCGCGGACGTCGCTTCTCGTAGAAGCGCGCTCCCCCGACCCCGTCGGGCGCCCGCAGGAACGTGACCGGTCGGCGGGCGAGGTGCGGCAGCAGGGCCGGGGCGACGCGCCGGTAGTAGTCGAGCACGTCGCCCTTGGTGAACCCGCTGGCCGGGTACAGCACCTTGTCGAGGTTCGTCAGCCGCAGCGCCCGCCCCTCGACCTGCACGGTCACGGGTCGCGCTGGCATGACGACCCCTTACCCCGGCTCGGGCACCACCGCCCCCTCGAGGGCGGTCGCCCCCTCGAGCGGCGCCTCCACCGCCACCGCCCCCTCGACGTCGGCCCCGTCCCGCGAGCCGGTCGAGCCGACGGCGTCGTCGAACTGGGTCCGGTACAGCTCGGCGTAGAGGCCGCCGGCGGCGAGCAGGTCACGGTGCTGGCCGCGCTCCACGACCCGCCCGGCCTGCAGGACGACGATCTCGTCGGCCGCCCGCACCGTCGACAGGCGGTGGGCGATCACGAGCGAGGTCCGCCCGGCGAGCGCCCGCTCGAGCGCCCGCTGCACGGCCGCCTCGGACTCCGAGTCCAGGTGGGCCGTCGCCTCGTCGAGCAGGACGATGCCGGGCGCCTTGAGGAGGAGCCGGGCGATGGCGACCCGCTGCTTCTCACCGCCCGACAGCCGGTAGCCGCGGTCGCCCACCACCGTGTCGAGCCCGTCCGGGAGGCGGTCGACGAGCTCACGGACCTGGGCGGCGTCGAGGGCGGCGTACAGGTCGGCCTCGGTGGCCTCGGGGCGGACGTAGAGCAGGTTGGCGCGCAGGGTGTCGTGGAACAGGTGGGCGTCCTGGGTGACCACGCCCACGGTCGCCTGGACCGACGCGAGGGTCGCCTCCCGCAGGTCGATCCCACCGATGCGCACGGCGCCCTCGTCAGGGTCGTACAGGCGGGAGAGGAGGTGCCCGATGGTCGTCTTGCCGGCCCCCGACGGCCCGACGAGGGCCACGAGGCGGCCGGGCTCGACCGAGAGGCTGACGTCGTGCAGCACCTCGACGCGGCCGGCCCGCTCGGCGACGGCCACCGACTCGAGCGAGGCGAGCGACACCTCGGACGCCCCCGGGTAGGCGAAGCGGACGTGGTCGAGCTCGACGCGTGCCGGGCCGGTCGGCAGGTCGACGGCCCCCGGCGCCTCGGCGATCATCGGCGGCAGGTCGAGCACCTCGAGGACCCGCTCGAACGACACGGCGGCGCTGAGCACGTCCACCTGGACGTTGGACAGCGCCGTCAGCGGGCCGTAGAGGCGGGAGAGGTAGGCCGTGAGGGCGACGAGCGTGCCGACGGTCAGGCCACCGTGGACCGACAGCACCCCGCCCCAGCCGTACACGAGCACGGTGGCGAGCGAGGCGGTGAGCATGAGCGAGGCGAGGAACACCCGGGCGTACATCGCCTGGGTGATCCCGATGTCGCGCACTCGGCCGGCCCGCAGGTCGAAGGCGCTGCGCTCGCTCGCCGGCCGACCGAAGAGCTTGACGAGGAGGGCGCCGGCGACGTTGAAGCGCTCGGTCATCATCGTCGTCAGCTCGGCGTTCAGGTTGTAGGCCTCCCGCGTGATCGTCTGGAGCCGCCGCCCGAAGCGCTTGGCTGGGAGGACGAACAGCGGGAGCAGGGCGAGCGCCACGAGGGTGATCGGCCAGGACAGGAAGAGCATCGCCGTCACCACCAGGACCACGGTGACCGAGTTGCTGACGACGTTCGACAGGGTGTCGGTGAAGGCCTGCTGGGCGCCGAGCACGTCGTTGTTGAGCCGCGACACCAGCGCTCCGGTCTGGGTGCGGGTGAAGAAGGCGACGGGCATGGTCTGGACGTGGGCGAACACCCGGGAGCGCAGGTCGAAGATGAGCCCCTCCCCCACCCGTGCCGACACGGCCCGCTCGCCGATCCCGAATGCCGTGTCGAGGATGGCCAGGAGCCCGGCCACCACCGCAAGCACGACGATCAGGTGGACGTCGCGGTGGCCGATCCCGTCGTTGATGATCGCCCGGAACAGCAGCGGGGTGACCGTTCCCCCCGCTGCGTCGAGCACGATGAGCGTGATGAACACGGTCAGCAAGCGCCGGTACGGCCGTGCGAACCCGAGGATGCGTCGCCATGTCCCCGGGGCGAAACGGTGTCCGCGGACCGAGTCGTCGCGCCGGAACGTCCGCAAGCCGGCGTGCATGCCCGAGCCGAGATGTGCCATGTCCGTCGCTCCGCGTCGCCGGGCGGGCCTGCGACGGCACCAGCTCCCGGCGGGCGCGAGCGTACCCGTGCGTGCATCTCACCACGGCCCTCTCCTGCGACGACTAACTTGAGCGGTTCATGGCGCGCCGCATCGACATCGAGCTGACCTCGTCGCGCGAGGACGGGACGTGGACGTGGCGCGCCGCCGGCGCCCGGGAGCCGCGCGGCCTCGTCGACGCCAAGCTGCTCTCGCCGACTGCCCACGTCGGGGACGTGCTGCGGGTCGAGGCCGAGCTCGGCCTCGACGGCATCACCGTGCTCTCCGTGCTCCCGGCCAAGGAGCGCTCGTCGCGCGGCCCCACCATCGAGATCGAGCCCCGGCACGGCTCCGGAGCCGGCAGCGTCACCAGCTCGCTCGTCGAGCGACGCCAGCGCCGCGGCGACGGCGAGCGCCGCGGCGACGGCGAGCGCCGCGGCGGCGGCCCGGGCAAGGACCGTGGCGAGCGGGGGCCGCGGCGCACCGACGAACCGCCCGGGGCGGCGCGCCGGCCCCGCCGTGCCGAGCCGTCCGGCGATCGTCCCGCCGCCGGCGCCCCGCCCCGCCCGGCTGCAGCGGCCCCCACCGCCGCAACCCGTCCGAGCCGCAGCCGCCCGGCCCGGCTCGTCCCCCGCACCGTCCATCGCGATGCCCTCCTCGACACCCTTCCCGTCGAGCAGCGGCCGATCGCCGAGCAGCTGGCCGTCGGCGGCCTCCCTGCGGTCCGCCGGGCGCTCGCCGAGCAGCGGGCGGCGGCACGCGCCGAGGGTCGTCCCGAGGTCGCCGGCGAGGCGATCGTGACGCTCGCCGAGCAGCTCCTTCCCAGGGTGAAGGAGGCGACCTGGCGCGACCGTGCCGAGGCAGTCGCCGACCGGCTCGACTCGGTGCCCCTGCGCGACCTCCGTGCCGTCGTCACCACGGCTACGGCCCGTGACGACGACGCCCGTGCGCTGCTCGGGAGGCTGCGCGAGGCGCTCGACGCCCGCGTCACGAAGCTCCGAACCACCTGGGAGCAGGACGTCGCCCGCGCCCTCGAGGAGGGTCGGGTGCTCCAGGCGCTTCGCCTCTCCTCGCGGACCCCCGAGCCCACCGCCCGCTTCCCCGCCGGGCTCGTCCAGCCGCTCGCCGAAGCCGCCGGCAATGCCCTGACGGTGGCGACCCCGCCGGACCGCTGGCTCACCGTCCTCGAGGCCGCCGCCGCCTCGCCGGTCCGTCGTCTCGTCAAGCCGGGTGGTGTCCCCTCGGACGAGGACGACCGCACCCGCAAGGCCGCCGCCGCCTATGCCGGCCGCATCCCGGCGCTCGCCGGGCTTCTCGGCCTGGCGATGCCCCCGCCGCCCCGTTCACGCCCGGCCCCGCCACCCCCACGTCGTGGGCCGGTCGCCCCCGCCGCGGCCGCAGCTGCAGCCGACGCGGTGCGCGCACCCGGTGACGACCAGGCGCCCGCCCCGGCCGAGACCGAAGCTCCGGCGCTCGACGCCCCGGAGGCCGCGCACGCCGCAACGGGGGTGACCGAGGCTCCAGCCTCCGAGGCCCCGGCACCCGAGGCACCCGTATCCGACGCACCCGTATCCGAGGCCCCGGACCCCGAGGCCGCCGCACCCGAGGCCGCCGCACCCGAGGCCCCGGACCCCGAGGCCGCCGCACCCGAGGCCGCCGCGGCGACGACACCCGCCGTCGAGACGGGCTTGGAGGCCGAGTCGCAGGATCGCACGGAGCCTTCCGCCGCAGTGGCACCACAGGAAGATGCGGAGCCTGCCCTCGAGGCCGAGCCGCAAGATCGCGCGGAGCCGGCCCTCGAGGTGGCGCCGCAGGAGGACGAGGCGGGCGCCTAAGCCGGGCGTCTAGCCGGGGTCGCCTGTCGGTCTACAGGTCGCCGTGGAGGATGAGGAGCCGGGCACGCATGCCGGCGGCCTCGAACAGCGACTTCGTCGCCCGGTCACCGGGCAGAGCGGGTGCGTCGATCCCGCCGCAGCCACGGTCGCGGGCCCAGCTGCGGACGCCGCCGAGGAGCAGGGACCCGACGCCGCGCCGGCGAGCGGCCCGGTCGACGAAGAGCAGGTCGAGGGTGGCGACGCCGGCGGGACCGGGCGAGTGGTTGCACGAGGCGCTGGCGGTGCCGACGACCTCACCGTCGAGGAGGCCCACGAGGACGCACCGGAGTGTCGCCGCTGGCCCGTCCGGTCCTGCGCCGAGCTCGTCGGGCTCGGGAAGGTAGGCGGCAAGCCGTGCGCCACCGCGGTTCTCCGACAGCTCGGCGAGCGCAGCGGCGTGCAGCGACCGCAGGGCCGTCCGGTCGATCGGGCGGGCGGTTCGGAGCTGCGGCGCCGAAAGCGGCACGACCGGATCAGCGCTCGTCGAGCGCTCGCAGGAGCTGGGCAGTCCGGTTCAGGATCGTACGCCGCCGGCGCGTCGCGGCCTCGTAGGCCTCGACGGCGGCGAGCTCCTCCCGATCGAGCCCCTGGAGACGGGGAACCACCTGCGAGGCGGCGAGGGCGTCGTAGTCCGCGATGGCCTGAGGAGGGGCGGGTGGGTCGCCGCCACTGCCAGGTGCGGTCGCCCTGGTCCCCTCGCTCGCCGGGCGCGGCTTCGAAGCTTCCCTGACCCGCCCGCCCGCCGAACCGGCACGTCCCGCCGGCGCGGCACCGGCCCGTGTGCTGCTGGACGGTGGGGCCGATGCCGGCTCCGCCCGCCCCGCCGAACCGGCACGCCGCTCCGGCTCGGCACGCCGCTCCGGCTCGGCACGCCGCTCCGGCTCGGCACGCCCCCCCGGCTCGCTCGGACGTGCCCTCGGCGAGGGGCGACTGCCGGAGCCGAAGGTGCGGCGCGCCTGGGAGCGGGCCAGCCCCACGGCGAAGCGGCCGATGACCCGGGCCTGGTCGACCTGCCCGCCGACGCGCCGCCTCCCGGCCTCGGCGAGGTCGGGGACCTGCTCGAGCACCTTCGAGGCGAGACCGGCCGGCACGTAGACGGCGAGCTCCAGGAGCTCGTCGAAGAGCGACCGGGGCTGCCGGCTCACCGGACGGCCTCAGACGCAGTCACGGCAGAGCATCCGCGTGTGGTCGGCGAGCTGGGTCTCGCTCTTCACGAGGAAGCAGGACTGGCAGACGAACTCGCCGGGCTGCTTGGGCAGCACCCTGCCGGTGCCGTCACCCCGGTCGTCGAGCTCGACGGCCTCGTCCTCGTCGTCCTCCTCCTCGTCGTCCTCGACGACGAGGCGCTCCTTCAAGATGACGTCGAGGCTTGCCTCGACGTCGTCGTCCTCCTCCTCGTCGTCGTCCTCCTCGCCGGGGTCGTCGCCTTCGGCAGCGGCACGGCGACCGGCCGGCTTGGCGCGGCCGGTGTCGTCACCGTCCTTGTCGGCCACCTCGGCCTCTTCGGCGGTGTCCTCGTCGGAGAGCTCGTCGTCCTCGTCGTCGCCGAGGTCGTCCTCCTCCTCGAGCTCGTCCTCGCTCAGCTCCTCGAGGTCGCTCTCGTCGAGGTCGTCCTCGACCCCCTCGTCCATTTCGCTCGCCATAGGCCCCTCGTGGTCGGCTCGTACACGTCCCGCTGCGACGCTCGCCCAGGATCGCGAGCCGCCTGTCGTGGCGCGCCGTCGCTGCGAGCGCGGTCACTATACGGCACGCGCCGCCCGAGCCATCCGCCGGACGGGGCGCCGGAGAAGGAGCTGGTCAGGAAGCGTCGGCGGTGCGGGCGAGACGTTCCTCTGCCTCGAGGCGGCCGAGCTCGACGGTGGAGTGGTCGACGAAGCCCATTGCCGCCGCAAGGGCGCGGTGGCCGGCCACGTCGCCGATCTGGCGGTGCATCTCCTGGGCGATCGCCCGGTAGGCGGGGTGCCCCTGCGGGCCGCTGCGGAGCTCGCAGACGTGCATCGCCTCGCGGGCGTTCAGCTGCAGGTTGTAGCGGAGCTGGAACCCGAGGGCGATGGCGTAGACGGCCTGCTCGGGGAAGCGCTCGGCGAGCGCCACGTGGAGGGCGGCGGAGCGCTCGAGCGAGGCGCCGTACGGCGCTGCCAGGCCGGCCTCTTCGACGAGCTCCGGCACCGACCAGCCGAGGTCGACACCGAGCGGCTGCCACTCGACGGTGAGCATGCGGTGGCGTTGCAGGTCGCGGAAGGCGCCGTAGTCGGACACGATCTCGAAGCGGTAGGCGGTCCGCTCGAAGGCGCGCCCGGGCTTGTGGCGCCGGTTCTGACGGTCGCCGACGTAGGCGGCGAGCAGCTGCGCCCGCTCGTCGGGAGGAAGGCGGGCGACGAGGGCGGCGATGCGCTCCTCGGGGAGGTCGGTCGCCGCGAAGCATGCGGCCACGAGCACCTTCTCCTCGCCGTCCGGGTCGTGGTCGACGAGGCGTACGCTCGGCTCGCCGCGACCGGGCGGCACCGGGGCGGCCGACTGGCCGGCGAACAGCTCGTGCACGAAGGCGGCCGTGGCGGCGCGCTGGCCGTCGAGGTAGCTGCGCCACGCCCCACCTCGATCAGGGCGGTGCAGCCGGGAGAGGAACGAGGGGATCACCTTCTGCAGCTCGGCCTCGACGAGCTCGCCGTAGGCGCGCACCTCGGGGAGCGGGTGGACGGCCATGCGTAGGAGCAGCTGCTCGTAGCCCTGCCCCGACCCGTACACGCCGACGTTCGAGAGGGACCCTGCCGGCAGCAGCCCGCGCAGGGCGTCGAGGGCGCGGGCCCGCACGGACTGGCGGTAGGCGATCGCCGACACGCCCGACCGGTCCTCGGGGTGGCGCCGCATCAGGTGCTCCTGGAGCGCCGGCAGCAGCTCGCTGTAGGTGTCGAACATGCGGTCCATCTCGCCCACGTAGCGGGCGCCGAGGGGCGAGTCGAGGATGGCCGGGTCGCGGTAGTACCGGTAGTGGCCGCTCGGCAGCCGGGCGTCGTAGGTGATGTAGCGGGTGGACTGCTCGAGGTAGGACATGAGGCGTCCCCACTCGAGGACCTTCGTAAGGGCGTTGGAGGACTGCTCGCAGGCGAGGTGGACGCCGCCGAGCTGGGCGACCGAGTCGTCGCCGTAGTCGCCGAAGACGCGGTCGTAGAGCTGCTCGGCGCGCCGCAGCCCGATGGTCGCGTCGACACCGGCGTCGCCCGAGGTGTCGAGCTCGCCGACGAACTCGTCGAGGAACAGCCGCCGGAGGCTCTTCGGTGAGCGCGAGTAGCGGGCGAACAGCGCGCCCTTCACGACCTCGGGGAGGTTGACGAGCGCGAACACCGGACCGTCGAGGTTCGTGACGTAGCGGCGCAGGACGTCGCGCTCGTCGTCGGTGAACGGCTCGCTCGTGTAGGGGAGCATGCCCGGCAAACACTACGGGACGCTGCGCCCGCCGTCGCGGATGGCGGCCGGCCGCCCGGGCGGCTCGGCGGGCCCGTCGGGGGCGCCGGAGGCGGCGACGACGCCGCGCACGAGGGCCTCGGCGGCCGAGGCGGCGGCACCGGCGAGGTGGCCGGGCCGGGCGATCACGGCCACCTGGCGGAGCAGGTCGACCAGCTGCTTCACGTTTCGGACGAAGTCCCCGCCGGCCATCACGTCGGCCACCGCCGGCGCCGGCCGGCGGGGCTGACCGTGGCGCCGCCGCTCGGGCCGACGAGGCGGCGCGGGCGGGGCCAGGAGATCGCCCAGCTGCTCCCCGCTCGCCCAGGCGTGGGCCAGGGCGGCGAAGCCCGGGTCGAGCGGCCGCGTCTCGGGAAGCCGCCGGGCGAGCTCGGCCGCCCGCAGGTCCTCGGCGCGCGCCTCGAGCTCGCCGTAGCGACGGGCCAGCAGCGCGCTCGGCAGGCTGCCGCCGGCGCTCGAGCGTCGGGGCTCGTAGGTGAACGCCGACACGAGCCCGGCCAGCGAGGCCGGGTCGAGCCCGTCGAGCAGGCCGCTGCGGATCGCCTCGACGACGAGCAGGTCGCAGTCGTGGTACAGGCCGGCCAGCTGCTCGCCGGCACCGGTGAGCTGCCAGCCGCGCAGGTAGCCGCGCCGGGTGAGCAGGTCCACGACGGCGTCCAGCTGCCGGGTGAGCGGCTGCTCGCTCTGGTACTGGGCGAAGGACGACCGCACGAGGCGGTAGGCGGCGCCTCGCTCGTAGCGACGGACCAGGTTGGCCGTCATGTTGTAGGTGGGTCGGAACGACGACCGCAGCGGCCGAGCCCGCCGTGAGGCAAGGGCCGCCACCTCGGCCAAGGTGTGGAACGGCGACCACAGCACGGTGCCGTAGCCGACCTCGTCGATGCCCCGCCGCCCGGCCCGCCCGGTCAGCTGGGTGTACTCCCCCGGCGTCAGGTCGACGTGGCCGGTTCCGGCGAACTTGGAGAGCGCCTCGATGACCACCGAGCGTGCCGGCATGTTGATCCCGAGGGCGAGCGTCTCGGTGGCGAAGACGACCCGGACGAGGCCGGCGGCGAACAGCTCCTCGACCGCCTCCCGGAACGGCGGGACGAGGCCGGCGTGATGGCTGGCGATGCCGGCCTTCAGGGCGGCCAGGAACCGCTCGTAGCCGAGGACCGCGAGGTCGGCCGGGTCGAGCTCGGCGACGTGTGCGGCGGCCACCTCGGCGATGTGCGCCCGGTCCGCCTCGTCCGTGAGCCGCAGCCCGGCGTCGAGGCACTGGCGGACGGCGTCGTCGCAGCCTGCCCTCGAGAAGATGAAGCAGATCGCCGGCAAGAGGTGGTCGTCGGCGAAGCGCTCGACGATCTCGACGCGCCCGGGGCGCGGGCTCGGGGAAGGGCGTCCCCGGCGCGCCCCGGGCGCACCCTGTCGGCCTGCCCGGTGCGCCCGGGCGTCGAGGGCGGCAGCGCGCGGGTTCGGACGGGTGCCCCGCAGGGTCGGCACGACCTCGAGGCTGCCGGTCGCCGGATCGCGCACGGCGAACAGGTTGCGCAGCTCGACCGGTCGCCGCTCCTCGACGACGACACCGGTGTGCCCTCGCACCTGGCCGATCCAGCCGCCGAGCTCTGCCGCGTTGGAGACGGTGGCCGACAGGCACACGAGGACGAGCTCGCGGGGCGCCGACAGGATGATCTCCTCCCACACGGCGCCCCGGTAGCGGTCTTCGAGGTAGTGGACCTCGTCGAGCACCACGCAGCCCACCCGGGCGAGCCGGGCCGGGTCGGCGTAGATCATGTTGCGCAGCACTTCGGTGGTCATGACGACCACGTCGGCGCCGCCGCGGCGCGACACGTCGCCGGTCAGGAGGCCGACCCGTGCGGGGCCGTAGGCGGCGGCGAGGTCGCCGTGCTTCTGGTTGGAGAGCGCCTTGAGCGGCGTCGTGTAGAAGGCCCGCTGGCCGGCCTCGAGGGCACGGGCGATGGCGTACTCGGCCACGACCGTCTTGCCCGACCCGGTCGGTGCGGCGACGACGACGGAGCGCCCGGCGTCGAGATGGTCGAGGGCGGACTCCTGGAACGGGTCGAGCGGGAAGCCGTGGGCGGCGACGAAGCGCTCCCGGAGCGCCCCGCTCACCGCTTGAGCAGGCGGCCGACGATGATCGAGGCCTCGTAGAACAGGATCATCGGGACCGCCATGGCCAGCATCGAGAACGGGTCCGAGCTGGGCGTGACCACGGCGGAGAACACCACGATGAGCACGATCGCCCACCGCCGCCAGTGGGCCAGCCGCCGCGGCGTGAGCACCCCGGCGAGCTCCAGCGAGATGAGGACGACCGGGAACTCGAAGGTGATCCCGAAGATGGCCATCAGCGCCAGGATCAGGGTGAGGTAGCGCTGGGCGGTGAAGATGGCGTGCAGGTTGCCCCCGACGGCGTGGAAGAAGGCGAGGGCGTGGGGGAAGGTGAGCCAGGCCACGAACGCCCCGACGCAGAACAGGAGGGCGCTGGCCAGGGCGAACGGGATGGCGTAGCGCTTCTCGTTCGCCTTGAGGCCTGGGGTGACGAACCGCCACAGCTCGTAGAGGATCACCGGCGAGGCGAGCGCCAGGCCGCCGTAGCCGGCCACGTCGAGACGCACCGTGAACAGGTCGAGCGGGCCGGTCACGTACAGCCCGCAGTGGTGCGGCTGGACCTGGCAGTACGGGTGCTCGAAGAAGCGCAGGATCCTCGGGTAGGCCAGGTACGCCACGACGAGGGCAGCGGCGAAGGCGGCGACGGACACGATGAGCCGCCGGCGGAGCTCGCCGAGGTGCTCCGTGAGGGTCATCGCGTCCGGGTCGGGACGGGGCAGGCCGCGGCGCCTCAGGATCGTCGCCATGGCGTTCTCCGGCCCTCCGCCCGGCTCAGTTCATCCCCGGGTCGTCGACGGCGACGACCGCGGTCTCGTCGAGCAGTGCGCCTGCCGGCCCCGGCGCCGACGGGGCCGTGCGGGAGAGCGAGCCGGCGGCGACGTGCTCGCCGCTCGCCAGCCCGCCCGCCTCGTGCTCGAGCTCGACGCCCGTGCCGGCAGTGCTCGTCAGGTCGCGCAGGAACCCCGAGACGGCGCCGGCCGGGATCCGCGGGATGTCGACCTGCGGGATGGCGGCGTGCACCTCCTCGCGCACCTGCTCACGGAGCCGGGAGAGCTCCCGCCAGAACGCCCCGACCTGGCGCGCCGCCCGCGGGAGGCGTTCGGGGCCGAGCACGATCAGCGCGAAGACGAGGACGACGAGGATCTTCGCCGGGTCGAGGCTCCCGAGCACGCCCCCATCGTACCTGGGCTGCCACCTCGAGCAGCGGCCAGGCGCACCCGTCAGAAGATGTGCAGGTCAGGATGCCCGTGGTGCCAGATGATGGCCACCACCCGGCCGACGATGCTCGACCCGGTGATCGTCCCCCAGTAGCGGCTGTCGCAGGAGTTGGCCCGGTTGTCGCCGAGGACGAAGTAGTGGTTCGGGGGGATGTGCACCGGCGGCTGGATCGGGCGCCCGAGCTGGGTGTTCGCCGGCAGGTACGGCTCGGCCTGCGGGCGCCCGTTGATGAGGATGGTGTTGCCCCGTGACGAGATCGTCTGGCCGGGCAGCCCGACCACCCGCTTCACGAGATCGCCCACCTCTGGGCCGGCGCACACACCGAGCGTGTCGCGTGGCGGCCGGCGGAAGACGACGATGTCGCCGGGCTTCAGGCCGTGGTAGTTGAAGAAGGCCTTGTCGACGAGGATCCGGTCGCCGACCTGGATCGTCGGCTCCATCGAGCCGGACGGCACCGAGAACACCTCGAACGCCCACGTGCGGAGCGCCAGGGCGAGCACGGCGGCGATGAGGAGCACGGCGGCCCACTCGAGCGCACGGCCGAACCGCCCGCGCCCGAACCGCCGGCCCGGCCGAGCGGCCAGGGTGGCGCCGTCCTCGCGACCCGCCCCGCTATCGCCTGCCCCGCTACCGCCTGCCCCGCCGGCTCCCCCGTCGGCGGCCGGATCGGTGGTGCCGGGGCCGGGCTCGTCGGTCGTCGGCGCGAGCGTGCCACCGCTCGCCGGGGCGTCGTCGCCCCGGCCTCGCCAGGGGCTCACATCGCCTCGATCAGGCGCTCGACGCGCTCGTCATGGGCACGGAACGGGTCCTTCAGCAGGACCGTCCGCTGGGTCTGGTCGTTCAGCTTGAGATGGACCCAGTCGACGGTGAAGTCCCGCCGCCGCTCCTTGGCTCGGCGGATGAACTCCCCGCGCAGGCGGGCTCGGGTGGTGGCGGGTGGATGCTCCATGGCGTCAGCGATGGTGGCGTCGTCGCAGATCCGCTCGACGGCGCCCCGTGCCTGCATACGGTAGAACACGCCGCGGTCGCGGCTCACGTCGTGGTACTGCAGGTCGAGCAGCGACACCCGGGGGTGGCCGAGGGCCAGGTCGTGGCGGGCCCGGTAGGCCTCGACCACCTTGTGCTTGATCACCCAGTCCACCTCACGGTCGAGCGAGAGCGGGTCCTTCTCGAGGTGCTCCATGCAGTGCTGCCACATCTGAAGGGCCTTCTGCTCGGCCGGCGGGAGGCCGCGCTGCTCGGCGTAGCGCTGGGCCCGGGAGAGGAACTCCCCCTGGATCTCGAGCGCGCTCGCCTCCCGGCCGTTCGCCAGGCGGACCCGCCGCTGGCAGGTCAGGTCGTGGCTGATCTCGCGGATCGCCCGGATCGGGTCCTCGAGGGTCATGTCGCGGAGCACGACCCCGGGGTCCTCGAGCATCCGCAGCAGGATGGCGGTCGTGCCGATCTTCAGGTAGGTGGCGTACTCGCTCATGTTGGAGTCGCCGACGATCACGTGGAGCCGCCGGTACCGCTCGGCGTCCGCGTGCGGCTCGTCCCGGGTGTTGATGATCGGTCGGGAGCGGGTGGTGGCCGAGGACACCCCCTCCCAGATGTGCTCGGCCCGCTGGCTGATGCAGTAGAGGGCACCGCGGGCCGTCTGCAGCACCTTGCCGGCGCCGGCGTAGATCTGCCGGGTGACGAGGAACGGGATGAGGACCTGGGCGTAGCGGGCGAAGTCGTCGCGCCGGCTCGTCAGGTAGTTCTCGTGGCAGCCGTACGAGTTGCCGGCCGAGTCGGTGTTGTTCTTGAACAGGTACACCACGCCCCGGATGCCCTCGTCGCGAAGGCGGGCCTCGGCCGACACGACCAGGCTCTCGAGGATCCGCTCGCCCGCCTTGTCGTGGGCGACGAGGTCGGCGAGGCTGTCGCACTCGGGCGTCGCGTACTCGGGGTGGCTGCCCACGTCCAGGTAGAGCCGGGCCCCGTTCTCGAGGAACACGTTGGACGACCGCCCCCAGGAGACGACCCGCCGGAACAGGTAGCGGGCGACCTCGTCCGGGCTGAGCCGGCGCTGGCCGCGCAGCGTGCACGTCACGCCGTACTCGTTCTCCAGCCCGAAGATCCGCCGCTCCACCCGCCCAAGCTACCCTCGGTAGGTGATGGAGCCGGTGTCACCGATGGCCCACCTGACGACGGTCATGGGATCGTTCCATGCCCGGGTCGTCGAGGCGCGCCTTGCCGCCGAGGGCATCGGGGTCACCTTGCAGGGCATCGACGAGGGTCCGTACCCGCTCGGCTTCCCGGTCGACGTGCTCGTGGCGGCCGGCGACCTGCAGGTCGCCCGGGAGGTCCTGCTGGCCGACGCCGTCGACGCCGCGTTCGTCGCCCGGCCGCCGGGCGACGCGCCGTACGACCCGCCCGCCCCCCCGCCGCCGCCCCCCCGCCGGCGCCTCAGGTGGCGAGGAGCTCGCTGAGCTCGTCGCGACCGATGCGGCGGAACGCCCGGCGTCCGTTCGTACGGGCCAGCACCCCCACCTCGAGGTCGTCCGCCCCCAACGACCGATCGGGCCCTGCCAGCGCCCCGACGCAGGCGCTGAGCGCCGCGGTGAGCGACCAGCCCTCCTCGAAGGCCTCCTCGAGGCGGCCCTCGACGGCGTCGGCCTCCCCGCCGATCACGGCGCGGCGTTGCTCGTCGACCACCGTCCCGTCGTAGGCGATGTGGTACAGCCGGCTCTCGCCGGCCTCCAGGCCGAGCTCGGCGAGGAGGATCTCGACCTCGAGCGGCTTCATCTCGTGGGTGAACACCTGGCCGAGGTACTGGGCGTACAGGTTGGCGAGCGACCGGGCGTCGACGTCGTCGCGGGAGTAGGCATACCCCTTCGTGTCGGCGTGGCGGATGCCGGCGACCCGCAACTGGTCGAACTCGTTGTACTTGCCGACCCCGGCGAAGGCGACCCGGTCGTAGATCTCGCTGATCTTGTGGAGCGTCCGCGACGGGTTCTCGGCGACGATCAGGATGCCCTCGTCGAAGGCCACGGCGACGACTCCCCGGCCACGGGCGACGTTCTTCTGGGCGTACTCCGCCCGGTCCTTCATGACCTGCTCTGGTGCCACGTAGTAGGGCATGGTCATGACAGGTCTCCTCCGGTGACGCCGCCCGCACGTTCCCGGGTGGCGAGGATCGCCTGGAACCGGCTCGCCACGTCGGCCTCGGCAAGGCGCTCGAAGCCGTCCTCGTCGATCACCGCCACGATCGGGTAGATCCCCCGCAGCGGGTCCGGCCCGCCGGTGGCCGCGTCCTCGTCGGCCGCCTCCCACAGGGCCCGCACGGCGAGCTCCACGGCCTCGGCACGGGTCATCTGCTCGCGGTAGCCGAGCTTGATCGTCGTCTTCGCGTCCCGCCCGCCCGAGCCGGTGGCGTGGAAGTCCAGCTCCTCGTAGCGCCCGCCGGTCACGTCGTAGGTGAAGATCCGTCCCACCCGCCGCCGCTCGTCCCAGCCGGCGAACAGCGGGACGACGGCGAGGCCCTGGAAGGCCATCGGCAGGTGCGCCCGGACCATCTGGGCGAGCTGGTTCGCCTTGCCTTCCAGGCTGAGGACCGCCCCCTCCACCTTCTCGTAGTGCTCGAGCTGGGTCTGGAACAGGCGGACCATCTCGAGCGCCGGGCCGGCGGCGCCGGCGATCGCCACGGCCGAGAACCGGTCGGCCGGGAACACCTTCTCGATGCCACGGTGGGCGATGCTCACGCCCTCGGTCGCCCGCCGGTCGCCCGCCATGACGACGCCGCCGGCGTAGCGCACGGCAACGATGGTCGTGGCGTGCGGCACTGCGAGCGGCTCGCCCGGCGGCCCGAGCACCGGCTCGGGCCGGACGCGACGCCACAGGTCGGCGAAGCTCGGACCCGGGTCGTCCGCTGGCGCGAAGAGGTAGAGGCTCATCGTGTGGTCACCCTAGTGTCCCGGTGACCGACCGGTGCCGGCGCTACTGGCCGCCCTTCTGCACGTAGTTGCGGACGAACTCCTCGGCGTTGTCCTCGAGGACCTCGTCGATCTCGTCGAGGAGGTCGTCGAGCTCGGCCTTGAGCTTCTCGGCCTTGTCCGTCGAGGCGGGCGCCTCCTCCTCGACCTCGGGCGCCTCGCGGCTGGGTGCCGTCCGCCGCTTCAGCTCTCGTTCGGCCATGTGCTCGCCTCCCCTAACCGCCGAGCCGCCGGAGCAGCTCGTCGGGACTACTGCAGTGCTCGAACAGCGTACCGATCACCTCGGCCGTTCCTCTCAGGGGCTCCATCATGGGCACGCGCCGTAGCGGATCGCCGCCGAGGTCGAACACGATCGAGTCCCAGTTCGCCGCAACGATAGAGGGCGCGAACCGCTTCAAGCACTCACCTCGGAAGTAGGCGCGCGTGGTGGTCGGGGCGTCGTGGACGGCAGCCGCCACCTCCTCGTCGCTCACGAGCCGCTCCAGGCCGAGCCGCTGGTACACCGAGCGCTGGGGCCGAAGGTCGTGGTACTGGAGGTCCAGGGCGCCGACCCGGGCGTCGTCGAGGTCGCAGCCGTGGCGGGCGCAGTAGGCGTCGATCAGCTCGTACTTCGCGACCCAGTCGAGCTGGTCGGAGAGCGTGCTCGGGTCGGCCTCGAGGCCGGCAAGGACGCGCTCCCACCGCTCGAGCACGAGGCGGCCCTCGGCATCGGACCCGACGGCCTCGAGGCCGCGCTCGTCGGCGTACTTGGCGGCGAGGCCGTACAGCTCCCATTGCAGGTCGAGCGCCGTCAGGCGGCTCCCGTCGACGAGCTCGACCGTCGTCCGAAGGGTCGGGTCGTGGGCGATGTCGTGGATGGCCCGCACCGGTTGGGCGAGGACCAGCTCGCGCTCGCCGAAGGCGTCGTCCTCGACCAGCAGCAGCAGCAGACCGGTGACGCCCACCTTGAGGAAGGTGGCCACCTCCGAGAGGTTCGCGTCGCCGGTGATCACGTGCAGCCGGCGGTACCGGGTGGCGTCGGAGTGGGGCTCGTCCCGGGTGTTGACGATCGGCCGCTTGAGCGTCGTCTCGAGGCCGATCTCCTCCTCGAAGAAGTCCGCCCGCTGGCTCACCTCGAAGGCGGCCGACGTCCGGCCCTCCTCCTCGCAGCCGACCTTCCCGGCGCCCGTGTAGATCTGGCGGGTGACGAGGTGGGCGCAGATCCGCCGGGCGAGCACCGGGAAGGGCACGGTGCGGTCGACGAGGTAGTTCTCGTGGCACCCGTACGAGTTGCCCTTGCCGTCGGAGTTGTTCTTGTAGACGACGATCTCCTCGCCGGCAGGCAGCAGCTGGCGGGCGGCGGTCATCGCCCGCTGCAGCACGAGCTCGCCGGCCCGGTCGTGCACGAGGAGCTGGCGCGGCGACGAGCATTCCGGCGTCGAGTACTCGGGATGGGCGTGGTCGACGTAGAAGCGGGCGCCGTTCGTGAGCACCGTGTTCGCCAGGTGGCGCTCCACCTCCGGGGCGCCACCGGTCTCCCGCACGTACCCGCGGGCGTCGACCCCCGGGGTCTCGTCGTCGAAGTCCCACGACACGGCCCCGGCGCGCTCGCTGGCGTAGGCGTTGACGAGGACGGACGCGGCGCCGGTCGGGTTCTGCTCGCGGGGGCCGACCGCCTGGATGCCGTACTCGGTCTCGATGCCGTAGACCTTGGCGATCGCCATGGCAGGGACGCTAGCGGACGCGCCCGGCAGCTCCGCGGCGCCCGGGCGGCGGCCGCGGTTGCGGCCTCGGTTGCGGCAGGGCGCGCCCCTTACAGGTACTGGCCGGTGCCCACCCGCTCGATGGCGCGACCCCCCCGGACCTCCTCGCCGCGGTTGAAGATCGTGCGGACGTACACGATCCGCTCGCCCTTCTTGCCCGAGATCTTGGCCCAGTCGTCCGGGTTCGTCGTGTTGGGCAGGTCCTCGTTCTCCTTGTACTCCTGCTTCGTCGACTCGATCAGGTCGGAGAGGCGGATGCCGCGGCCCTCGCGGGCGAGCTGCCGCTTGATGGCCAGCTTCTTCGCCCGCCGGACGATGTTCTCGATCATCGCCCCCGACGAGAAGTCCTTGAAGTAGAGGACCTCCTTGTCGCCGTTCTGGTAGGTCACCTCGAGGAACTGGTTGTCCTCGTCGGCCCGGTACATCTCGGCGACGGTCGTCTCGATCATGGAGGTGACCGCCTTCGCCGGGTCGCCCCCGCCGAGCGAGCCGACCTCGCCGGCGTCGAGCGGTAGGTCCGGCACGAGGTAGCGGGCGAAGATCTGCTGGGCGGCGACGGCGTCGGGGCGCTCGATCTTGATCTTCACGTCCAGGCGGCCGGGTCGCAGGATGGCCGGGTCGATCAGGTCCTCGCGGTTCGAGGCGCCGATCACGATGACGTCGCGCAGCGTCTCGACGCCGTCGATCTCGGCAAGCAGCTGGGGCACGATCGTCGACTCCATGTCCGAGCTGATGCCGGTGCCGCGGGTACGAAACAGCGAGTCCATCTCGTCGAAGAACACGATGACCGGGACCCCCTCCTCCGCCTTCTCCCGAGCCCGCTGGAACACGAGGCGGATCTGGCGCTCGGTCTCGCCGACGTACTTGTTGAGCAGCTCCGGACCCTTGATGTTGAGGAAGTAGCTGCGCACGTTGGTGTTGCCGGTGCGCTCACCCACCTTCTTCGCCAGCGAGTTGGCGACGGCCTTCGCGATGAGCGTCTTGCCGCAGCCCGGCGGCCCGTACAGGAGGATGCCCTTCGGTGCCGGCAGCTGGTGCTCGGCGAACAGCTCGCGGTGCAGGAACGGCAGCTCGACGGCGTCGGTGATCGCCTCGATCTGCCCGTCGAGGCCGCCGATGTCGGCGTAGCTCACGTCGGGCACCTCCTCGAGGATGACCTCCTCGATCTCGGGCCGTGGCAGCTTCTCGAGGACGAGCTGGGTGCGGATGTCCATGAGGACGCTGTCGCCTGCCCGCAGCTTCGTGCCGCGCAGCGTCTCGGCGAGCTCGGCGACCCGCTCCTCGTCGCCCCGCCCGACGACGAGCGCCCGGCGACCGTCCTCGAGCACCTCGGCGATCGTCACGACCTCGCCGGTCTGCTCCGCCTGGCGCGCCAGCACCACGTTGAACGACTCGTTGAGCACGACCTCCTGGCCGCGCTCGAGCGGCTCGCGCTCGAGTGCCGGGTGGAGGGCGACGCGCATCTTCCGGCCGCCGGCGAACACGTCGACGGTGTCGTCCTCGTTTCGCTGCAGGAACGTCCCGTAGGCGCTGGGCGGGCGGGTGAGCTTGTCGACCTCGTCTCGCAGGGCGGCGACGTTCTCCTTTGCCTGCTGGAGGGTGAAGGTGAGCTTCTCGTTCTGCGACAGGGCGTGCGCCAGCTGGCCCTTCACCTCGAGCAGGCGCTCCTCGAGCACCCGCACGCGCTGCGGCGCCTCGGAGAGGCGGTGGCGCAGCTCGTCCACCTCTTCCTCGGCCGCCTCGACTCGAGAACGGAGACCTTCGAGCTCCTGCTCGTCCATGCTCGGATCACCTCCTTGCGCGGACGCCCGCCGCGGCGCCGGGCCCCACGGGCGGACCCTACACCGCGCCCCGCACCGCCAGCGCGCCGCCGCCGTGCGCCCGCGAGGGCTGGAACGGCCGGGACCGTGGGCTACGCTGCTGCCATGAAGGTCTGGATCGACCAGGATCTGTGCACCGGGGACGGCCTCTGCGAGGAGATCTGCCCGAGCGTCTTCACCCTTCGCGACGACGGCCTCGCCTACGTCAAGGACGGCGACAAGGTGATGAGCGACCCGGGTGGCGCCGCCGGCATCGTCGACGTCCCCGAGGGCATGGAGGACGCCGTGGCCGAGGCGGCGGAGGAATGCCCCGGGGAGTGCATCTTCATCGAGCGCTCCTGAGCGTCCGGCGGCCGCCCCGCGGGGCGGACCGCCTCACCCGTCGCGGGGAAGGATCCGGCGGGCCGTCGTGAGGAAGCCCGTATGGGCCACCATCCGGTGGTCGGGGCGGACCGAGCGGCCTTCGATGTACCAGGTCCGCCGCAGCACCTCGGAGGTCTCGGCCAGCCCGAAGCTCGCCTTGTCGAGGGCGGCACGCAGCTCCGCCGTCTGGTTGATGCCGGGCAGGTAACAGCACAGGATCCCGCCGGGCACGAGCGCCACCTCGGCGTGGGGCACCACCCGCCACGGCTCGGGCAGGTCGAGCAGGATGCGGTCGAAGCCGCCGGGGTCGATCCCCTCATAGACGTCGCGTAGCTGCACCTCGTAGCGCGCCTCGTCGCCGAGCAGGGCGGCCACGTTGGAGCGGGCGGTGGCGGCGAAGTCCTCGCGCAGCTCGTAGCCGGTCACGACGCAGCCGGCACGCAGCGCCGCCATGGACAGGGCGCCCGACCCGACCCCTGCCTCGAGCACGCGGGCACCCGGGAAGAGATCGGCGGCGAGCAGGATGGCGCCGAGGTCCTTCGGGTAGATCACCTGGGCACCCCGGGGCATCTTGAGCACGAGGTCGGCCAGGGTCGGCCGCAGCACGAGGAACCGCCGCGCCGCGAGCTCGTCGCCGCGCCGCGCCAGCGCCTCGCAGCCCTCGGGCGCGCCGATCACGTCGTCGTGCTCGAGGATGCCGGCGTGGGTCTGGAACCGGCCCCCCGGCTCCAGCCGGATCAGGTAGCGCCGTTGCTTGGGGTCGATGAGCAGCACGCGCTCCCCCGCTGCCAGGGCGCCGCGTCCGGTCGTCGCCGGGGCGGCTCCGGGGGCGGCGCCCGGCGCTCCGGCGTCCGGCGAGGCGCCGCTCACGCGCCGGTCGGCGGTAGCTCCGGGATCGCCCGGGCCGCCTCGTCGGCGGCCTGCCGGGCGAGCACCTGTCGGCCGGCCGCCCGTTCGGCGCGGCGCCGCTGCCGGCGGGTCGGCGGCGGCGGAAGGTGGCGGACGAGCAGCGCCTCGCCGACCCGCAGGTCCTCCGAGCTGACCTTGGCCTGCTCCGGCCGCACGAGCCAGCGCAGGACGAACGCGGCCGCCCCGAGGGCGAGCCAGGTGGTGTTGCCTTCGGCGAGGCCCCGGCGTAGCGCCCGCGGGGCGACGCGCCGTGCCAGCGAGTCGACGAGCCCGAGCACTAGATGCGCCGGATCTCGAGCACGCTCGACCGCCGCTTGCCGCGGCGGCGACCGAAGAGGTAGCTGGCGGCGACCAGGGCCACCCCGGCCACGGCGAGCGCGCCGCTCGCCGTGGCCTTCGAGGCCTGGAGCGCTCCTTGGGCGCTGCCGCCGAGCGACCGCAGCTGGCGCTCGACGTCGCCGATCGTGATGCGGTGCTCGCCGGCCTGTGCGGCAGGTTGCAGCCCGACGAGCGGGTCGAGGATGGGGCTCACGGCTCGAGTGCCTTTCTCGTCATGGTCGGTCCGTTCCACGCACCTTGCGGTGCCGGCGCGCCCTGCTCACCGGGCGCGGCGCCGCCCGGCGACCGCCCGGAACGCAAGGAGCCCGGCGACGCCGATCACGAACAAGGCGGCGACGCAGGTGAGCAGGTAGGGCGCGAAGTTCCACGTCCCGGCCAGCGCGCTGCCGGTCTCGGTCTGGAGGACGCGCAGCAGGGCGAGGAGCAGCGCCACGAAGCCGATGCCGGTCAGCACCGCGGCCACCAGCCCGAGGGCGGCCCGCTTCACCAGGTGGCGCAGCGGGACGACGGTCTCCTGGAGGACGTAGCGTCGCAGCAGCCCGAGGGTGGCCTTGGCCGCGTCCTCGCTCTCGCCGAGCGCGCCCGCCAGCCGATCGTCCCGCTTCATCCCCGGCAGGCTACCCCAGCTGCCTCTCGGCGACGCCGGAGTCGCCGCCGGGGCGATGGCGGGGGGAGGCGGGCGTCCTGCGCATATCCTCGCGGGGGCCATCGCGCACGGCGACGGCGTGCGGAGCGAGGTGAGGAGCAGCCGGTGACGCGTCTCGAGGACCTCTTCGATCAGCAGGGCCAGAGCCCCTGGCTCGACGACCTGAAGCGCTCCTACTTCGCCGACGGCGAGCTCGCCCGCCGGGTGGCCGAGGGGGTGCGGGGGGTGACGTCGAACCCGACCATCATGGCGAAGGCCATCTCGTCGGGGAGCGCCTACGACGAGCAGTTCGCCGCCTGCATCGGCGCCGGCCAGGGGGTCGAGGACGCCTACTGGGACCTCGTCGTCGACGACATCCGCCATGCGCTCGAGCTGTTCGCCCCCGTGCACGAGGCGTCGGGCGGCAACGACGGCTTCGTCTCGCTCGAGGTGGCGCCGGCCCTCGCCCACGACACCGACGGCACGGCTGCCTCGGCGCGGGCGCTCCACGAGCGGATCGCCGCCCCGAACCTGCTCGTCAAGATCCCGGCGACGGTGGAGGGCATCGGGGCGATCGAGCAGATGATCGCCGAGGGCCGCAGCATCAACGTCACCCTCATCTTCTCGCTCGAGCGCTACGGGGCGGTCATCGAGGCCTATCTCGCCGGCCTCGAGCGGCTGGCGGCGTCCGGCGGCGACCTGTCGAAGGTGGCATCGGTCGCCTCCTTCTTCGTCAGCCGGGTCGACACCGAGGTGGACCGGCGGCTCGACGAGGTGGGGAAGGCCGGTGGCCCACGAGCGGCGGCGGCGCTGGCGCTGCGCGGCAAGGCGGCCGTGGCCCAGGCCCGGCTGGCGTACGCGCTGTTCGAGGAGCGGTTCGCCTCGCCGCGCTTCGCCGCCCTGGCGGAGGCCGGGGCCCGGGTCCAGCGGCCGCTATGGGCGTCCACCTCGACGAAGAACCCCGCCTACCCGGACCTGCTCTACGTCGACCAGCTGGTCGGGCGGGACACCGTGAACACCATGCCGGCGCCGACCCTCGACGCCTTCCTCGACCACGGCACCGTCGCCCGGACCGTCGACGCCGGCGTCGACGAGGCGCGGGCAGACCTGGCGGCGCTCGCCGAGGTCGGGGTGGACCTCGAGGACGTCACCGCCACCTTGGAGCGCGAGGGCGTCGAGTCCTTCGCCCGCTCCTTTGACGACCTGATGGGCTCGCTCGAGGCGAAGGCCGAGGCGCTCGGTGCGGCGGTTCGCCCCGCCGGGGCGGCAGGCCGGCCGTGACGGCGGCCGGCGACGGCGGCCCGGCCGCCACGCTCGAGCCGGCGCTCGACGAGGCGCTCGCCCAGGCTGCCGAGGCGGCGGCCGGCGTCTCGCGGCGCCCCGAGCCGGTGGCGGTTGTCATCTTCGGTGCCTCCGGCGACCTCGCCGCCCGCAAGATCCTGCCGGCGCTCGCCACGCTCGCCGCCCGCCAGGCGCTCCCGGACGGCTTCGCCGTCGTGGGGGTGGCACGCAGCGAGATCGGCGACGACGAGTTCCGCGACCGCTGCATGGCGGCGGCCGGTGGCGAGGAGGCCAACCCGGCCTGGACACGCCTCGTCCGCCAGTTCCGCTACGTGGCCGGCGACTACGGCGAAGACGTCACCTTCGCCACCCTCGCCGAGGTCCTCGACGAGCTCGACGCCTCGGCCGGGACGCGCGGCAACCGCCTGTACTACCTGGCCACGGTGCCGTCGATGTTCGGCCGGGTCGCCGGTGGCCTCGCCCGCCACGGCGGCAACCGGCCGGGACCGGGTGGCAGCTTTGCCCGGCTCGTCGTCGAGAAGCCGTTCGGCACCGACCTCGACAGCGCCCGGCGGCTCGACGACGAGCTGCACCAGTCCTTCGACGAGGACCAGATCTTCCGGATCGACCACTACATGGGCAAGGAGACCGTCCAGAACGTCCTCGCCCTCCGGTTCGCCAACGCCATCTTCGAGCCGATCTGGAACCGGCGCTACGTGGACCACGTCCAGGTCACCGTGGCGGAGCGCCTGGGCGTGGAGCACCGGGGCAACTTCTACGAGAGCGCCGGTGCCCTCCGGGACATCGTGCAGAACCACGTGATGCAGGTGCTGTCGCTCACCTTGATGGAGCCGCCGGCGACGATGGAGGCGAACGCCATCCGCGACGAGAAGGTGAAGCTGCTCCGCTCCGTCGTCGTGCCCCGGGCGGACCAGCAGGTGGAGCATGTGGTCCGTGCCCAGTACGGCGCCGGGACCTGCGGGGGGGAGGCGGTGCCCGGCTACCGGGAGGAGGAGGGGGTCGATCCCCGGTCGATGACCGAGACCTACCTCGCCATGAACCTGGCCGTCGACAACTGGCGGTGGGCCGGCGTTCCCGTCTACATCCGCACCGGCAAGCGCCTCGCCGACCGGGTGACCGAGGTGACGATGATCTTCCAGCGCCCCCCGCACCTTCCCTTCGCCGGCCAGCTCACCCGTGATCTGCGGCCGGACTCCCTGAAGCTGCGGATCCAGCCCGACGAGGGCATCAGCCTCTGCTTCGGCGCAAAGGTGCCCGGTCCGACCTTCCGGGTGCGCAGCGTCTCGATGGACTTCTCCTACCAGCAGGCCTTCCCGGGCGGGACCGCCGAGGCGTACGAACGGCTGCTGCTCGACGCCATGACCGGCGACGCCATGCTGTTCATCCGCAGCGACGAGGTCGACCAGGCGTGGCAGATCGTCGCACCGATCCAGGAGGCGTTCGCCTTCGGCGAGCCGCCCCTCGCCCACTACCCGGCGGGGAGCTGGGGGCCGATCGAGGCGGACCGGCTCATCGAGGCGACCGGACGCCAGTGGTCCAACCCGTGACCCTCGAGCTCACCCTCGTCGAGGACGTGCCGGGTGCCTACGCCACCGTCGTCGCCGCGGCCGTGGCCGCCCGCCAGCCCGGCGACCCGCTCCGCCTCGCCTGCTCGGGCGGCACGACCGGCCGGGCGCTCGCCGACCGCCTCGCCGCCACCGCCGTCGAGTGGGCGCAGCTCGAGGTGTACTTCGTCGACGAGCGCTGGGTGTCGCCCGACTCGCCCGACGCCAACGAGGCGCAGGTGCGCCAGGCGCTCGGCGCCAAGGTGGGGGCGCTCGCCGGCTTTCATCCGATGCGGTGCGCCGACGGGGCGGCCGCCTACGAGGCAGTGCTCGCCCCGGCGATGCCGCTCGACCTCGTCCAGCTCGGTGTCGGTCCCGACGGCCACACCGCCTCGCTGTTCCCCGGCTCGGCCGCCCTCGAGGCGCCGGCCGGCCGGCTCGTGGTCGAGAACGAGGACCCGTCGGGTCGGAACCGCCTCCGTCGCTGCACGCTGACCTACGGGGCGATCGCCGCCAGCCGGCTCGTCGTCGTGACGCTGACCGGGGCCGACAAGCGGCCGGTGCTCGAGCAGCTTGCCGCCGGCGCCGACCTGCCGGCAGCACGCCTTCGGCCGGGCAGGCTCGTGTGGCTCGTCGACCCGGCCGCAGCCGGTGACCTCGCCGCACACCCAGCGTCGACCGAGGAGCTCGTGGAGCTCGGGAGGGGGATCCGATGAGCCCGATGCGCACGGAGCACGGGGAGCTGCCCGCCGAGCCGCCCTCGGCCGACGACGCGGCGCTCTGCGCCGCGAGCGCTGCCGAGCTGGCCCCGGCGGCGCTCGCCCTGCGCCTGGCCCACCACGGCCTGCGGGTCACCTACTCGCCGAAGGTGTTCATCCCGCTCACGATGCTCTGTCGTGATCGGTGCGGCTACTGCACCTTCTCCAAGCCGCCCGCCCGGCTCGCCTCGCCCTACCTCGAGCCGGACGAGGTCGTGGCCATCGCGGCCGCCGGTGCCGCCGTCGGGTGCCACGAGGCGCTGTTCACCCTCGGCGAGCGTCCCGAGGACCGCTACCCGACGGCGCGACGCTGGCTGGCCGGGCACGGCTACGGCTCCACCCTCGAGTACCTCGGTGCGATGGCGAGGCTCGTGCTCGACGAGACCGGCCTGCTCCCGCACCTCAACGCCGGCGCCCTCCACGAGGGCGAGCTGGCGGCGCTCCGACCGGTGAGCGTCAGCCAGGGGACGATGCTCGAGAGCCTCGAGCCGGATCTGGCCTGCCACCGGGGCTCGCCCGACAAGACGCCCGAGCGCCGGCTCGAGACCCTCGAGGCGGCCGGCCGCCTCGCCATCCCCTTCACGACCGGCCTGCTCGTCGGGATCGGCGAGGACCGCCCGGCGCGCCTTTCGGCGTTGCGTGCCATCGCCGCCGCCCACGCCGCCCACGGGCACGTCCAGGAGGTGCTGGTCCAGGGCTTCCTGCCGAAGCCGGGGACGGCCATGCACGGCGATCCGGCGTGCAGCCTGGAGGAGCTGACCTGGACGATCGCCGCCGCACGCCTGCTCCTGCCCGGCGAGGTCCACGTCCAGTCGCCGCCGAACCTCGTCGAGGACCCGGCCGCCCTCCTGGCGGCCGGCGCCGACGACCTCGGCGGCATCTCGCCGGTCACCGTCGACCACGTCAACCCGGAGCGGGCCTGGCCGGCGCTCGCCGCCCTCGAGGCGGCGGTCGAGGCGGCCGACGCCGTGCTGGCGCCTCGCCTCGCCGTCCATCCCGCCTGGGCGCTGCAACCGGGGCGCTTCCTCGACGAGGCGGTCCACTTCGCCGTCCTCGACCGCTCCGACGCCGAGGGGCTCGCGCGCGACGCCGCCTGGGTTGCCGGCGGCGACACCGAGCCGCCGGTGCTCGTCGAGGTGCCCCGGCCCCTCTCCCCCGCCCGACGGCTCGCCCGTGGCGGCGGGCGGGGCCAGGTCGGCGAGGTCCTCGACGGTGTGCTCGCCGGCCAGGAGCCCGGCGAGGAGGAGCTGGTGGCGCTGTTCGCCGCACGCGGCTCGGAGGTCGACGCGGTCGCCGACGTGGCCGATGCGCTGCGTGCCGAGGCGGTCGGCGACACGGTCACCTTCGTGGTGAACCGCAACATCAACTACACCAACGTCTGCACGTTCCGCTGCCGCTTCTGCGCCTTCTCCAAGGGACCACTCTCGCTCAACCTGCGCGGTGCCCCCTACCTGCTGGAGCTCGACGAGGTGACCCGGCGCGTCGCCGAGGCCGACGCCCTCGGGGCCACCGAGGTGTGCCTGCAGGGCGGCATCCACCCGAGCTTCGACGGGGACTACTACCTCGAGGTCGTGAAGGCCGTCCGGGCCGGCTCGGAGCGCATCCACATCCACGGCTTCACCGCCCTCGAGGTCACCGAGGGGGCGCGCCGCCTCGGGGAGGACCTCGAGACGTACCTCCGGCGGCTGTACGAGGCGGGGCTTCGCACCCTGCCGGGCACGGCCGCCGAGATCCTGGACGACGAGATCCGCGCCGTGCTCTGCCCCGACAAGCTACGCACCGAGGAGTGGCTCGAGGCCCACCGGGTGGCCCACCGGGTCGGCCTTCGCTCCAACGTGACGATCATGTTCGGCGCCGTCGAGCAGCCCGTCCACTGGGCCCGCCACCTCGTGCGGACCCGGGCGCTGCAGCACGAGACCGGTGGGTTCACCGAGTTCGTCCCGCTGCCCTTCGTCCACATGGCGACGCCCATCTACCTGCAGCGCCGTGCCCGCAGGGGCCCGACCTTCCGTGAGGTGCTCCTGGTGCACGCCGTCGGCCGCATCGCCTACCACGGCGCCATCTCGAACGTGCAGGCGAGCTGGGTGAAGACCGGTGTCGCGGGGCTTCGCCAGCTGCTGTTCGCCGGCTGCAACGACGCCGGCGGGACGCTGATGGACGAGAACATCTCCCGGGCGGCCGGCGCCTCCCACGGTCAGGCCATGTCGCCGGACGACTTCCGGGCGGCCATCGAGCCGCTCGGACGGCCGGTCGAGCAGCGCACCACCCTCTACGGCCGGCCCGAGGTCCCGGCGTGAGCCATGGCGGGGGCGACCTCACGCCGGCCCGCCCCGCCGGGCCGCCGGCAGCGCAGGCGCCGGGCGACCACGGCCTCGGCGAGGACCTCGCCGCGCTCGAGACCGACGCCGCCCTGTCGCACCTCGTCGAGCAGCTGCTCGACACCGCCGACGTGCGGCGCAACCACGACCTCATCCGGCGTCTGCTCGCCGCCTCGCTGCGCTTCGCCCGGGACGACACGAGCCGCCTCGACCTGAAGATCGTCGGCTCGGCGCTGCGCGAGATGGGCGATGCCTTCCGGATGTTCGCCCCGTTCGCCGAGGTGCCGAAGGTCACCCTGTTCGGCTCGGCGCGCACCGGGCCGTCCGACCACCTCTACGTGCTCGCCCGGGATCTCGCCCGCCGGCTGGCGGAGGCCGGCTGGATGGTGGTGACCGGCGCCGGCCCCGGGATCATGGCGGCGGGCAACGAGGGGGCCGGGCGTGAGATGGCGATCGGGGTGAACATCCGCCTGCCGTTCGAGGCGGAGCCCAACCGGTGGATCGCCGAGGACGAGAAGCTCGTCGAGATGAAGTACTTCTTCACGCGAAAGCTCATGCTGATGAAGGAGTCTGCCGGCTTCGTGTGCCTCCCGGGCGGGTTCGGCACCCTGGACGAGACCTTCGAGCTGCTGACGCTCGTCCAGACCGGCAAGGCCGAGCCGGCGCCGATCGTGCTCGTCGACACCCCCGGCGGCGGCTACTGGCGGGCCTGGGAGCGGTTCGTGCGCGACCAGGTCTACGGCCACGGCCTCGCCGACCTGCGCGACGCCAGCCTGTACCGCATCACCGACGACCTCGACGAGGCGGTCGAGGAGCTGCTCGGCTTCCACCGCAACTACCACTCCCGCCGCTTCGTCGGGGACGTCATGGTGCTGCGGCTCCGCCACGAGCCCGACCCCGCGGCCCTCGCCGGGCTCTCCGCCGAGTTCGCCGACCTGTGCAGCGCGAGGGGCATCTGGCGGACCGAGCCGTTGGCGCCCGAGCGCAGCGGCCACGACCACCTCGAGCTGGCCCGCGTCGCGCTCGAGTTCGACCGGGTGAGCAACGGTCGCCTGCGCGAGCTCATCGACGCCCTCAACCGGCTCGCCCCCGCCGGCGCGCCGGCCGGCGGACCTCCGGCCAGCCAGACCGGCACGTTCACCGGCGGCGAGGAGGCCGAGCCGGCCGACGACGAGGCGGCACAGGCGGCGACGGACGCTCGCGACGGTGACGGCGCCGGCTAGCCCGTCTTGTCGGCGGCATCGGTCGCCGTCCCCGCCGCCCCGCCGGGCTCAGCTGGTGCGGCCGAAGTCGTCCTCGAGGCGCACGATGTCGTCCTCGCCGAAGTAGCTGCCGTGCTGGACCTCGACGAAGACGAGGTCGGCCTCGCCGGTGTTGGCGATGCGGTGCGCCACGCCGGTGCGGACGTCGACGGCCGTCCCGGGGCCGACCGGCAGGTCGGCGCCGTCGAGGGTGACGACGCCCTCGCCGCGCACGACGAACCAGTGCTCGGCGCGCTGCGCGTGCTGCTGGTAGCTGAGGCGCTTGCCGGGGCGGACGGTGATCTCCTTCACCTTGTGGTCGTCGGCGTCCTCGAGGACGGTGTAGGCGCCCCACGGTCGCTCGTCGTGCTCACGGGTCTCCATCGCTCCATCATCGCCCAGGGCTGCCACGAGCGCGCGCCGTCGCCCGGCCGCCGACCCGGCCGCGGGGCGCGGCCGCCAGCGTTGGGCCGGAGCGCCCGACACGGCGGGTCAGCCGTCCTCGACGCTCCCCCCCGGCTCGAGCAGCCGGCGCGCTCGCTCGACGGCGTTGCGGGCCCGGACGAGGCGCCGCTCGAGGGCCGGCCGGGTCGACCGGCCGGCGGCGGACGCCTCGCGAAGGACGTCGAAGGCCAGCTCGTCGAGGCGCTCGACGATGCCGTCCAGGGCGGCGCGTACCTCGTCGAGCGCCCCGGCATGGCGCGCCTCGTCGACCCCGTCGTTCCCGGCGGCGCCCGGCCCGCGCTCCCCCACGGCGGCCGTGCTCAGGCCCAGGCGAGCGAGCCGGCACGCAGCGGCGCCGGCAGGTCGGTCGAGCCCATCAGGTACCGGTCGACGCTGGCAGCGGCCGAGCGCCCCTCGGCGATGGCCCAGACGACGAGGCTCTGGCCGCGGGCGGCGTCGCCGCAGGCGAACACGCCGTCGATCCCGGTGGCGTAGCTGCCGTCGACCTCGATGGTGCCGCGTCCGGTGGTGGTGCAGCCGAGCGCCTCGACGACCCCGCGCTCAGGCCCGACGAAGCCGAGCGCCAGCAGGACGAGCTCGGCACGCAGCTCGAGCGGGGGGCCGTCCACCGGTCGCAGCTCGGTGCCGCGCCCACCGCGCACGAGCTCGACCCGCTCGGCCCGCAGCTTGGCGACACGGCCGTCGGCGTCGCCGACGAGCTCGGTGGTGGACACGGCGTAGAGGCGCTCGCCGCCTTCCTCGTGGGCAGCCGAGCTGCGCAGGACGAGCGGCCAGGTCGGCCACGGGTTGTCGCCCGGGCGCGTCGCCGGCGGCTCGGGCAGGATCTCGAGCTGGTGGACGACGGCGGCCCCCTGGCGGTGCGCCGTGCCGAGGCAGTCGGCGCCGGTGTCGCCGCCGCCGATGATCACGACGTGCTTGCCGGCGGCGGTGATCGGAGCCTCGTCGAGGTTGCCCTCGCAGACGAGGTTGGCGCCCTTCAGGTACTCCATCGCGAAGTGGACCCCGGCGAGCTCCCGGCCGGGCACGGCGAGGTCGCGCGGCCGGGTCGAGCCGACGGCGAGCACGACGGCGTCGAACTCGTCGCGCAGGCTGGCCACGTCGAGGACGGCGGCGGCCGGAGCGGCGGCGCCGGCGACGGCGTCGCTGCCGGGGAGGCCGACGACGGTGCCGGTGCGCAGCTCGGTCCCCTCGGCGACCATCTGGGCGAGGCGGCGGTCGATGACCGCCTTCTCGAGCTTGAACTCGGGCACGCCGTAGCGCAGCAGGCCGCCGATGCGCTCGGCCCGCTCGAAGACGACCACGCGGTGGCCTGCCCGCGTCAGCTGCTGGGCGGCGGCCAGGCCGGACGGGCCGGAGCCGACGACGGCCACCGAGCGGCCGGTCGACGGGGACGGCGGCACCGGCTCGAGCCCCTCGCCGGCGGCCCACTCGGCGAGCTCGTACTCGACCTGCTTGATGAGCACGGGGTCGGACGAGATGCCGAGCACGCACGCCCCCTCGCACGGCGCCGGGCAGAGCCGGCCGGTGAGCTCGGGGAAGTTGTTGGTGGCGTGCAGCCGCTCGGCTGCCTCCGGGAAGCGCTCCCGGCGCACGAGGTCGTTCCACTCCGGGATGAGGTTGCCGAGCGGGCAGCCCTCGTGGCAGAACGGGATGCCGCAGTCCATGCAGCGCGTGGCCTGCACGACGAGCGACCGGCGCGGGAAGGGCAGGTAGACCTCGTGCCAGTCCCGGACGCGCTCGGCCACGGGCCGGCGGTCCGGTCCCTGGCGGGGATGGCGGAGGAAACCCTTCGGATCAGCCATTGCCCGCTGCCGCCATGATCGCCTCGTCGACCGGACGGCCCTCCTCCTCGGCCCTGCGTGTCACCTCGAGCACCTTTCGGTAGTCGCGCGGCATCACCTTCACCATCGCCGGCAGCGTCGCCTCGAGCCGGTCGAGCAGGCGAGCGCCGAGGGTCGAGCCGGTGAGCTCGACGTGGCGCTCGATCAGCTGGGTCACGAACGCCCGGTCGGCGTCGTCGAGCGGCTCGAGCTCGACGAGCCCCCGGTTGCACCGTTCGGCGAAGCGGCCGTCCGGGTCGTGCACGTAGGCGATGCCCCCGGACATGCCGGCGGCGAAGTTGCGCCCGGTGCGGCCGAGGACGAGCACCCGCCCGCCGGTCATGTACTCGCAGCCGTGGTCGCCCACGCCCTCGACGACGGCGGTGGCACCGGAGTTGCGCACGCAGAACCGCTCGCCGACCTGGCCGGACACGAACAGCTCCCCGCCGGTCGCCCCGTAGGCGCAGACGTTGCCGGCGACGACGTTCTCGCTCGCCTCGAACGGCGAGCCTTCGGGCGGGCGGACGATGACCCGCCCCCCGGAGAGCCCCTTGGCCAGGTAGTCGTTGGCGTCGCCCTCGAGGCGCAGCTCGATGCCGGCCGGCAGGAAGGCGCCGAAGCTCTGCCCGGCCGAGCCGCGCAGCACGACCCGGATCGTGCCGTCGGCGAGCCCGGCACCGCCGTAGCGGCGGCTCACCTCCGAGCCGAGCATGGTGCCGACCGTCCGGTTGACGTTGCGCACCCCGCCCTCGATCGTGACCGGCTTGGCGTCCTCGAGGGCCGGGGTCGCCTGCTGGATGAGCCAGTTGTCGAGGGCAGCCTCGAGCCCGTGGTCCTGGCTGCTCGTGCGGTGCAGGTCGCAGGGGCCGTGCTCCGACTCGGCCGGCTCGAGCAACGGCGACAGGTCCAGCCCTGCGGCCTTCCAGTGGGCCACGGCCGCCGTCGTGTCGAGCGACTCGACGTGGCCGATGGCCTCGTCGAGCGAGCGGAAGCCAAGGGCGGCGAGGTACTCGCGCACCTCCTCGGCGATGAACTGGAAGAACGTCTCCACGAACTCGGGGCGGCCGGTGTAGCGGGCGCGCAGCTCGGGGTTCTGGGTGGCGATGCCCACCGGGCAGGTGTCGAGGTGGCAGACGCGCATCATCACGCACCCCGACACGACGAGCGGGGCGGTGGCGAAGCCGAACTCCTCGGCGCCGAGCAGGGCGGCGATCACGACGTCCCGCCCGGTCTTCAGCTGGCCGTCGGTCTGGACGACGATCCGGTCGCGCAGCCCGTTGCGGACCAGGGTCTGCTGGGTCTCGGCGAGCCCGAGCTCCCAGGGGGCGCCGGCGTGCTTGATGGAGGTGAGCGGCGCTGCCCCCGTGCCGCCGTCGCCGCCCGAGATGAGCACGACGTCGGCGTGCGCCTTGGCCACGCCGGCCGCCACCGTGCCGACGCCGACCTCGGCGACGAGCTTCACGTGGATCCGGGCCGCCGGGTTGGCGTTCTTCAGGTCGTGGATGAGCTGGGCGAGGTCCTCGATCGAGTAGATGTCGTGGTGGGGCGGCGGCGAGATGAGCTCGACGCCGGGCGTCGAGTGGCGCGTGGCGGCGATCCACGGGTGGACCTTGTGGCCGGGCAGCTGCCCACCCTCGCCGGGCTTTGCCCCTTGGGCCATCTTGATCTGGATGTCGTCGGCGTTGACCAGGTACTCGCTCGTCACCCCGAAGCGTCCGGAGGCGACCTGCTTGATCGCCGAGCGCCGCGAGTCGCCGTTCGGCTCGGGCCTGAAGCGGTCGGGGTCCTCGCCGCCCTCCCCGGTGTTCGACTTGCCGCCGAGGCGGTTCATGGCGATGGCGAGCGTCTCGTGCGCCTCGATCGAGATCGACCCGTAGGACATGGCACCGGTAGAGAACCGGGCGATGACGGCCGAGACCGGCTCCACCTCCTCGAGGGGCACCGGCGGGCGGGCGGCGCCGTCCCCGGTCCGCAGGCGGAGCAGGCCGCGGAGCGTGGCCAGCTGCTCGGACTGGTCGTCGACCAGGCGGGTGTACTCGCGGAACACGTCGAAGCGACGGGATCGGGTGGCGTGCTGCAGCTTGAAGACCGTGCGCGGGTTGAACAGGTGGTGCTCGCCCTCGCGGCGCCACTGGTACTCGCCACCCACCTCGATCTCCCGGTGCGCCAGCTCGCCGGTGCGGGCCAGATGGGCGAGGTGGTGGCGGCGAGCCACCTCCTCGGCGAGCACCCCGAGGCCGGCGCCGCCGAGGCGGCTCGGGGTGCCGGCGAAGTAACGGTCGACGAGCGCCTTCTCGAGGCCGATCGCCTCGAACACCTGCGCCCCGGTGTACGAGGCGATCGTCGAGATGCCCATCTTCGACATCACCTTGAGGACGCCCTTGCTCGCCGCCTTCACGTAGTTGCGCACGGCCTTGCGCTCGGACAGCTCGCCGAGCTCGCCGCGGCGCGCCAGGTCGGCGACCGAGTCGATGGCGAGGTACGGGTTGACGGCGGCCGCCCCGTAGCCGATGAGGAGCGCCATGTGGTGCACCTCGCGGGCGTCGCCGGTCTCGACGATGAGGCTGGTGCGCGTCCGCGCCCGGGCGCGCACCAGGTGGTGGTGGACGGCCGCCGTGAGCAGCAGGGACGGGATCGGCGCCAGCGTCTCGCTCGAGTGCCGGTCGGACAGCACGACGAGGTTGGCTCCGCCCTCGATCGCCTCGAGCGCCGCCGTCGACACGCGCTCGAGGGCGGCGGCCAGGGCGTCGCCGCCGCCGGCGACCTCGTAGAGGCCGTCCACGACGAAGGACCGGAACCCGGGCGTCTCCCCGTGCTCGTCGACGTAGAGCAGCTTCGCCAGCGCGTCGTTCGTGAGGATGGGCGAGTCGAGGACGATGTGGCGGCAGGAGGCCGGCTCGGGCTGGAGCAGGTTGCGCTCCGGGCCGACGCTGGCGGCGAGCGAGGTGACGAGCTCCTCGCGGATGGCGTCGAGCGGGGGGTTCGTCACCTGGGCGAACAGCTGGGTGAAGTAGTCGAACAGCAGCCGCGGCCGGTCAGACAGGGCGGCGACGGGGGTGTCCGAGCCCATCGACCCGGTCGGCTCGGCGCCGTTGCGGGCCATCGGGCCGACGATCAGGCGGAGGTCCTCGCCGGTGACCCCGAACAGCCGCTGCTGGGGGACGAGCGAGCCGTGCCTCGGCGTCAGCATGGCGCGGGGCGGGAGGTCCTCGAGGCGGAGCAGGTGCTCGTCGAGCCACGCCCGGTACGGGTGGGCGGCGGCGAGGCCCTTCTTGATCTCCTCGTCCTCCACGATCCGCCCGGCGGCCGTGTCGACGAGGAACATCCGACCGGGCTGCAGCCGGCCCTTCCGGATGATGCGCGCCGGCTCGACGTCGATCACGCCGACCTCGCTCGCCAGCACCACCATCCCCTCGTCGGTCACCCAGTACCGCCCCGGTCGCAGGCCGTTGCGGTCGAGCACGGCGCCCACGAGCGTGCCGTCGGTGAAGGCGACCACCGCCGGGCCGTCCCACGGCTCCATGAGGCAGGCGTGGTACTCGTAGAAGGCCCGCACGTCGTCGTCGAGCTGGGCGTTTCCCTCCCAGGCCTCCGGGATCATCATGAGGACGGCGTGGGGCAGCGACCTGCCGCCGAGGTGGAGCAGCTCGAGCACCTCGTCGAAGGAGGCAGAGTCGCTCGCCTCGTTGGCGAGGATCGGCAGCGCCTGCTCGAGGCCCGGCAGGAGCGGGCTGGACAGGAGCGCCTCACGGGCGCGCATCCAGTTGCGGTTGCCGCCCACCGTGTTGATCTCGCCGTTGTGGGCGATCAGCCGGTACGGGTGGGCGAGCGGCCAGGACGGGAACGTGTTGGTGGAGAACCGGGAGTGGACGAGGGCGAGGGCGCTGCGCAGCCGCTCGTCACCGAGCTCGGGGTAGAACCGGCGGAGCTGGTCGGTGGAGAGCATCCCCTTGTAGACGAACGTGCGCGTCGACAGCGACGGGAAGTACACGCCGGTGAGCGCGTGCTCGATCCGCTTGCGCAGCACGTAGACGTGCCGCTCGAGGTCGAGGCCGGACGCCCCGGCGAGCGGGCCGGACGGGTCGGCGGTGACGACGCATTGCCAGAAGCTCGGGGCCACCCGCCGGGCGGCCACGCCGGCCTGGTCGAGGTCGACCGGGACCGGTCGCCAGCCGGGCACGGCGAGCCCCTGCTCCCCCGCCATCGACTCGATGGCCGCCCGGGCGGCGGCCGACTCGTCGGGCGCGGCCGGGAGGAAGGCGATGCCGCTCGCGTAGGAGCCGAGCGGCGGCAGCGCGAAGTCGAGGAGGCCCCGGAACAGCTCGTCGGGCATCTGCAGCGAGATGCCGGCGCCGTCCCCCGTCTCGGGGTCGGCACCGAAGGCACCGCGGTGCGCCAGGTTCTCGAGGGCCCCGAGCGCCTGGTCGACGAGCTCGTGCGTCGCCCCACGGCGCAGCTCGGCCAGGAGGGCGACGCCGCAGGCGTCGTGCTCGAAGCGCGCGTCGTAGAGGCCTCGCTGGTGGTCGGTCGTCGCCATCGCGTCCCTTGTCACCCGAGCGGTGGGCAGCGTCGCTGGCCCACCATCACCGAAGGCGGACGCCTCGTCGCGCCGCCGCTTCACCGCACGGGACGCCGCTGGCCCGGCCGCACGAGTTTACCTCGCCGAAACCGACGCCGGCGACGCCGGTGCAACCGCCGGCGGCACACGGGCCCCGGAGGGCCCTGCCGGCCGCCGCCTCAGTCCGGGTCGGTCCCCTGCTCGCTCCCGTCCCGGACGAGGGCCGTCCAGCCCTTGCCGTCCCAGTAGCGCAGCTCGTGACGCCCTCCCGGGTCCGGGTACCAGCCGGCGAGGGGCGGCGGCTGGGGGGGATCGGCCGGGTAGGCAGGCGGAGCGGTCGGGAGCCCGGCCACGGCGCGGGGCTTCGTGGTCGCCTTGGCGATGGCGAACAGGACGAGGGCGAGGAGCCAGGAGAGGAGGAGCGACGAGACGAAGAAGATCGCCGCCCACGCCCCGGCGGGGAGCCGCCAGGCACCGACGCCGGTGCGGGCCTCGTAGCGCTGGGCGGAGCGGTAGGCGAGGTAGGTCACCACGCAGCCGACGGCGAAGGAGAGGAGCGCCAGCTCCGGTGTCACCTTCACCGTCACGGCGAACGTCGAGAGCACGGGGCGATCGTACCGCCGAGCAGGGAGAACGTCGCTACGGGTCGCGCCCGGCGCGCGCTCAGGCGGGCGCCGCGGCCGGCTCGAGCCGGGCCGGGGCGCCGAGGCGGACGAGGGCATCGGGCACGGCGACGGCGCCGCCGACGTCCTGGTACGTCTCGAGCAGGGCGATCAGCCAGCGGGCGGTCATGGCCGTGCCGTTCAGGGTGTGCGGGTGCCGCAGCCCTTCCCCGCTGCGGTAGCGCACGCCGAGCCGGCGGGCCTGGTAGTCGGTCGTGTTGGAGCACGAGGTGATCTCCCGGTAGCGCTCCTGGGAGGGGATCCAGGCCTCGATGTCGTACTTCTTCGCTGCCGGCGCCCCGAGGTCGTTCGCGGCGGTGTTGACCACCCGGTAGGCGAGGCCGAGCCCCTGCACGAGCGACTCCTCGAGGGCGAGCAGCGCCTCGTGCTCGGCCGCCGAGGCCTCGGGGGTGGTCCAGACGAACATCTCGACCTTGTCGAACTGGTGCACCCGGAACGCCCCCCGAGTGTCGCGCCCCGCCGCGCCGGCCTCCCGGCGGAAGCACGTCGAGTAGCCGGCGTACCGCAGCGGGAGCGGCTCCTCCAGGATCTCCGCCTGGTGGTAGGCGGCGAGCGCCACCTCGGAGGTGCCGGTTAGGTAGAGCCCGTCGGGCTCGACCGTGTACAGGTTGGCCGCCTCGGTCGGCAGGAAGCCGGTGCCGTACATGGCCTCCTCCCGTACGAGCACGGGGGGGAGCACCGGCAGGAAGCCCTCGGCGACCAGGCGGTCGAGGGCGTAGCGGTAGAGCGACAGCTCGACAAGGGCCGTCGGGCCGACGCGGTAGGCGAAGCGCGACCCGGAGAGGCGGGCGCCGCGCTCCATGTCGAACCCGCCGAGCGTCACGTGGTCGGCGACCGGGAAGTCGAAGCGGGGGGGCTGCCCGACGCGGCGCACCTCGACGGCGTCGTCCTCGCCCCCGTCGGGGACGGAGGGGTCGGGCGGGTTGGGAACCCGGGCGAGCCAGCCGTCGCGTGCGCCGGCCACCTGGGCCAGCTCGGCCTCGGCAGCTCGCAATGCGTCCTTGCGCGCCGCGAGCTCGGCCAGCTGCTCCTCGCTCGGGCGCCCCTTCAGCCGGAGCCCGGCACGCAGCGCCTCGACCCGGGCGGTGACCTCCCGCCAGCGGGCGTCGGTGGCCAGCAGCTCGTCGAAGGCGGCACCGCCACCCTTGCGCTCGACGGCCGCCCGCAGCCCCTCGGGGTCCTCGCGCGCCGCCCGGATGTCGATCAGCGCCGGCCCCCCTTGCGCCGCGCCGGTGCCGGGCGTCGGACCGGCGCGGCGCGCGTCGGCCGCGCCGGCGCCCGCCGGGTGGCCGCCCGGGGGCTCGATGGGGTGCCAGCGACCTCGATGTCCTGGCCGAGGAGGCCCGCGGCGATGTCGGCCGGGCTGAGAAGGAGCCGGTCCGTCCCGCGCTGGGCCAGGCGCTCGCGCACGTTGCGCCAGCGGGGCTCCCGCTCCTTCATGAGGGCGACGAGCGGCGAGGCGATGAAGATCGACGAGTACGCCCCGGTCGTCAGCCCGATGAGGAGCGCAAGGCCGAAGTACTCGAGGGTGGTCGCCCCGAGGATGTAGGCGCCGAGGACGAGCACCGAGAGGATCGGCAGGATCGCCACGAGCGACGTGTTGATCGACCGGGCCAGCGTCTGGTTCATCGACAGGTTGACGAGGTCGGAGTACGACAGCTTGCCGCTCGAGCCGAGCTGCTTCGTGTTGTCGCGCACGCGGTCGAACACCACGATCGTGTCGTACAGCGAGTAGCCCAGGATCGTCAGGAAGGCGACGACGGTGTCCGGCGTCACCTGGAAGCCGGTGAGCGAGTAGATACCGACCGTCACGAGCACGTCGTGGGCCACGGCGGCCAGGGCGGCGAGGGCCATGCGCCACTCGAAGAAGATCGAGATGTACACGGCGATGCAGATGAAGAAGACGACGAGGGCGATGATCGCCTTGTTCGTCACCTGGCTGCCCCACGAGGGGCCGACCGTCGAGATGCTGACGGCCGACGGGGCCACGTGGGCGGCCTTGGCGAGGGCGTCACCGACGGTGCTCGCCTCGCGCTGGGTGGCCCCCGGGGTCTGCCCCTTCGGCAGCCGGGCCTGGACCTCGATCTGCCGGCTGGAGGAGGTCTGCCCGAGGATGGTGATCGTGGCGCCGGCGTCGCCGAAGGGGGTGAGCGCCGTGCGCGCCTCGGCCACGGTCATGGTCCGCGACTGCACCGTCCAGGCGGTGCCACCCACGAAGTCGATCCCGAGGTTCAGTCCGCGCACCCCGAGCGAGAGGGCGCCGGCGACGATGACGGTGGCCGAGAGCAGGAACCACCAGCGGGTGCGGCGGACGAACTCGAAGCGGGTCCGCCCGTAGTAGAGGCGGGCGAACCGACCGAGGTGGCGGGCCGGTGCCGCAGGGTCGGCCGGGCGCGCCTCGAGCAGGGCCGGCTCGCCGGCGCCGGGCACCGCCTCTGCGGCCCCGGGGGTGGCCGGAGCCGGGGCCGGGTGTGCCACGGCGTCCTCGAAGACGGTGAACGTGGCGGGTGCCGGGTCGGCGACGACCTGCTCCTCGAGCGTCGGCGCCGCACGGTCCTGGAGCGGCGCCGTCGGCTCGGGCACCTCCTCGACCGGTGTCGCCGTCTCGACGGGGCCGGCCGGCGGCGGCTCGGCGACGGTGCGGCCCTGACCCGCCGACCCGGGGCGGATCCGGGGGGCGGAGCCGGGACGGATGCGCTCGGGGCTCACGGGCCGACCTCCGGGCTGCGCAGCGCCAGGCCCCGGGCGACGCCGAGGTGACGGGCTTCGGTGAAGATCCGGTTGCGCCCGAGCAGGATGACGAGCGGCCGGGTGAACACGTAGGCGGTGACGATGTCGACGAGGGTCGACAGGCCGAGCATGAAGGCGAACCCGCGGACGTTGCCGACCGACAGCAGCCACAGGACGAGGGCGCCGATGAGCGACACGGCGTCGGCCGACAGGATCGTCCGGTAGGCGCTCCGGAAGCCCTTGTCCACCGAGGCCCGGACTGAGCGCCCGGCGCGCACCTCGTCTTTCAGACGCTCGAAGTACACGACGTAGGAGTCGACGGTGATCCCGACCGACACGATCAGGCCGGTCACCCCGGACAGGTCGAGGGTGAGCCCGGTCGAGGTGTTGCCGAGCACGGTGATGAGGCCGTACAGGAAGGCCGCCGTCGTCACCAGGCCGAGCACGACGACGATCCCGAGCGCCCGGTAGTACACGATCGTGTAGATCATGACGAGCGCCAGTCCGAGCAGGCCGGCGGCGAGGCCGGCGTTGAGGGACGACTTGCCGAGCGACGGCGACACCGTGGTCGAGGTCAGCACGGACAGGTTGACCGGGAACGCCCCGTAGGACAGCTCGGTGGCCAGCTTGTTGGCGCTCGCCTGGGTGAAGCTGCCGGAGATCTGCGCCGAGCCGTTGAAGCTGCTCGACTCGATCACCGGAGCAGAGATGATCCTTCCGTCCAGGTCGTTCGCGAGGAGCGCCTGGTAGTTCTTCGCGGCCATCTGGTTGAACACGCCGGAGCCGGACGACGTCAGGTTCATGTCGACCACGTACTGGCCGTTCGAGGCGAGGCCGGCGAAGGCCGACTTGATGATCGACCCGGTCGCCTGCACCGGTCCGAGCAGGTAGCGGGCCGCCCCGGTCCCGCCGGGCGCGGTGAACAGCACGTTCTGGTTGCGGTACCTCTCGTCGAGCGACGCCGGCGTCGAGCGGTAGCTGGCGAGGGCCGGGTCCTCGATGTACTGGGCCGGCGGCTGGTAGCCGCCCTGACCGGAGCCGCTCGCCACGTAGTAGGCGGAGGTGTAGCTATAGGCGCCGGTGCAGGCCGGGGGCACCCGGTAGGGCAGCGCCTTGGCGATCGCCGCTGCCGCCTTGCGCGCGGTCGCCGACGCCTTGCCGGACACGGTCGGCCCCACGTAGGGGGGCGCCCCGCACAGGACAGGCCGGAAGTAGAGCTGGGCGGTGGTCCCGATCGTCGACAGGACCCGCTGGGGGTCCTTCACGCCCGGCAGCTGCACGACCACGTCGTCCTTGCCGCCGACGCCGCTCTGGGTGGTGATGTTCGGCTGGGACACGCCGAGGGCGTTCGCCCGGTTGGTCATGATGTTCACGACCGTCTGCAGCTGGCTCGTCGAGACCTTGTGGACCGGCTGGTAGACGACCGAGAGCCCGCCCTGGAGGTCGAGCCCGAGCTTCGGCGACCAGCCGAGGCCGAGGACGAGACCGAGGATGCCGAAGCAGGCGACGCAGGTCAGGAGGACGCTGGTCGCGAGACGTCGCGTCACCCTAGGCCGATCCGGCTGGAGCGCCGGGCGCGCCCTTCTCGCCGTCCGACGGCGACGTGGACCACGGGTCGGCCCAGTCCCCCTCGGTGGCGTCAGGGTGGGCGGTGCCGGTCGCGCCCGAGGCCGCGCCCTTCGCCGTCACGCCGTTGGTGGAGCTGCCGTTCGTGCCGGCGCCGCCTGTGGGGGCGCCGCCGCCAGTGGAGGTGCCGTTCGTGGCCACCGGCTCGTCGCCGACGGGCGGCTCCCAGTCGTGCGAGGCGACCTCGGCACGCTCGTCGTCGACCTCGGTGTCGCCGTCGTCGCTCCCGGTCCCGGCGACCTCGGCGGCGGCCGTGGCGGCGTCGACTCGCCGGGCGATGGCGGTGCGGGCGACCTCGACCACGACGCCCTCGGCGATGTCGAGGGCGACCCGGTCGCCGTCGGACGCCTCGACCCGACCGTACATGCCGCCGGTCGTCACGACCTCGTCACCGACCTCGAAGTTGCGCTGCTGGCTCATCTGCGCCCGCTGCTTCCGGCGCTGGGGCGCGATGAACAGCATGTAGGCCCCGGCGATGACGACCAGGAAGATGAGGAAGAAGCTCGAGCTGGAGCTCGTCTTCTTGGCGGTGGCGCCGAACACGTCGAGCACCGCGAGGAGATGAAGTGAAAGCGGCATGAGCGAACCCGTCGTCCGATGGACAGTTGGACAGTGCGACGCGCATGCTAGCCGCCACGCTGGGCCGACATCTGGCAGGAGGGCCGTCAGGGCAGCTCGAGCGGCAGCCGGAGGTCGCTCGTGCCGTCCCGGCCGGACGGCACGGCGAGGCCCAGGTGCCCGTACGCGCGCGACGTGGCGACGCGACCGCGCGGCGTCCGCAGGAGCAGCCCGGTGCGGACGAGGTAGGGCTCGTAGACGTCCTCGAGCGTGTCGGGCTCCTCCCCGAGGCTCATCGCCAGCGTCGTCAGGCCGACGGCCCGGCCGGCGAAGCGGACGCAGAGCACCTCGAGGAGCCGCCGGTCCAGCCGGTCGAGGCCGAGCTCGTCCACGCCGAACAGCTCGCAGCCGTCCCGGGCGGACTCGAGGGTGATGACGCCCCCGCTGCGGACCTCGACGAAGTCACGGACGCGCCGGAGCAGCCGGATCGCGAGCCGGGGGGTGCCGCGGGCCCGACGGGCGATCTCGACGGCCCCCTCGGGCGTGCAGGTCACCCCGAGGCGCTGCCCGGCCCGGACGACGATGATCTCGAGCTCGGCCTCCTCGTAGTGCTCGAGGTGGGCGACGAAGCCGAACCGGTCGCGGAGCGGGCCGGTGACGAGGCCCGATCGGGTCGTGGCACCGACGAGGGTGAAGCGGGGCACCTCGAGGCGCACCGAGCGGGCCGTCGGTCCCTTGCCGAGGACGACGTCGATCGCGTAGTCCTCCATGGCCGGGTACAGGATCTCCTCCACCGCCCGGTTGAGGCGGTGGATCTCGTCGATGAAGAGGACGTCGTGCTCCTCGAGGTCGCTCAGGATCGCGGCCAGGTCGCCCCCGCGGGTGAGGGCGGGCCCGGAGGTGACGCGCAGGCTCGTCCCCATCTCGGCCGCCACGATGCCGGCGAGGGTCGTCTTGCCGAGCCCGGGCGGGCCGGCGAACAGGAGGTGGTCGACGGCCTGGCCGCGCCGACGTGCCGCCTCGAGGACGATCGACAGGTGCTCCCGGACACGGGCCTGGCCCACGAACTCGTCGAGGCGTCGGGGGCGGACGCCCGCTTCGATCAGCGCCTCGGGCGGTGCCGCCTCCGGGTGGACCGGGCGCTCCTCGTCGGGCTCCTGGGCTGCCACGACCTCCCGGCGCGGGCTCACCCGGCGCCGCTCACGTCCGGGGCGCCAGGCGGCGCAGCGCCTGGCGCAGGGCGGCCGCCACGTCGTCGACGCCGTCGAGCTCCTCGACGGCGAGGCGGATCTCGTCGGGACCGTACCCGAGGCCGGCAAGGGCGCTCGCCACCTCCTCGTCGACCGGCACGCCGGCGCCGGCCCGGCCGACGGGGGCGGTGGCCGACGGGGCGAGCGCCAGGGTGTCGAGACGCCCGGCCAGCTCGACGACCAGCCGCTGCGCCGTCTTGCGGCCGACCCCCGGGACCGCACAGAGCGCGGTGACGTCGCCCGCCACGACCGCCTGGGCGAGGCCGGCCGGGGTGTGCACGCCCAGGATGGCGAGGGCGAGCGCCGGCCCGACCCCGTGGGCTGCGACGAGCGTGCGGAACGCCCGCCGCTCGACCGGGCCGGCGAAGCCGTACAGGGTGATCGCCCCCTCCCGTACGTGGGTGTGGACCGCCAGCTGCACCTCGTCGCCGACGGCCCCGAGCGCAGCGGCAAGCCGGCCGCCCACCACCACCTCGTACCCCACGCCGGCGACGTCGACCACGGCGGTCGCCGTCGCCTCGCCGTGGTCGAGCTCGAGGAGGTGGCCGCGTAGGGCGCCGATCACCGGCCGACGCCCCCGAGGACGGGCGCGCCACCTCGGTGGGCCGTCGCCCGCCGGGCCGACCGGCTGGCGGCGAGGTGGCACAACGCGAGCGCCAGGGCGTCGGCCACGTCGGGCGGTCGGGGCGGTGTGGCAAGGCGGCAGAGGACGGCGACCATCTCCTGCACCTGCGCCTTCGTCGCCGCTCCGTAGCCGGTCACGGCCAGCTTGACCTCGTTGGCGCTGTACTCGACGACCGGCACCCCGGCCTCGGCGGCGACGAGCAGCGCGATGCCGCTCGCCTGGCCGACGGCCATGGCCGTGCGGGCGTTCGTCTGGAAGAGGACCCGTTCGACGGCGATCACGTCGGGGGTGGTCTCGGCGACGACGGCCGCGAGCTCCCGGTGGAGCTCGGCCAGCCGCTCCCCGATCGGCGCCTGGGGCGGCGTCGTGACGATGCCGGCGCCGCGCACCACGTCATGACCGTCGACCCGCCCGACGCAGCCGTAGCCGCAACGGGTGAGGCCGGGGTCGAAGCCCAGGACAAACACGCGTTCGATCCTACCGGGTGGGCGCCACGCGCTGGGGGATCCCGCGCTCAGGCGCTGACGGTCTCCAGCACGTCGTCGGGGATCTCGAAGTTGGCATAGACGTTCTGCACGTCGTCGTGGTCCTCGAGCAGGTCGAGGAGGTGGAGCACCTTGCGCGCGCTCCCCTCCTCGGCGATCTCGACGGTGGTGGTCGGCACCATCTGCAGCTCGGCGAGACGCACCTCGAACCCGGCGTCCTCGAGCGCGGCGCGCAGGCGCTGCAGGTCGGTCGGCTGGCTGAGCAGGGTCCAGGCGTCCCCGTCGTCGCGCAGGTCCTCTGCCCCGGCGTCGAGGCCGGCCGCCATGAGGTCGTCCTCGGCGGCGCTGCGGGCGACGGCGACGACGCCGCGCCGCTCGAACTGCCAGGAGACGGCGCCGGGCTCGGCCATCGACCCGCCGTTGCGGGAGAACAGCGAGCGCACCTCGGCGCCGGTCCGGTTGCGGTTGTCGGTCAGGACCTCGACGATGACGGCGACGCCGGACGGCGCGTACCCCTCGTAGGAGACGGCCTCGTAGCGGACGCCCTCGAGCTCGCCGGTGCCACGCTTGACTGCCCGCTCGATCGTGTCGAGCGGCACCGAGGCGTCCCGCGCCTTCTGGACCATCGTGCGCAGCGTGGCGTTGGCGCTGAGGTCGCCGCCGCCCTCCCGGGCAGCCACCTCGACCTGGCGGATGAGCTTGGCGAAGAGCTTCCCCCGCGCCTTGTCCTTCGCGCCCTTCTGGTGCTTCGTGGTCGCCCACTTGGAATGGCCGGACATGGTGGGTCTCCCTCCTCAGTCGTGCGCGGCGCGCCGCACCGGACGCGTCACAGCTCGCGCAAGAGCGCCGCCCGCTCGCCGAGGTCGAGCACACCGGCCATGGGCCGCGGCGGGCGCGCCTCGCGGAGCGGCGAGCACCATAGCGGGCCGGTGAGCCGGGTCGTCCACGGCGACAGGCCGCTCGGTCGCGTCGAGGGGGCGGCGGCGAGCTTGTCGAGGGCGGCAGCGAGGGCGGGCGGGTAGCGGGTGACGCGCACCGCTGCCTGGTCGGCGAGCGATTCGCGCGTCGAGCCGGCCAGGCGGAGCATCGCCTGGGCGGCGGCCGGCCACCAGAGGGCCGCCAGCGAGAGGGCACGGGCGGCGGTGGCGGCCACGGCAAGGTCGCCGCGCTTCACGTGCGACAGCTCGTGGGCGACGAGCGCCTCCAGCTCCATCCGGTCGAGGCAGGTCAGCAGGCCGGAGGTGACCACGAGGGCGGCGTCGGCCGGCCCGCCGCCGAGGACGAGGGCGTTCGGCGCGGCGTCCTCCAGCACGAGCAGGCGCGGCAGCGGGACGCCGTCGGCGACGCACATCGCCTCGACCAGGCTGACGAGGCGAGCCTCGGCGACGGCGTCGGCAGGTCGAGTCGCCAGCTGGTCGAGGAGGCGGTGCGGGCTCCCGACCACGAGCGCGGCAGCGACCAAGCCGACGGCGAGGGCGAGGAGCGCCGCGCCGGCCGCCGGCACGCCGAGGGCGAGGAGGGCGACGCCGGCCACGAGCAGGGTGCCCGGGGCACCCACCAGTGCCGCCCATGCCGCCACCGGGGTCACGGCCGGCCCGGCCGGCGCAGCGGCTCCCCCGGCCGGCGCCCCGGCAGGGAGCGGGCCAGGGGCAGCAGGCTGCACGCGCACCGGTTCGAGCATCCCTTCGAGTCTACGACCTGCCGTCCACCTGGGCGGGGCCGACCCGACGGTAGCGCCCCCGGTAGGCCTCGGCGAGCGCCCCGAAGCCGGACGTGGCGGCCTGGGCGAGGCCCCGGGCGACGAGCGCGGCGCGGGCGTCGTCGTCGGCCAGCAGCGCGCCGAGCGCCCGGGCGAGGGCGGCAGGGTCGCCCGGGGCGACGAAGCGCGCCGCTGCGCCCGCCGCCAGTCGGTAGCCGGGAAGGTCGGCGGCGACCACCGCCGTCCCGGCGGCCATCGCCTCGAGCAGGACGACGCCGAACGACTCGCCCTCGAGCGACGGGGCGACGAGGACGTCGGCAGCGGCGACCTCGTCGGCGAGCGCCTCGTCGTCGAGCCGACCGCGGAAGGTCACCCGGGCGGGGGCCCCCGCCTCGAGGCGCGGGCGGAGCGGGCCGTCGCCGACGACGACGACGGCGAGCCCGGGATCGGGCTCGGTGGCCGCCCGAAGGAGGGGGACGGCGGCGAGCAGGACCTCCGCTCCCTTGCGCCGCTCGAGCCGGCCCACGAAGACGACCCGCAGGCCGGGGCCGCGGCGGGCGCGCCGGCGCGCCCGGTCGAACCGGTCCAGGTCGACCCCGTTCGGCACGATCTCGGCGCGTTCCGCCGAGGGCCCGACGACGGCGCACAGCGTCTGGCGGGCCGCCTCGGAGACGGCGACGAGCGCCGCCGCCCGCCCGACCAGCGGGCGGGCGACCGGGCCGAGCAGGCGGTAGCCGGCGCCGGCGCCGGCACGGTGGAAGGTGGCGACGACCGGGGCAACCGACCGCCGCAGGGCTGCCGCGGCCGGCCCCGGGACGAGCGGCTCGTGGACGTGGACGACGTCGGGCCCGAACCGGGCGAGCGCGGCGAGCGTGCGGCGGCCGGCCAACGGGGAGGCGGCGATCGGGGCGCGGGCGCCGTTCGCCGGCACCGAGACGACGGCCCCGGTCCCGGTGAGGCGCACGCCGTCGACGGGCCGCCCGAGCCAGCGGGCCGGGTCGCCGGGGGCGACGACGAGCACGTCGTCGCCCGTCCCGGCCAGCGCTCGGGCGAGGCCCAGGACCTGGCCCTGCACGCCGCCCGGCACCCCGAGGTCGTACGGGGCGACGAGGGCGACCCGCACCGGGCTAGGACACCGCCCGGTCGCCCGGCACGGCCGGCGCGTCGTCGTCGCCGTCGGTGCCGAGCGGCCCGCCCGTCGAGGAGGCGGACGGCCAGTTGGGCTGGAACACGTGCCACTGCTCAGGCGCCCGCTCGATGAGCCGTTCGAGCTCGGAGGCGAGGGCAGCCGTCACCCGCTCCACGTCGCCGCGCAGGCGGCCGCGCCGGGCCACGTCGATCGGCGACCCGATGACGGCATGGTGGCGGTCGCCGCGGGAGTGGTAGACGGCGCACGGCAGCAGCGCCGCCCCCGTTCGCAGCGCCAGCACGGCCGGGCCTGCGGGCAACCGGGTGGTGGCGCCGAACAGCTCGACCTCGATCCCGTCGCCGGCCACGTCGCGGTCGGCCAGCAGCGCCACGACGCCGCCGGCGCGAAGGGTCGTGGCGAGCTCGGTGGCCGTCGAGCCGCCGAGGGGGAGCACCCGGATGCCGAGCGCCTCGCGCTGGGCGACGAACCAGCGGAAGAGCGCCTCCGGCCGCACCGGCTCGGCCACGGTCGTGAGCGGGTGGCCCACCGACGCCGCCCAGAACCCGCCGATCTCCCACGACCCGAGGTGCGGCAGCGCCAGCACGACGCCGTGGCCCGCCGCCGCAGCCTCGAGCAGCCGGTCGGCCCCGTCGACCGTCCACCGTCGCTCGAGCAGCTCCGGGTCGGCCGGGTCGAGCCGGGCGGCGTCGGCCCAGTACCGCCCGTACGACACGTAGGCGGCGCGCACGCACCGGCGCAGGGTCGCCTCGTCGACGTCGGGGCCGAGCACCCGGCGCAGGTTGCCGGCGACCACCCGCCGCTGGTCGGGGTCGGCGACGGCGAGGGCGAGGGCGGCGCCGGCCGCGGCGGCCGAGGCGACCGGGCGCGGCAGGGCACGAAGGAGCGCCGCCGTGCCCCGGTACCACAGGTAGATGCCGCGCCCGGCGGCGGTCGACGACCGCGCACCGGGCCCGCCGGCCGGAGCAGGCACGCGCTAGATCCCGGTCAACGACTGTCGTCGAGGCGCCGCCGCAGCGCCCGCGCGCTGCGCGCCTGCCTCGGCGCCGCCCGGCGGGCGTGCCGGCTCGCAGCCTCGAGCCGCCGCTCCTCCCGGCGCCGCGTCGCCCGCGGCTCGCGCCGCCGGCCGAGGCCGGCACCGAAGGCTCCCTGGCCGCCGACCAGCGCACCTTGCTCGCGCCACGCCCGGAAGCGGGACTCGACGCGTCCGGTGCGCCAGATCGCCTCGCTCAGCCGGGCGCTCGCCGGTGCACCGCTCGCCTGGCGCCACACCCGGACGAACCGGCCGACGGCCGTCCCCGTCGTGAGGACGAGCAGGGCCCACAGGACCGGGACGAGGATCACCGGCAGCAGGATCCCGAGACCGAGCAGGATCATCCGCTCGGCCCGCTCCATCAGGCCGCCCTTCGCCGTCAGGCCGAGCGACTCCGCCTTGGCGCGCTCGTAGGAGACGACCGAGCTCACGAGCAGCACCCCGACCGGCAGGGCGGCGGTCCGGGGGTCGTGGCCGGTGGCGAGGTACCAGGCAAGGCCGGTCAGCAGCACCCCGTCGGAGACACGATCGGCGACCGAGTCCAGGAAGGCGCCCTGGCGTGTCGCCGAGCCGGCCGCCTTGGCGACGGCGCCGTCCAGGCTGTCCATCAGGCCGGCGGCGATGAAGCAGGCGAGGGCGACGTGGAAGCGACCGAGGGCGAGCAGGGCGGCCGCGCCCATCGCCACGACCACCCCGGCCACGGTGACCATGTTGGCGGTCACCCCGTGGGCAGCAAGGCGCGCACCGAGTCGGGCACGCCGGTACCAGGGTCGGTGGGCGGGCTGCTCCTCGGTCGTCGGGCTCTGCTCGGCGCTCCGGGGACCCCGTCGGCCGTCGATCATCGGATCTCCTCGTGCTGCGGCACTGCGAGCCTACCAACCGGCGGCGCCGGTGACGGGCTTTCTCCCTCGGGGCGCACTCCCGCGGGCTCAGCGGCGCGGCCGGCCGGGCAGGTCGGCCCAGGCAGCGGCCACCTCGGGTCGGCCGGTCAGGGACAGCCGGTCGAGGGCCAGCCGGTTCCAGGAGAAGAGGAACAGCTCGGAGGCGGTGCCGACCACGGCGGCGTCGGCGGGACCACGGCCGAGGCGCCAGCGGAGCCGTCCACCGTTCAGCTCGATGACGTGGGCGGCGTCGACGTCGGAGCAGATGAGGCAGAGCGTCCCGCCGAGCGTCGCCCGGGGGTCGCCGGCGACCTCGCGCCCCACGTGCGCCTCGAGCCGTTCGGTGATGCCGTCGGCGGCGAGCTCCCGCTCGACCGGGTGCGCCGACCTGGCGGTGAGCTCGGCGTCGACACGGTGCACCGCCGTCTCGAGGGCGATCCTGCGGGCCAGCCAGCCGGCGTGCTGGTCGGCGTCGGTCCAATTCCAGCAGGCGGCCTCGGGCCCGGCCGCTGCCAGCTCGGCGAGCAGCGCCGTGCCCTCGGCGTAGCAGGCCTCGACCACCTCCGATCGGGTCGCCACGCTCCCCTGCCCGCTCGGGCCGGTCACCGTCGCGTCGGGCGTCCTGCCGTCACCCCCGGCCAGGCGGCCCCGCCAGCGGGCGTAGACGTCGCGCAGGTGCCCGGCCAGGTCGGTGGCCGTCCAGCCCGGGCAGGTGGGCACGGTCGCCGACCCGTCGGCCGCCTCGAGCGCGTCGAGGACGCGCTCCAGCTCCTCGGCACCGGCGTCGAGGTAGGTCTCGAACGGCAGCGTCACGGCTGCCAGGCTGCCCGGAGCTTCGCCCAGGAGGCCCCGAGGGACTCGGGCAGGACGCGGGTCTCGGCGATGGCGGTCATGAAGTTCGTGTCGCCCACCCAGCGCGGCAGGGCGTGCAGGTGAAGGTGGGCCGGGATGCCCGCCCCGGCGGCGCGCCCGAGGTTGGCGCCGAGGTTGACGCCGTCCGGGTGGTAGGCGCGCTCGATGGCGTCGACCGACGTCCGTGCCGTGTCCCACAGCTCGGCCGACTCGTCGGGGTCGAGCTCGGCGAGCGCGCCGAGGTGGCGGACCGGCAGGACGAGGAGGTGGCCAGAGGCGTACGGGTAGGCGTTGAGCAGGGCGACGGCGTGCCGGCCCCGGTGGACGATCCGGCGCTCCTCGTCCGAGGCATCCGAGGCGAGGATGCGGCAGAACACGCACCCACTGGCCGCCTCGGGCGAGGCCTCGCCCGCCTCGCCGGGCGCCGTGGGGACGCCTGCCGGCTCGCTCACCGAGGCGACGTAGCTGGCCCGCCATCCTGCCCAAAGCTGGTCGAGGCTCACTGCCGTCGGCCAGTCCCCTGCCGGCCAGTCCCCTGCCGGCTAGTCCTCTGCCGGCCAGTTCCCCGCCGGCCAGTCAGCCGGCGGCCGACCGGCACGCTCACACCGGCACCTCGGCCGAGAGGCGCGCCGCGAGCTCGTCGACCGGCACGCCCCGCTCGGGGGCGTCGGCGCCGCGGGCGTTCACGCCGACGGTCCCGGCCGCCACGTCGTCGTCGCCGACGACGAGCAGGTACGGGAGCTTCTCGAGCCGTCCGCGCCGGACACGGGCGCCGAGCGGCTCGGCGGCGTGCTCCACGTCGACGCGCCGGCCGTCACGGCGGAGGCGGGCGGCCACCTCCTCGGCGTAGGGGCCGTGGTCGTCCCGGACCGGCAGCACCCGGGCCTGCATCGGCGCCAGCCAGAGCGGGAGGGCGCCGGCGTAGTGCTCGAGCAGCACGGCGAAGAAGCGCTCGACCGAGCCGAACAGCGCCCGGTGGATCATGACGGGCCGGTGGCGCTCGTTGTCGGCACCGACGTAGGTCAGCCCGAAGCGCTGCGGCAGCTGGAAGTCGAGCTGGATCGTCGACATCTGCCAGGTGCGGCCGATGGCGTCGCGGGCCTGCACGGAGATCTTGGGACCGTAGAAGGCGCCGCCTCCTTCGTCGAGCACGAGCTGGAGGCCCTCCTCGAGGGCCGCCGTGCGCAGGGCCTCGGTGGCGACCCCCCACTCTTCGTCCGACCCGACCGACTTGCCGGGGGGCCGGGTCGACAGCTCGAGGTAGAAGTCGTCGAGACCGTACTCGCGGAGCAGCTCGAGCACGAAGCCGAGGAGCGAGCGCAGCTCGCCGTCCATCTGCTCGCGGGTGCAGAAGATGTGGGCGTCGTCCTGGGTCATCCCGCGGACCCGGGTGAGGCCGTGGACGACCCCGGACTTCTCGTAGCGGTAGACGGTGCCGAGCTCGAACATCCGCTGGGGGAGCTCCCGGTAGGAGCGGGGGCGGCTGCGGTAGACGAGGATGTGGAACGGGCAGTTCATCGGCTTCAGGAAGTACCGGTGCTCCCCGTCGAGCTCCATGGCGGGGAACATCGACTCCTCGTACCAGTCGAGGTGGCCGGACACCTCGAACAGGTCGGCCTTCGTGATGTGCGGGCTGTAGACGAACTCGTAGCCGGCGGCCTCGTGGCGCCGGCGCGAGTGCTCCTCCATGACCCGCCGGACGACGCCCCCCTTCGGGTGGAACACCGCAAGGCCGGAGCCGATCTCCTCCGGGAACGAGAACAGGTCGAGCTCGGCGCCGAGCCGCCGGTGGTCGCGCCGCTCGGCCTCTTCGAGGCGGTGCAGGTGGGCCTCGAGGGCGGCCTTCGACTCCCAGGCGGTGCCGTAGATCCGCTGCAGCTGCGGACGGTGCTCGTCGCCGCGCCAGTAGGCGCCGGCGACTCGCATCAGCTTGAAGTGGCCGAGCCGGTCGGTGGCCGGGACGTGCGGGCCCCGGCACAGGTCGGCGAAGCCCGCGTTGCGGTAGATGCTCACCGCTGCGCCCTCGCCGCCGACCTCCCCGGCGTCCTCGGCGCTCGCCGCCCGGTCGCGCACCGCCTCGATGATCTCGGCCTTGAACGGCTGGTCGGCGAAGAAGGCGAGGCCGTCGTCGATCGAGCGCTCCTCGCGCTCGAACGGCTGCGCCTCGCCGACGATGGCGCGCATCTCGGCCTCGATCCGCTCGAGGTCCTCGTCGCGAAAGCGCGCCCCGCCAGGAAGCTCGAAGTCGTAGTAGAAGCCGTCCTGCACGGCCGGCCCGATCGCCAGGTGCGCCCCGGGCCAGAGCCGGAGGACGGCCTGGGCCATCACGTGGGCGGTCGAGTGGCGGAGCAGGGCGCGCCCCTCGTCGCTGTCGCCGGTGACGATGCGTACCGTCGCCCCGTCCTGCAGCGGGCGAGCCAGGTCGACGAGGCCGTCGCCGCCGTCGAGCGCCAGCGCGGCCTTGGCGAGCCGTGCGCCGATGGCCGAGGCGAGGTCGAGGCCGGTGGAGCCCTCCGGCAGCGTGCGCGTCGAGCCGTCGGGCAGGCGGACGGAGATCTCGGCCGGCACGGTGGCAGTCACGGGGGCAGCACGCTCCTTGCACTTCCCGGCCACGGGTGTGGCCTGGGCCTTGAGACTACCGGTCGTCAGGCGACCCCGAGGAGTGCGGCGGCGTCCATGACACCGGCGCCGCCCGCGGCTGCGGCGTCGAGCGCCGCCAGGGCGCCCGGCGTGTCGAGGTCGTCGTCGAGGCGCGCCCGCACCTGCTCGATGGCCGCGTCCCCCCGCCCGGCCGCTCGCCAGCGCTGCAGCCGGGCGGCTGCCGTGCCGAGCTGTGCCTCGTCGAACGACCAGCGCTCCCGGTAGTGGTTGGCGAGCACGACCAGCCGGACGACCGCCGGCTCGTGCTCCTTCAGCAGGTCGCCGACGAAGACGAGGTTGCCGAGCGACTTCGACATCTTGACGCCCTCCAGGCAGACCATCCCGACGTGCATCCAGTGGCGCACGAACGGCTCCCGGGTGGCAGCCTCGGACTGTGCCGCCTCGCACTCGTGGTGCGGGAAGACGAGGTCGTCGCCGCCGCCGTGGAGGTCGATGGTGGTGCCGAGCTCGCGCATGGCGAGCGCCGAGCACTCGATGTGCCAGCCCGGCCGACCGGGGCCCCACAGCGACTCCCAGGCCGGCTCGTCGGGCAGGGAGGGCTGCCAGAGGACGAAGTCGAGCGGGTCGCGCTTCGCGGGGTCCTCGGGGTTGCCGCCGCGCTCGGCGGCGAGCGCCAGCATCTCGTCGCGCCCGAGGTGGCTCACCTGGCCGAAGGCGTCGAAGGCCGAGACGTCGAAGTAGACGCCGCCGCCCGACCGGTAGGCGTAGCCGTGCTCGAGGACCATCGCGATGAACCCGAGGATGTCCGGGATGGCCGACGTGGCACGCGGCTCGGCCCAGGCCGGCAGCAGGCCGAGCGCCGACATGTGCTCGTCGAAGCGCGCCACCTCCTCGGCGGCGAGGTCGAGGTAGTGGACGCCGAGGCTGCGGGCCTTGCGCAGGATGTCGTCGTCCACGTCGGTGATGTTGCGGACGCAGCGCGTCTCGTGGCCGAGGTCACGAAGGCGCCGCTGGAGGACGTCGTAGGCGAGGTAGGTGGCGGCGTGGCCGAGGTGGGCGGCGTCGTAGGGGGTGATGCCGCAGGTGTACATCGAGACCACCGGTCCCGGCTCGAACGGGACCACGGCCTGGCGGGCGGTGTCGAACAGGCGCATCGGCACGGCAGGCTCAGCGCTCCGCCGGAAGGCCGGCGAGGCGCACGGCCACGTGGGCCTTGTAGCGGACGTTCACGTTGAGCAGCACCGGGGTGAGGGCCTCGACGGCGGTCGCCGAGGCGAGCGTGCCGGCGCGTACCCCGCGAAGGCCCGGCACGGCCTCCACCATGGCCAGCGTGGCCGCCGCCGCCCCGTCGTCGTCGGCGCAGACGAGCACGTCGGCATCGAGGATCTCGTCGAGGTCGCCGAGCGCCCCGGCCGGGAGGTGGTGGAAGGCGCCGGTCACGTGGCTGCCCGGCAGCACGCCCTGGAGGGTTGCGGCCATGGAGCCGCGCACCGGGAGCAGCGCCTGGAACTCGCCGGCGACGCGGGTGATGGCGTTGACCATCGACACCACGACCTTCCCCTCGAGCTGGCCGCGCAGCGCCCGTACGGTGGCGGCGGCGCCGTCGTACGGCGTGGCCACGACGACCGCCGGCTGGCTCGCCGCCTCCTCGTTCGTCCCGCCGCGCAGCCCGTCGGCCCGCCCGCCGGCGGCGGCGACGGCGGACCGGGCCACCTCGTCGGCGCGCTCGGCGGCGCGTGAGCCGAGCACCACCTCCCAGCCGGCAGCGGCGAGCCGCAGGCCGAGACCCCGTCCGGCCGGACCGGTGCCGCCGAGGATGCCGACCGCCTGAGCTGCTCCCATCGACTTATCCTTCTCCTTCGTCCGTCCTCGTCGTCGCCCGGCGGAGCCGCGGCGTCGTTGGCTCTGTCGTCGTCCTGCCGCCGCGCGTCGTGGTCGGGCCCGCCCGGAGGCCGCCGCCGTGCTGCTCCGGCGTTTCCCGACCGGCACGGTACCGGTCGAAGCCGGGGAGCAGCCAGGCGATGGCCGCCACGCCGACCAGGCAGGCGACGCCCCCGGACACGACGGAGCCGACCGGTCCGATGGCGGAGGCGACGCCGGCCGCCTCGACGTCGCCGAGCCGGGGACCGCCGGTGACGACCGCCCACTGCACGGCCTGGATCCGGCCACGCAGGGCGTCGGGCGCCTCGAGCTGGAGGATCGTGCCCCGGTACAGCGCCGACACGACGTCGGCGGCGCCGGCCACGGCCAGCAGCGGGAGCGCCAGGGCGAGCAGCGGGACGGCGCCGAACAGGGCGATCGCCGCACCCCAGACGGCCACGGCGACGAGCACGGCCCGACCCTGGCGGCGCACCCGGGTCGCCCGGCCGGTGAGCAGGGCACCGAGCAGGGCGCCGGCACCCGGTGCGGCGTAGAGGAGGCCGACGGCGGTGGGACCGCCGTGGAAGCGCCCGAGGCCGAGCGCCGGGAACAGGGCGCGGGGCATCCCGAACACCATGGCGTTCAGGTCCACCAGGTAGACCGCCTGGAACACCTGGTTGGCCCGGATGTAGCGGAGACCGCCGAGCAGGGCCGAGGCGTCGAGCCCGCCCCGCTCGGCCCGGCCGCCGCCGCGCCGGATCCGCAGCACCCCCACGACGGCGGCGGCGAAGGTGGCGGTGTCGATCCAGTAGAGCGCCGCCAGCCCGACCCGGGCGAGCAGGAGGCCGGCGAGCGACGGGCCGACCACGGTGCCGATCTGGGCGAGCAGCTGCCACAGGGCGTTGGCTGCCACGAGCGCCTCTCGGTCGACGAGGTGGACCACGAGCGCGCTCCTGGTCGGACCGCCGATCCCCGACAGGGCGGCCGCCGCCGCAGAGCAGGCGTAGATGCCTGCCAGCGAGCCGTGGGCGAGCGAAGCGTTGAGGGCAAGACCTGCGCTCGTCGCCGCCAGCAGCACCTGGGTGCCGAGCAGGAGGCGGCGCCGGTCGAAGTGGTCGGCGATCGCCCCACCGCCGAACGAGCCGACGAGCACGGCACCGAGCGAGGCCAGGCTGACGAGGCCGACCTGCAGCGAGGAGCCGGTCTCCCGGTAGACCTCGTAGGGCACGGCCACCACGGTGAGCTGGGAGCCGAGCACGCTCACGACCCAGCCGAGCCACAGGTCGCGGAACTCGGGGTAGCGGCGTAGCGGCGTCAGGTCGACGAGGATCCCCGGCCGGCGCACCATCGGCACCCTACCGGCGCCAACCTGCCGGGTCGCCGGGGCCGGTGGCCACCGGCGGGGGAAGGCCGGCGGAGCGGGTACGACCGGTGAGCGCAACCCCGACGGCGGAGCGAGCGGGCGGTGCGCGGCGCGGCTACAGGTGGAACGCCTGGGCTATCGAGGCGGCGTGCGCGGCGTTGCGCAGCGGGGGCAGCCCGAGGAGGGCCTCGGTCGTGCGGAGGAGGCTGTAGTTGCCGTAGCGCCCCAGGGCCACCGTCCGGTGGGGCACCGAGCGGGCGACGACGAGGAGCGGCACCACCTGGTTCGAGCCGCTTCCCTCGTCCCAGGTGACGAAGACGACGAGCCGGCCGCCGTCGTAGGCGCGGCTCGCGACGACGCTTGTGACGAAGCGGCCGAGCCAGGCGTCGGCGAGCGCCAGCGGGCAGTGGTGGTCGCGCACCTGCGAGAAGATCGAAGCGCCGCCCAGACGATGTGCCGAGGGCCCGCTGTCGTCCTCGATCCCGAAGGTGGTGCCGGCGGTCAAGGCCAGGTAGTTGGGCAGCGACGGGTGGGTGACGGCAAGGGCGTGGCGGAGCGTCGAGCTGACGTGCATCGGACCTCCCGCGGCGGGGCCCCCGGGCGTCGCCTCGCCTGGCAGCCGTGCCGCCCGCAGGTTCCCGCCTGGCTCAGGCGCCGACGAGCGCCTTGACCGAGGCGGCGAGCTCGGCGAGACCACGCTTGGCATCGGCGAACAGCATGCCGGTCTTCTCCTCGGTGTAGAGCTCGTTGTCGATGCCGGCGTAGCCGTGGCCCATCGAGCGCTTGATGACGATCACCCGTTGCGCCCGGTCGACCTCGAGGATGGGCATGCCCGACAGCGGGGTGCCCGGGCGGCGCGCCGCCGGGTTCGTGACGTCGTTGGCGCCGACCACGAGGACGACGTCGGTGCTCGGGAACTCGGGGTTGGCCGTGTCCATCTCCTTCAGCTGGGTGTAGGGCACGTTGGCCTCGGCGAGCAGCACGTTCATGTGCCCCGGCATCCGGCCGGCGACCGGATGGATGGCGAAGTCGACCTGGATCCCGCGGGACTCGAGCAGCTCGGCCAGCTCACGGGCCTCGTGCTGGGCCTGCGCGGCGGCGAGGCCGTAGCCGGGGACGATCATCACCTTGCCGGCGTAGGCGAGCTGGATGGCGGCGTCCTCGACCGAGATCGGGTGGACGTCCCCGGTGACCCCGGGGGCGACGGCGTTCACCGTGTCGCCGGTGCCGAACCCGCCGGCGAGGATGGCCGGGATCGACCGGTTCATGGCGTCGGCCATCAGCTTGGTGAGGATGCCTCCGGAGGCGCCGACGAGCGCACCGGCGATGATGAGCCCGGCGCTGTCGATGACGAAGCCGGCCATGGCGACGGCGATGCCCGTGCAGGCGTTGAGCAGCGAGATGACCACCGGCATGTCGGCACCGCCGATCGGCAGCACCGTCGTGATCCCGAGCACGAGGGCCCCGAAGAGGGAGCCGACGAGCCACCAGCTGTCGTAGGCGCCCGACATGAAGTAGCAGCCCAACCCGACCGCCGCGAGCGCCAGCAGGCCGTTCACGGCGCGGGCGCCGGGCAGGACGATCGGCCGCCCCGGGATCCAGCCCTGGAGCTTGCCGGCGGCGATCAGCGACCCGGAGAAGGTGAGGGCGCCGATGAGCACGTCGAGGACGCTCGCCACCGACGTGCGCCCCGCCACCGTCGCGCCGGCGTGCTCGGTGAGGCGGATGACGTCCATCAGGGCGACGACCGCCGCGGCACCACCGCCCACGGCGTTGAAGAGGCTGACGAGCTGCGGGATCGCCGTCATCTTGACGCGCCGGGCCGAGACGAGGCCGACGGCGGCACCGAGGAGGGCGCCGGCACCGAGGACGGCCCAGCCGGTGCCGCTGATCGTGCCGTCGTTCGCCACCTTGGCAAGGGTGGCGGCCACGGCGAGCACCATGCCGCCGGCCGACAGCGGGCTGCCGCGCCGCGCCGTCGCCGGCGAGCGCATCAGGTGGAGGCCGGTCACGAAGGCGATCGCGGCGACGAGGTAGACGATGCCGACGACGAAGTCGAGCGTGCTCATCGCGTCAGCTCCCCTGCCCGGCCGAGCCGTCGCGGGCCGGGCCCGGCCCGGTGCCCGATCCGAGGAGACCGGCACCATCGGGGGGCGCCGGGGCCGGCACCGGATCGGGACGGCGCTTGAACATCTCGAGCATCCGACCCGTCACGGCGTAGCCACCGACGACGTTCATGGCGGCGAAGGCGGCGGCGACGAAGCCGAGGACGTACCCGGCGGCGTCGTTGGCCGAGGCTGCTGCCAGCATGGCGCCGACGAGGACGATGCCGTGGATGGCGTTCGAGGCCGACATGAGGGGCGTGTGCAACGTCGAGGGCACCTTCGAGATCACCTCGAACCCCACGAGGAGGGCGAGGACGAAGATGCTGAGGTCGGCGAGCAGGCTGGTCGTCATCGGGATGCCTCCGTAGCCGCGCTGGGTGCGTTGCTGGTCGCGGTCGGATCGACCGCCGTCGCGTCGAGCGCCGACCGGACCGCGGCGTGCACGACGTCGCCGTCGCGGGTGACGAGGAGGCCGGCGTGCACCTCGTCCTCCGGGTCGAGGGCGAACCTGCCGTCCTCCACGCAGGTGCGGAGCAGCGCGACGAGGTTGCTCGCGTAGGCGGTGGAGGCCGCTGCCGGGACGAGCGCCGGAAGGTTCCCGGCGCCCACGACCCGCACGCCGGCGTCGGTCAGCACCGTCGTCGCGGCGACGCTGCCCTCGACGTTGCCACCGAGCTCGCTGGCCGCCAGGTCGACCACCACCGAGCCGGCGCCCAGCTGGGCCAGCGCGCCGGCGGTCACGAGGACCGGCGGGCGCCGTCCGGGGACCTGGGCCGTCGTGATGACGATGTCGAAGCGGGGAAGCTGCGCCTGCAGCTCTTCCTGCTGGGCGGCCTGCTCCTCGGCGGTGAGGGCTCGGGCGTACCCGCCCTCCCCCCCGGCCGGACCGACCGAGCGGAGCTCGAGGAAGCGCGCCCCCACCGACTCGATCTCCGCCCGGGTCTCGGGCCGGACGTCGTAGCCGGTGACGACGGCACCCAGGCGCCGGGCCGTGCCCATCGCCTGCAGCCCGGCGACGCCGGCCCCGAGGACGAGGACCTGGGCCGGCTTCGAGGTGCCGGCGGCCGTCACGAGCATCGGGAAGTACCTGCCGAAGGTGTCCGCCGCCACGAGCGCCGCCTTGTAGCCGGCGACGTTGGCCTGGGAGCTGAGGGCGTCCATCGCCTGGGCACGCGACAGCCGCCGGGGCAGCAGGTCGAGGCTCAGGGAGGTCAGGCCACGCTCGGCCAGCCGGCGAGCGAGGTCCGGGCGGACGAGGGGCTGGAGCAGGCCGACGACGATCTGGCCGGGCCGGAGGGCCGCGAGCACGTCGTCGGGCGGGGGGCCGATGACGAGCAGGCCGTCGGACTGCGCGAGCGCCTCGTCACGCGCGACGAGGCGGGCCCCGGCCGTGGCGAAGGCGTCGTCGGTCAGCAGGGCGCCGGCACCGGCGCCGCGCTCCACGAGCACCTCGATCCCCAGCGGCGCCAGGCGTCCGACGGCTTCGGGGACGAGCGCGACGCGGTCCTCGCCCGGTCCGCGCTCGCGGAGGACGGCGAGGCGCAGCTGCTGTCGGCCTGCGCCCGACCCGCCCTCCTCCCGGTCGCTCGCGGTCCGGTCCCCTTCGGCACCGTCCTGCGTACCCTCGCTGTCGGTCACCGGCCCTCCCTTTCGGACCGCCGTGCGGCTCGTAGGCCACGATCCCCCACCGTCGCGCGCGCAGAAAGGGTCGGAGGTCACTCGTGGGCGCGGGCCGTTGGCCCCTTCCCTGTCCGCGGCGGCGGGCTTAGCCTCCCATATCGCGCGGTGGACGTGAAGGTCCTCCGCCGGCAGCGGCGAGAAGGGGGTGCACCACCGTGGCGCTCGAGTACCGGGAGGCGGACGAGCTGGTGGTACAGGCGGACCTCCCCGGGTTGCAGATGGAGCGCGACCTCGAGGTCTGGATCTCCCGGGGCGTCCTGCACCTGCGTGCGCGCGGCCCTGGGGGCCACGACGGCACCGCCGTCCTGTCCGACCTGCGCGACGGGGAGTTCGCGCGGGACATCGCCGTGACCCCCGGGGCCGGCCCGGGCGCGCGTGCCAGCTACGACGGGACGCGCCTCGAGGTGCGGGTTCCCCTCGTGGACACGCCGGCGGCCGAGGGCCGTCGGGTCGCGATCGAGCTGCGGACCGACGTCAGCTGGCCGGCTCCGCCGCGGCGCCGCCACTAGCGTCGGTCCGTCGCCGGTAGCGGGCCCGGGCCTCCTCGACGACCTGGCGCAGGTCGTCGCGGGCCGCCAGCAACGCCGCGCAGGTGTCGGCCAGCCGGCCTCCCGCCTCGCCCTCGGGAAGCGAGGCGCTATTGGCCGTCAGGTTGATGAGCGTCCCCTCGATGGCGGCGCCGATGCAGGCGGCCCCGGTGCCGACGTCGGACACGATGGGCTGATGGCCCTGCTCGGCGATCACCCGGGCGAGCGCCGCGAGCCGCGTGCAGACCTCGGCGAGCGCCAGCGGCGGACCGATCGCCTCCCGCAGCCCGTCCTTGATGGCGGCGCTCCGCCGGGCTCGGGCCTCGTCGGTGTCCTTCGGCAGCTCGTAGGCAGCCGCCACGGCACCGAAGGCGGCCTGGTCGGCCCGGACGTTGTCGACTGCTCGCGCCTCGAGCGCCCCGAGCTCGTCGACGAGGCCGAGCATCTGCTGCTCGCGCTCGGCGTAGCGCGGCCCGGTCGTGTACCGGGCGACCATCGCCAGCAGCGCCGCCCCAACGGCCGCCGACAGACCAGCCGCCGCCCCCCCGGCAGGTGCGGGCGTCCGGGCCGCGAGCGCCCCGAGGAACGAGGCGACGGTGGTCTCCGAGAAGGCCCCCTGGGCTGCGTGCGTCATCGGACCTCCATGGCGTGGGTCGGGGGCCGCCCATCGCGTCCCGTGCGGGCCGCTCCCGTCGAGGCGGCCGCCCGCTGGCCGCTCCCGTCGAGGCGGCCGCCCGCTGGCCGCTCCCGTCGAGGCGGCCGCCCGCTGGCCGCTCCCGTCGAGGCGGCCGCCCGCTGGCCTCCGCCGGCCTGGGAGCCGGCGACGAGCAACCGGGCGCGCTCGCCGGGAGGGCGCAGGCTACCCCGCCGGCCGGGGTCGCCTGCGGGCGGTCCTGTCCCCGCCCGAACAGAGGCCGTAGGCTCCAGCGCGTCATGGCCATCGACTCGAGCCGGCGCGCCGACGGACGCGTGCCGCCGAGCCGCCGGCCGGCCGGCGCGCCCGCTGCGGGTGCCCGGGCGACGCTGCGCGAGGTGGCCCAGCAGGCAGGGGTCCACCCGGCGACCGCCTCGCGGGCCCTCAACGAGGCCACGCGCAGCCTCGTCGCCGCGGAGACCGCCGCCCGGGTGCTCGAGGCTGCCCGCCTGCTCGCCTACCGCCCGAACCATCTTGCACGCGGGCTCAAGACCCGACGCTCGGCGACCATCGCGGTCGTCCTGCCGGACCTCACGAACCCGCTCTTCCCCCCCATCGTCCGGGGCATCGAGGACCTGCTCGGCGCCGAAGGCTACGTGGCGCTCGTGGCCAACACCGACAACGACGACGAGCGCGAGCGACGGGTGTTCGAGGAGATGCGAAACCGCCACGTCGACGGGCTGATCGCCGCCACGGCGCGGCGGCACCACCCGGTCCTGCTCGAGACGGCCGAGGCCGGCATCCCGCTCGTGCTCGTCAACCGGGTCATGGACGAGCACCTCTGCTCCTCGGTGTCCGTCGACGACGCCTCGGGCATCCGCGACGCGCTCGCCCACCTCGTCTCGCTCGGCCACCGGCGCATCGCCCACATCGCCGGCCCGCAGGAGCTGTCGACCGGGCAGGGGCGCTACCAGGGCTACCTCGACGGGATGAGCGAAGCCGGGCTCCCGGTCGACGACGTGCTGGTCGCCTTCGCCACGTCCTTCTCCGAGGAGGAGGGCTACCGCTGCTCCGAGGAGCTCTTCGGGCGCCGCCGCCGCTTCACCGCCGTGCTCGCCGCCAACGACATGCTGGCGCTCGGCGTCGTCCGCTCGCTGGCCGGCCGCTCGCTCGCCTGCCCCTCGGACATCTCGCTCGTCGGGTTCAACGACATGCCCTTCATGGACCGGGTCGCGCCGCCCCTCACGACGGTCCACCTCCCCCACTACGACGTGGGCCAGCAGGCGGCTCGGCTGCTGCTCGAGCGCATCCGCGACCACGAGGCGCCCGTCGAGGCCCTCCTGCTTCCCCCGTCCCTCGTGGTGCGCGCCTCGACCGCGCCGCCGCGGACCGCCCGGGCGGCGCCGAGGGCGCACGGCGCGCGCCGCTGAGGCGGCAGCCGACCGGGGTCATGCCAGGAGCTGGCGCGCCATCCAGTCGGCGGCGTAGGGGCGTTGGCGGTAGACGACGTTGGCACACCCGTGACCGCCCTCTTCGAGCACGAGCAGCTCGGTCGGCCCACCGGCCTCCTCGGCGAGGCGGACCGCGTCGCCCACCGCGAACAGCCGGTCCCGAGCCCCGAACACGACGAGCAGCGGGCAGCGGATCCTGGAGGCCACCCCCTCGAGCGACAGCGCGGCGGCGCGCGTCCGCGCCTCGCCCGCGTCGGCCGCGTGCGCCCGCGCGGCGAACGCCGCCCGGGTGAGGCCCGGCAGGCGGTCCCACGCCGCCCCGAGCCCGTAGGGGCCCGACAGGGCGACGCAGGCCCGCAGGCGCTCGTCTCCGGCCGCCCACCGCGGCGCGTAGTAGCCCCCGAGGCTCACCCCCCACACGCCGACCCGGCCAGGGTCGATCCCCTCGAGCGCCGCCACGTGGTCGAGGATGGCGCGCCCGGGGACCTCCCAGTCGGGGCGGATCGGGAGGGCCTCGGCCTCTCCCTGCCCCGGCCCGTCCACGGCGAACGTCGCGAGCCCCCGGTCGAGGAACGAACGCTCGACCGAGCGGAACTCCTCCTTCGTCGAGTCGAGCCCGGGCACGAGGACCACGACGGGGTGCGGCGCCGCGCCCTTCGGTAGCCGGAGGACGCCCGGCAGGGTCGTCCCCTCGAAGGGCACCTCGACCCGCCGACCGGGCGGGTCGAGCAGCGGCAACGCCTCGGTGAGCGACCGGACGGCCGCCTCGTGGGCCACGAGCTGCTGCGCCGGGTCGTGCACGAAGAGGAACTTGGCGAAGTGGTAGCAGGTGGCCGCCTCGGCGAGCTGCTCGCCGGCCGTGCGCGACCGGCCGTCCGCGAGCGCCCGGCGTCCGAGCTCCTCGTGGCGGGCCCCGATCGCCGACCACGCGGCGCACCAGTCGTCCCAGCGCCCGATCGCCGCCGCCACCTCTGCCACGTCGTTCGGGTCGACCCCGTTCGCCGCGAACCGCGGTCCCCAGTTGGCGATGGCGCTGGCCAGCACCTCGTCGGCCATGGCACTCCTCCGTGTCCCGTCGCGTGCCCCGTCGCGTGTCCCGTCGCTCGGACTGCAGGAACTGGCGGTGGCAATGATGGCACAGCCCTGCCCGTGACGGGGCGTGGCGCGGCGGGCCTCGTCCTTGCTTGACGCCGCCGGGAGCGAGCGCGAGCATGAGCGCTGCAATCGTTTGTGGCCAGGGGGAGATCGGTGTCCGAAGAGCACCTGATCGGCTGGATCGGTGCCGGTCGCATGGGAATTGCCATGGCGACCCGCCTGATCGTGGCCGGGAGCGACGTGGCGGTCTACAACCGGACGAGAGCGAAGGTCGAGCCGCTCGTCGCCCTCGGCGCCAAGGTGGCCGAGACGATCGGCGAGCTGGCCTCACGCGACGTGGTCTTCGTGGCGGTCGCAGGCTCCGACGACTTCCTCCAGGTCCTCGAGGGCCCCGGCGGGCTGCTCTCCCAGGGGGAGGTGCCGCGCGTCGTCGTCGACTGCTCGACCGTCTCGGCCGAGGCTTCCGCGCGGGGCAGGGAGCTGCTCGAGGCACGGGGCGCGACGCTGCTCGCCGCACCGGTCAGCGGCAATCCGAAGGTGGTGTCGTCTGGCCGGCTCACCATGGCGGTGTCGGGCCCGAGGGCCGCGTTCGACGAGGTGCGGGGCGAGCTCGAGGCGATCTGCGCCGGGGTGACCTACGTCGGCGAGGGCGAGGTCGCCCGGCTCGTCAAGCTGTGCCACAACCTGTTCCTCGGCGTCGTCATCGAGTCGCTCGCCGAGATCACCGTGCTCGCCGAGAAGGGTGGGGTCCGGCGCCAGGACTTCCTCGCCTTCCTGAACGACTCGGTGATGGGGTCGACCTTCAGCCGCTACAAGACGCCGTCGCTCGTCAACCTCGACTTCAAGCCGACGTTCACGACGACTCTGCTGCGCAAGGACTTCGATCTCGGCCTCGCCGCGGCGCGGGCGCTCGAGGTGCCGATGCCGGTCGCTGCGCTCGTCCACCACCTCGTGCAGGCCGGCGTCGGCGAGGGGCTCGGCGACGTCGACTTCGCCGCCCTTGCCACCCTCGTCGCCCGCTCGGCAGGCTTCGAGCTCGTCAGCGAGGAGACCCCCGTCGACGACGGCCTCCATCCCGTCACCTGAGGCGGCCGGCGGCGGGCCCATGGGCCCCCGGCCGCCGAGCTGCGCCCGGATCGATCCGTACCGCAACAGCCACCCACGGCCCGCAGGGTCGACGAGCAAAGGAGAGCAAGCCGAGATGCATGGGGGGAAGATTCGCAGGGGGAGCTCGAGGAGACGGCGCTCGCCGCTGGCGCTGGCGGCGCTCGCCGCCGGAGGGCTGACGGCGTCGGCCGTCGGCGTCGCCGGGGCGTCCGGCGCGCATGCCCCGAAGGCCAAGGGTGCGCCGATCGTGATCGGCGTGTCGCTGTCGCTGTCGGGCGACTTCTCGGCCGACGGCCAGGCGTTCCAGCGGGGCTACCAGCTGTGGGCCGCCGACCAGAACCGCGCCGGGGGCCTGCTCGGCCGGCCGGTGCAGCTGGACGTCGTCTCGGATGCCTCGAGCCCGACCCAGGTGGTCACGAACTACGAGAAGCTCATCACGATCAACCACGCGAGCCTGCTGTTCGGCCCGTTCTCGACGCTGCTCACGGTGCCGGCCTCGAAGATCGCCAACCGCTTCGGCTACGCGCTCGTCGAGGGTGCCGGGGGCGCACCGTCGGTGTTCGCCAACGGGCTCCACAACGTCTTCGACGTCAGCCTCCCGGTGGTCGACAACCTGGTGCTCTTCGCCAAGTGGATCGCCTCCCTTCCGCCGAGCCAGCGACCGAAGACCGCCGCCTACCCCACCTCGAACGACCCGTTCACCGAGCCGCAGATCGGCCCGGCACAGAAGATCCTCGAGGCCGCCGGGGTGAAGACGGTGTACTCCCACGTCTTCCCGGCAGAGGTCACCGACTACACGCCGATCGCCGACGCCGTGGCCGCCTCGAAGGCGCAGATCGTGGTGCTCGGCTCGGTCGACGTGCCGACGGCGACCGCCTTCGTCCAGGCGTTCGTCCAGCAGCACTACAACCCGAAGGCGTTCATCGCGACGGGCGGCCCGGACCAGGGCGCAACCTTCCTGAAGGCGGTGGGTGCGAGCAACGCCAACGGGATCATGGTCCCGAACGGCTGGTACCCCGGCTACCGGAACGCCTCGAGCCAGAAGATGGTTGCGGAGTACGTGAAGAAGTACGGCGGCACCCCCTCGGGCATCAACTCAGACGTCGCCGAGGCGTACTCGGTCGGCCAGGTCATGGCCCAGGCGGTGACGGCGACGAAGAGCCTGAACAACGCCACCCTCATCAAGTACCTGCACAGTGGAAAGATCTTCTCGAGCGTCCAGGGCCCGGTGCAGTTCGACGCCAAGGGGATGAACGGCGCTGCGGCGGCCTTCGTGTTCCAGTGGCAGAAGACCAACTTCGTCCAGGTGCTGCCGAGCACCGACCCGAACTCGGTGAAGATCCAGTTCCCGAAGGCGAACTGGGGCGGCTAGCACCATGGGTACCTCGATCGTCGAGGCGATCATCGACGGCATCCTCACCGGGGGCGTGTACGCCCTGATGGCGGCGGGCCTGACCCTGATCTTCGGGGTGATGGACATCATCAACATCGCCCAGGGAATCTTTGTCGTGCTCGGCGCCTACCTCAGCTACGCGCTCTCGGTGCATGCCGGGATCGACCCGTTCCTCGGGCTCCTCATCACGATCCCTGCGCTGTTCGTGATCGGGCTCGGCGTCGAGTGGGGCTTCATCCGGCGGCTGCGTGAAGGGGATCGGACAGCGATGTCGATCCTCGTGACCTATGCCGTCTCGATCATCATCGAGGGCGTGCTGAACATGACGTTCAGCGTGAACTACGTCCAGATCCACGCCTGGTACGTGAACCGGTCGGTGCACATCCTCGGCTTCTACCTGGCCGACATCTACCTGTTCGGCTTCGCCATGGCGGCGGTGCTGCTCGTGGCCCTGTACGCACTGTTGTACCGGACGCGCTTCGGTGCGAGCGTGCGGGCGGCGCTGCAGGACCGGACGGCGGCCCGGCTCGTCGGCATCGACGTGCGGCGGGTCTCGACCGTCTCGTTCGGCATCGGCGTCGCCGTGACGGCGGCGGGTGGGATGATCTTCGGGGCGACCAACGCCTTCAACGCCTCGTCGAGCTACGACCTCATCTCCCGGCTGCTCGCGATCGTCATCCTCGGCGGTCTCGGCAGCATGGGCGGTGCGCTGCTGTCGGCGGTGTTCATGCTGGTGCTCGAGGACGTCGTCGCTGTGGTGTGGTCGCCGATCTGGGCGACGGCCGTGTTCTTCGCCGCCCTCGTCGTGGTCCTCTCGGTGCGGCCTGCCGGCTTCTTCGGCCGGCAGGTCGCGAGGGCCCAGTGAGCGGGGGCGGCGGGATGCCGCCGGTGGCGGCCGCCCGTCCCCGGCTGGTCGTGGCGGGCGCATGGGCGGCGTTCGCCGTCCTCCTCGGCCTGTTCCCGGTGGTGTTCACGAACCCGACGGTCACCACGATCGGTGTCTTCACCCTCGTGTACATGACGGCGGCCGTGGCCTGGAACAGCTTTGCCGGCTACTCCGGCTACGTGGCGCTCGGGCATGCCGTCTTCTTCGGCACCGGGGCCTACACCATGGCGCTCGTCTCGACGCACTGGAACTTCGCCGCCGGCTACACGATGTTCGCCCTCGTCCCCGCCGGAGGGGTGGTCGCCGCCCTCATGGCGATCCCCTTCGGGCTGATCGCCCTGCGGACCCGGCGGCACACCTTCGTGGTCATCACGATCGCCGTGTTCTTCGTCGTGCAGCTCCTGGCGTTCAACCTCGGCTTCACCCAGGGCTCGTCGGGGGTCCAGGTCCCGACGCCGACCTGGGGGGCGACGCAGTACAACAACAGCTTCTACTACGTCACCCTGGGGGTCCTCGCCTTCGCGCTTGCCATCTCGGCCGCCATCCGGCGCTCGCGCTTCGGGCTGCAGCTGCTGGCGATCCGTGACGACGAGGACCGGGCACGGGGCCTCGGGGTGAAGGTGCAGCGGGTGAAGCTGCTCAGCTTCATGGTCTCCGCCGTCCCCGTGGGCATGGTGGGCGCGATCTACGCCTTCTTCATCGGCCAGATCTTTCCCCAGTTCGCCTTCGACCCGCTGTTCGACGTGACGGTCGCGCTGATGGCCTTCTTCGGCGGCCTCGGCACGCTCTCCGGGCCGCTGCTCGGGGCGCTCGTGCTGGAGCCGATCCAGCAGTACCTGACGCTGCAGTACTCGGTCGGATCGGTGTACCTGGTCATCTACGGCGCCCTGTTCCTGCTTGTCATCCTGGTCATGCCGCGCGGGATCGTGCCGACGCTGGCCGAGCGGGTCGCCGCCCGCCGGGAGCGGACCCAGGCCGCCCGGCTCGTCGGCGAGGACCCGGGGGTCCCGCCCGTCGTGGACGTCGGCTCGCCGGTCGGAGCCTCCCGATGAGCGCCCTGCTCGAGGTGCGGGGCATCTCCAAGTCCTTCGGCGGCCTGCAGGCGCTCCAGGACTGCTCGCTCACGGTGGAGGACGGGTCCATCACCGCCCTGATCGGTCCGAACGGGTCGGGCAAGACGACGCTGTTCAACATCATCACCGGCTACGTCACGCCGGACTCGGGCACGGTGACGGTCGCCGGCGCCGACGTGACCGGGGCCCGTCCCGACCAGATCTTCGCCCGGGGCCTCGGGCGCACGTTCCAGCTGACCCGCATCTTCGGTCGGCTGACGGTGCTCGAGAACATGCTCGTGGCGACCCAGCGAAAGGAGGGATGGCTGCGGAGCGTGCTCCGTCCGGCCGCCAGCGAGCTCGAGCAGCGGCGGGCCTACGAGCTGCTCGACTTCGTGGGCCTCACCCGGCTGGCGAGCGCCCGCGCCGGTACGCTCTCCTACGGCCAGCGGAAGCTGCTGGAGCTCGCCTACGTCCTCGTGGCGGACCCTGCGGTCATCCTGCTCGACGAGCCGGCCGGTGGCGTCAACCCCACCCTCATCAACCAGATCCGTGACCGCATCACCGAGCTCAACGGGCAGGGCAAGACGTTCCTTGTCATCGAGCACAACATGGAATTCGTCATGAGCCTCAGCCACCAGGTGACCTGCATGCACCAAGGAACCCCCATCATCACCGGACCGCCGGAGGTGGTGCAGAGCGACCACCGCGTGCTCGACGCCTATCTCGGCGGGGCGGACGAGGAGGAGGAAGATGACGTCGCTGTCGGCTGAGCAGGCGACCCGCCCGGCCCCGGCCGGCGCCGAGGCGCTCCTCCGACTGTCCGGCGTCGTCGCCGGCTATGGCGGTGGTGACGTGCTGAAGGGGGTGGACTTCGAGGTCCCGCCCGGGAGCATCACCTGCATCGTCGGGCCGAACGGGGCCGGGAAGTCGACCCTGCTCGCCACGGTGAGCGGGCTGCTCCGGCCGCGCCAGGGAAGGATCGAGTTCCGGGGAAGGGACCTCGTCGGGACGAGCCCGAAGGGGATCCTCGAGCAGGGCATCGTGCAGGTCCCCCAGAACCACAGCCTGTTCCGGGAGATGACCGTCCGGGAGAACGTGGAGATGGGGGCCTTCCTCGTCCGGGACCGGGCCGACGTGCGCCGGCGGCTCGACGAGATCGTCGAGCAGTTCCCGGTGATCGCCGAGCGGGGAAAGGACAAGGCCGGCGCCCTCTCGGGCGGCCAGCAGCGGCTCGTGGAGTTCGCCCGCTGCCTCATGCTCGACCCGAAGATCGTGGTGCTCGACGAGCCGTCCATGGGCCTCGACCCGAAGACGCTCCGGGCCGTGTTCGCCACCGTGCGCCTGATGCACGAGCAGGGGCGGACCATCCTGCTCGTCGAGCAGAACGCACGCGCCGGGCTGAAGCTGGCGACGCACGGCGTGGTGCTCGAGAATGGGCGCGTGCGCTTCACCGGCACCGGTCAGGAGGTCCTGCGGCATCCCGAGATCGGTGCCCTCTTCCTCGGCGGCGCCGCAAGGTCCGAGCCCGCCTCGCCGGCCCGGCAGGAGACGACAGGGGAGATGAACCGTGACTGAGCGCCCCCCCACCCTGCTCCCGGCCCCCGGGCGCATGGCGGTCGACTTCGAGGAGCGTGTGGACTTCCACCGCCTGCGCGAGTACCGGCTGGCCCGCACCCGTGCTGCCCTCGAGGCATCGGAGCTCGGGGCGCTGCTCTGCTTCGACGTCAACAACGTCCGGTACACGACCTCGACCCAGATCGGCGAGTGGGTACGCGACAAGGTGGCCCGGTACTCCCTCCTTGCCCGCGGCGGCGAGCCGATGCTCTGGGACTTCGGCTCTGCGGCCAAGCACCACCGCCTCTACGCCCCCTGGCTCGAGCCCTCGAACTCACGGGCCGGGATGCTCGGGCTGCGGGGCTCGGTGGCTCCCGACGCCGGGCTGATGGATGCCGCGGCGATCGAGGTCAAGTCCCTGCTCGACGACGCCGGCGTCGGCGACGCCCCGGTCGGGGTCGACCTGGTCGAGGTCCCCATGCTGCGCGCCCTCGAGCGGGCGGGCATCGACGTGCGCGACGGCCAGCAGGTGATGCTCGACGCCCGCCAGATCAAGTCGCACGACGAGCTGCTCCTGCTCTCGATGTCGGCGGCGATGGTGGACGGCTGCTACCAGGTGATCAGCGACATGCTGAAGCCGGGCGTGCGCGAGAGCGAGGTGGTTGCGGTCGCCAACGAGTACCTCTACCGCCAGGGCTCCGACGACGTCGAGGCGATCAACGCCGTCTCCGGCGAGCGGTGCAGCCCCCATCCCCACAACTTCTCGGACCGCCTGATCCGTCCGGGCGACCAGGCCTTCTTCGACATCATCCAGTCCTTCAACGGGTACCGGACCTGCTACTACCGCACCTTCAACGTCGGCCGGGCGACCCCCGCCCAGCACGACGCCTACAAGCGGGCCCGGGAGTGGATCGACGCGGCGATCGACCTCGTGAAGCCCGGGGCGACCACCGACCAGCTGGCCCGGGTCTGGCCTCGCGCCGACGAGTTCGGCTTCGACGACGAGATGGAGGCGTTCGGCCTCCAGTTCGGCCACGGCCTCGGGCTGGCGCTGCACGAGCGGCCGATCATCTCCCGGCTCAACAGCCTCGACCATCCGGTGGAGCTGCAGGAGGGGATGGTGTTCGCCCTCGAGACCTACTGCCCCGCGGCCGACGGCTACTCGGCGGCGCGCATCGAGGAGGAGATCGTCGTCACGGCGGACGGGCCACGGGTCATCACGCTCTTCCCCGCCCAGGAGCTGTTCGTCGCCAACGCCTACTGATGTCGGGCGACGGCTCGTGGCGCGCTGGGCGCGCAGAGGAGGCAGGATGACCATCTCGAAACCGTTGCAGGCCGACCTGGAGTTCCCTGCCGCCCCACCCCCACCCCCCACCCCCCCCGAGGTCCGCCTCGCCCTCTACCGCTCGATGCTCGAGATGCGCGTGTTCGAGAAGCGCGCGCACGACCTGTTCCTGTC
>JAKBAA010000058.1 GCA_021809425.1 Actinomycetes bacterium | reverse complement strand
CGGCGAGCCGGTCGTGGTGCTGGGCGGCGGGCCGATCGGGCAGGCGACGGCGCTGGCGGCCCGCGCCCGGGGGGCCCGCGTGCTGCTGTCCGAGCCGGTCGAGCGCCGGCGGCGCCAGGCGCTCGCGTTCGGGGTGGAGGGCGCCGTCGACCCGCTGCAGGGCGACCTGGCGGCCGAGGCCCGCGCGTTCGCCGGCGCCGGCGGGGTGCCGGTGGTGATCGACACGACTGGTCTGCCGGCCGGGCTGGCCGGCGCCGTCGCCATGGTGGCCTCGGCGGGGCGTGTCGTGGTGGTCGGCATCTCCGATGCCGACGCCACGGTGCCGCTGGAGCCGTTCACCTCGAAGGAGTTCGACCTGCTCGGCTCCAGCTGCCACGACCGGGCCGACGTGGAGGCGGCCGTCGAGGTCGTCGCCGGGGCCGCCGAGCGGCTCGAGTCGGCGCTCGGCCCGGAGTTCGCGCTGGCCGAGGCGGGCGCGGCGATGGCCTTCGCCGGGGAGCACCCGGAGGCGGCCATGAAGGTGCTCGTCCGGGTGACCGGCTGAGCACCGGCAAGGTGGGCGCCGCCCGGCCGTCGGGCGGTGCGACGGGGGAACGGGGGAGCACCGCCATGCACGACCACGACCGATCCGCCGGCCAGCCGCCGGCCACCGGCACCACCGGGGCGGCCGGGGCGGCCGGGGGTGCCCCGCCGCAGGGGTCGGCCGCGGCCCGGGCCTCGGCGGCGGCCATCTTCGACGTCACCGGGGTGCGCGCCGCCGTCACCGGGGCGGCAAGCGGGCTCGGCTTCGCCATGGCCGAGGTGCTGGCGCTGAACGGGGCGCGCGTCACCCTGCTCGACGTCGACCCGGTGCTGCTCGAGGCGGCCGTGCAGGCGCTGCGCCAGGCGGGCGCCCCGTCGGTCGGCTCCGAGGTGCTCGACGTGGCCGACCCTGCGGCGGTCGACCGGGTGCTCGGCGGCATCGCCGAGCGCGACGGCGGCCTCGACGTGGTGCTCGCCAACGCCGGCATCTCGCGCGGCGCCGGCATCGTCGTCGAGGAGGGCCAGCTCGAGCACGCCGACCGGTCGGCCTACGCCGAGGTGGTCGACGTCAACCAGCACGGGGTGCTGTTCACCCTGCAGGCGGCCGCCCGGGTGATGCGCCGCCAGGGCCACGGCCGGATCGTCGTGACGGCCTCGACGGCCGGGCTCGCCACCGAGGGGTTCTGCGGGTACGGCTACATCGCCGCGAAGGGCGCCGTCGTCAACCTGGTGCGCCAGGCCGCCCTCGACCTCGCCCGGGACGGCGTCCACGTCAACGCCATCGCCCCGGGGCCGTTCCACACCCGCATCGGCGGTCCGGGCGGCGCCGACCCGGAGGTGGTCGACTACTGGTCGAGCACCGTGCCGCTCGGGCGGATGGCCGACCCGAGCGAGCTGCAGGGCGTGGTGCTCCTCCTCTCGGCGCCCAGGGCCTCGAGCTTCGTGACCGGAGCCATCATCCCGGTCGACGGCGGCACCCTGGTCGGGCCGCCGCTCTCGGTCTATGCCCGCCCCACCGCCGGGTTCGTTCGCTGAGGCTCCCCCCGGGGTCGGTCACGGGGTGACCCCCGATGGCGGGCGCGCCGGGTTAGCGTGCTTCGGCCATGGGACGCCCACTCGACGATCGCCAGCGGGTGTTCCGGCGGCGTCGGTTCGGGGTGCTGGCGGTGTTCGCCACGATCATCCTGCTGGCCGTCGTCGTCGGCACCGACGGGTTCAGCGGCTCGACTCCGGCCGGGCAGCACACGGCGCTCGGCCACCGCCGGCCGGCCTCGACCGGCCGGGCCACCTCGACCGGGTGGACCGTGTCCGGATGGCTGGCCGGCCTCGAGGCCAAGGTGAAGGGCCAGCCGGGCCACCTCCAGCCGGGGTCGAACCCGTCGGTTCTCCCCGGGCCCATCCTCATCGCCGACCGCAACAACTCGCGCCTGCTCCTCGTCGACCCGAAGGGGCGGATCCTGTGGCAGTTCCCCTCGCCCGGCGACCTGCTCCCCGGGCAGGTGTTCAAGTCGCCCGACGACTCCTTCTTCTCGCCCCACGGCAACCACATCCTCGCCACCCAGGAGTCGCAGTTCACCCTGACCGAGGTGTCGCTGCGCACCGGCCACATCGTCTGGCACTACGGCCATCCCGGCACCTCCGGCTCGGCGCCGGGCTACCTCAACAACCCCGACGACGCCATGGTCCTGCCGAACGGCAACGTGATCTCGGCCGACATCAAGAACTGCCGCCTCCTCTACCTGTCGAAGACGAGCATCCAGCCCATCCACGTGTACGGCGAGACGACCCCCTACTGCTACCACCAGCCGCCCGCCCGCTTCGGTAGCCCGAACGGCATGTTCCCGATGACCAACGGCAACTGGCTCGTCACCGAGATCAACGGGGACTGGGTCGACGAGATGACCCCGTCCGGCCGCATCCTCTGGTCGACGAACCCGCCCGGCATCACCTACCCGTCCGACACGAACGAGGTGCGCCCGGGCGTGTTCCTCACCGCCTCCTACACCAAGCCGGGGGTCGTCGAGGAGTTCAACCAGCAGGGCCATCTCCTCTGGCGCTACGCCCCGACGGGGGCCCAGGCGCTCGACGAGCCGTCGCTCGCCCTGCCCCTCCCCAACGGCGACGTGCTGCTCAACGACGACTGGAACGACCGGGTGATCGTCGTCGACCCGCACACCAACAAGGTGGTATGGCAGTACGGCGTCACCGGCGTGTCCGGCTCGCAGCCCGGCTACCTGTTCAAGCCGGACGGCGTCGACCTCGCCCCGCCCTACTCGCTCGGCATGACCCACGCCGCCACCATGGGCATCCCGCCGTTCCAGCCCGGTCCCGCCACCTCCGGCACCTCCGGCGGGACCACGTCCGGCGGCACCTCCGGCGGGACCACGTCCGGCACCACCTCCGGCGGGACCACGTCCGGCGGCACCACCTTGGGCACCACGTCCGGCACCACCACGTCCGGCACCACCACGTCCGGCGGCACCACCCCGGCCGGCTGAGGACCGGCTGAGGACGAGTCGAGGACCGGCCGAGGACCGGCCGGCGGTCAGGGTCCCTTGGCGCGCAGGCGCTCGCCGGCCTCGACGAGGCGGCCGAGCAGCTGGAGGAGCGCCTCCTGCTCGTCGAGGTCGAGCGGGGCGAGGAGCACCCGGTTGAGGGTGGTGGTGCGGGGGGCGAGCCGGGCGAGGGTGGCACGCCCGTCGGCGGTCAGCTGGAGGACGTTGCGGCGGCGATCGGCCGGGTCGCGGAGGCGCTCGAGGAGGCCACGGCGAACGAGGCGGCTGACGATGTCGGCGACGGTGGAGCGGTCGAGGGAGGCGCGCTCGCCGAGGGTGCGCTGGTCGATGCCGGGAGCGCCGGCGAGGACGCTCAGGACGACGAGCTGGGGGGCGGTGACGTCGTCGGAGACGATGGAGCTCCAGAGGAGGTAGCTCGACTGCTGGAGGCGCCGGGCCAGGTGGCCGGGCTGGCGCATGAGGTCGATCGGGACGGCTCCCGGCCGGGAGGGCCGCGGGGGGTGCGCTCCGGCCACGGCTCATTATGGCGCCTCGGTGACGGGGTGGCATGGCTGGTAGGGCCGGGTGGCGGTCGGAGAGCGCTCCGTGTACGGAGCGATTGACAGGCGGCGTGGGCCGCGCCACGCTGGCGGGATGGCGGACGAGGCGCGCACCGAGGTGGTGGTCACCCTGACCTGCCCGGACCGGGTGGGCATCGTGGCGGCCGTGGCCGGCTACCTGGCGTCGCAGGGGGTGAACCTGCTGGACTGCCAGCAGCACTCGGACCGGGAGACGGGACGGTTCTTCCTGCGGATCCAGGCGGAGGCGCCGGCCGGGACGACGGCGGCGGCGCTCGCCGCCGGGATGGCGCCGATGGCGGGCGAGTTCGAGATGGACTACGGCGTGCACGACCCGGGCGAGCGCCAGCGGATCCTGCTGCTCGTGTCGAAGCTGGGCCACTGCCTGAACGACCTGCTGTACCGCTACCGGATCGGTGCGTTGCACGCCGAGATCGTCGGGGTGGTGTCGAACCATCCCGACTTCGCCGACCTGGTGGCGTCGTACGGGATCCCGTTCCACCACCTGCCGGTGACGGCCGACACGAAGGCGGCCCAGGAGGCGCAGCTGCTGGCGCTCGTGGAGGGCGAGCGGGTCGACCTGGTGGTGCTGGCCCGGTACATGCAGATCCTGTCGGAGGAGACCACCGCCCAGCTGTCGGGGCGGGCGATCAACATCCACCACTCGTTCCTGCCGAGCTTCAAGGGCGCCCGCCCGTACCACCAGGCGTTCGCCCGCGGGGTCAAGCTGGTGGGGTCGACGGCGCACTACGTGACGACCGACCTCGACGAGGGGCCGATCATCGAGCAGGACACGGTGCGGGTACGCCACATCGACTCGCCGGAGCGGCTGGTGGCGACCGGCCGCGACGTCGAGTGCGTGGTGCTGGCCCGGGCGGTGACGTGGCACCTCGAGCACCGGGTGTTCCTGAACGGCAACAAGACCGTCGTCTTCGCCTGAGCGGCCGCCAACGGGGCGGGCCGGCGGGGCGGCGGGCAGCACGCGAAGATCGGTCGGGGGACACCCCGGGCAGGAGGGCGACATGGCACCGCGAGGAGAGGTCAGCGCGAGGATCGCCGAGCTGGCGCGCACGGGCGACATCGAGGTCATCCCGCTGAAGAGCGTCCAGGAGCAGCTCACGTCGATCCCGGCCGAGACGCTGGTGGCGGTGACGTGCTCGCCGAAGTTCGGGCTGGACCGCACCATCGAGTACGTGGAGCGGCTGGTGAAGGCGGGGCACCGGGTGCGCCCGCACCTCGCCGCCCGCCAGGTGCCGGACAAGGCGTACCTGGTCGAGTTCGTCGAGCGGATGCAGGGCCTGGGGGTGACCGACCTGTTCGTGCCCGGTGGTGACGCCGACGAGCCGGCCGGCTCGTACGCCTCGTCGGCGGAGCTGCTCGAGGACCTGGCGACGATGGAGCACGGGTTCACCGTCAGCGTGACCTGCTACCCGGAGGGCCACCCGAAGATCTCGGACGAGGAGCTGTTCAAGGCGCTCCAGCAGAAGCAGCCGAACGCCCACTTCATGATCAGCCAGCTGTGCTTCGACGCCCACGCCTTCAAGGTGTGGCTGGCCGAGACGCGCCACGCCGGGATCACCCTGCCGCTCAAGCTCGGGCTGGCGGCACCGATGAACCCGGTCAAGCTGGCCGACCTGTCGCTCAAGATCGGCGTGGGCCAGTCGGTCCGGTTCCTGTCGAAGCAGCACGGCGTGGTCGGCAGCCTGCTGCGCGGCAAGTTCTACAAGCCGGAGAAGCTGCTGGCCGAGATGGGCGACGTGCTGGTGGCGCCCGAGATGAACGTGCACAGCCTGCACCTGTTCTCGTTCAACCAGGTGACGGCCACGGTCGACTGGCAGCGGAAGGTGGGCGACGTCCGCTAGCCCGCCCCGCACTCGGCGCGCCCGGGTGCTGCGCCGCCCGCTCGGGCGGGGGGTGCCGCCGGCGCGGGTGCTGGCGGCGCGCCGAGCCGAGCCGGGGCTGGTGGCCCTGAGCGGGGCCTGGCTGGGCGAGCGGTCGGGGGTCGAGGCGGTGGTGGCCTCCCGGCCGGGCCGCGTCGTGACCGACGCCGCCGGGCTGCTGGCGGCGCTCGACGACCTGCCCGGGCTCGAGCCGGACACCGGGCGCCCGCCGGGGGCCGCCTTCGGGGGCGGCTGGCTCGGGGTGCTCGACTACCAGCTGGGTCGCCACCTCGAGGCGGTCCCTCCGCCGGCGGTCGAGGCGGCCGGGCCGCCCGGGTACCTCGGGTGGTACGAGTCGGTGTGGTGCTACGACGGCGACGGCTGGTGGTTCGAGGCGCTCGTCGAGGACGGGCGGGAGGCGGCCGTCGAGGGGCGCTTCGAGGCCGACCGGTCGGTGCTGGCGGCGGCGGCCGGTGGCGGCGGGGCGGCGCGCCCGTTCGCTGTCGGGCCGGTGGCGGCCGAGCCGTCGCTCGACGACCACGGGGCGTCGGTGGCGGCGGCCATCGCGGCCATCGCAGCGGGCGACGTGTTCCAGGTGAACGTCACCTGCCAGCTGGTGGCGCCGTTCTCGGGGGACGCCGTCGACCTGTTCGGCGCCGGCCTCGAGCGGCTGGCCCCGCGCTTTGCCGGGTTCGTGCGCCGGCCGGACGGTCGCTCGGTGTGCAGCCTGTCGCCCGAGCTGTTCGTCCGGGTGGTCGGGCGGTCGGTGCGGAGCTCGCCCATCAAGGGGACGGCGCGCCGGCCCGACCAGCCGGGGGCGGCCGAGGCGGCGCGGGCGGCCCTCGTGGCCTCGTCGAAGGACGGGGCGGAGAACGCCATGATCGTCGACCTCGTCCGCAACGACCTCGGCCGGGTGTGCACGGCCGGGTCGGTGCGGGTGGCGGCCCTGGCGCGGGCGGAGGCCCACCCGGGGGTGTGGCACCTCGTGTCGGACGTGGTCGGCGAGCTGGCCGCCGGCGAGACGGCCGGGACGGTCGTCGCCTCGGCGTTCCCGGCCGGCTCGATCACCGGGGCGCCGAAGGTGCGGGCGATGGAGCTCGTGAGCGAGCTGGAGCCGGTCGACCGGGGCGCCTACACCGGCTCGGTCGGCTTCGCCAGCCCGCTGGCAGGAACGTGCCTGAACGTGGCGATCCGGACGTTCGAGGTGGCCGGTGGGACCGCCCGGCTGGGCGTCGGCGGGGGCATCGTGGCCGACTCGTCGGTGGCAGCCGAGGTGGAGGAGTGCCGGACGAAGGCCCGCCCGCTGCTCGAGGCGGTGGGATCGGCCCTCCCGACCGACCCGCCGGCGGCCACCGGTGACGCCGTGCTCCGGCCACGCCCGGCGGCCGGGGTGTTCGAGACGATGCGCTCGGTGGACGGGACGGTGCCGCTGCTCGACGACCACCTCGCCCGGCTTGCCGCCTCGGCGTGGTCGGTGCTCGGCCGGAGCCTCCCGGCCGACCTGGCCGGGCGGGTCCTGGCGGCGGCCGCCGGCGCCGGGGGCGGCGCTGGCCGTGTACGCGTGGCGGTGCGCCCGGGCGGGGCGTCGTTGCGGGTCGAGGTCGAGGCCGGCCCGCTCGAGCCGCGGCGCGCCGGCGTCCGCCCGCCGGTCGCCCGCCCGATCGGTCTCGAGCCGGTCGACGTCGCCGGCGGGCTCGGCCGCCACAAGTGGTGTGACCGGCGGCTCCTCCTGGCGCTCCGACCTGCCGGGCTGGCAGCGGAGGACCAGGTGCTGCTCGTCGGGGCCGGCGGGGTCGTGCTCGAGGCGGAGCGGGCGAGCGTCCTGTGCGTGGTGGACGGGGTGCTGCGCACCCCGGGGACCGACGAGGCCATCCTGCCGGGCGTCGCCCGGGCGCTGGCCCTGCAGGCGGCGGCGGCGGCGGGGGTGGTCGTGAAGCCGGGCCGCCTCACCCTCGACGAGGTGGCGGCGGCGAGCGAGGTCCTCGTGACGAACGCCCTGCGGGGCGTCCAGCGGGTCGGGCGCGTCGGCGCCGTGGCGCTCCCCGCCGGCCCGGCGCCGGTCACCGGGGTGATCGAGGCGGCGTTCGCCGCCCGCCTCTCGCCCTCCGCCGGTCGAACGCCGGCACCTGGCGCGAGGGAGGGCCGGCCGGCGCCGCCGGCCGCGGCGGCCGTCCGGTGGATCCGGGCGGGCCGGCCGGGCGGGCCGGGTGGGGCGCTCGGCGGGCCGGTGGTGGTGGTGGACAACGTCGACTCGTTCACGTTCAACCTGACCCAGGCCCTGGCGGCCCTCGGGGCGTCGGTGGCGGTGGTGCGCAGCAACGCCGTCGGGCTGGCCGGGCTGGCCGGCCTGGCGCCGGCCGCCCTGGTGCTGTCGCCGGGGCCGTGCGGGCCGGGGGAGGCGGGCATCTCGGTGGACGCCGTCCGCCGGCTCGGCCCGAGCGTGCCGACGCTCGGGGTGTGCCTCGGCCACCAGTGCATCGCCGCCGCCTACGGGGCGGACGTGGTGCGCGCCCCGGTCCCGGTCCACGGCAAGACGGCGCTCGTCGTCCACGACGGGTCGGCCCTCTTCGACGGGGTCGCCTCGCCGTTCCGGGCGGCCCGCTACCACTCGCTCGTCGTCCCCGAGGCCTCCCTGCCGCCGGAGCTCGCCGTGAGCGCCCGCTGCGGGCCCCTCGTGATGGGTGTGCGCCACCGCCACCACCCGGTGGTCGGGGTGCAGTTCCACCCCGAGTCGTTCCTCACCGGCGACGGCCGCAGGCTGCTCGCCAACTTCCTGTCGTGGGCCGCCCGATGAGGGACGGGTCGAGCGGCGGCATGGGCGACCGGTCGGGAGGCGGCTCCGGCGGGCGGTTCCTGGCCGGCCGCCCCCACCCGGCCCGGGGCGGACCGGTCGAGCCGTCGCTCGAGGCGATGGCGACCGTGCTCGGCCGCCTCGGCGACCCGCAGCTCGCCGCCGAGACGGTCCACGTGACCGGGACGAACGGCAAGACGTCGACGGCACGGGCGGTGGCCGCCCTGGTGGGGGCGGCCGGCCGCCGGGTCGGGCTGTACACGAGCCCGCACCTGCGTGACGTGACCGAGCGGGTGGAGCTGGAGGGCCGGCCGATCGACCCGGCGGCGCTCGAGGCGGCGCTCTCGACCGTGGCCCGGGCGGCGGGCGGGGTGGAGCTGTCGTTCTTCGAGGCGATGACGGCGGCGGCCTTCGTGGCCCTGGCCGAGGCCGGTGTGGAGGTGGCGGTGGTCGAGGTGGGGATCCTCGGTCGGTACGACGCCACCAACCTGGTGCGCAGCGAGGTGGCCGTCGTGACGAACGTGGGCCACGACCACCTCGACTACGCCGGGCCGGCCCCCGGGGCGGTGGCGCGGGAGAAGGCGGGCATCGTGAAGGCCACCACCCGGGCGGTGGTGCTCGGGGACGCCGCCGCCGAGCTGGTGGCGGCGGTGGACGACGAGGTGGCCGCCACCGGCTCGCCGGCGCGCCCGGTGGCGGTGGGGCGCGAGCTGCAGCTCGCCGTGCTGGGACCGGCACCGGGCGGGCTGGCGGTCCGGCTGGACCGGCCGGGCGGACCGGCGGCGAGGGTGGTGGTGGGCCGCCGGCTGGACGCCGTCAACGCCCTGACGGCGCTGGCGGCTGCCGAGGCCAGCCTTGGCCAGCCGATCCCGCCGGCGGTCGTGGCGGCGACGCTCGACGGCTGGCGGCTGGCGGGCCGGGGGGAGGTGCGGTCGCGCTCGCCGCTCGTCGTGGTCGACGTGGCCCACAACCCGGAGGCGGCCGCCGCCCTGCGGGCGACGGTCGACGACGAGCAGGTGGCCGCCGGCTCGGCCGGCCGGCCGATCGTGCTGGTGGTGGCCATGAGCGGGGCCCGCCCCCCGGCGGCCTTCCTCGAGCCGCTGGTGCGCCCGGGCGACCTGGTCGTCGCCTGCCTGGCCGATGGTCGAGCCGGGGCGGTCGACCCGGCGGCCATCGCCGGGGCGGCCGCCGAGCGGGGCGGGATGGTCGAGGTGGTGGCCGACCCGGCCGCCGCCGTGGCCGCCGGGCGGCGCCACCTGGCCGGGGGGCGGGCCAGCGCCCTCGTCGTGACCGGGTCGTTCGCCGTCGTGGCCGCCGCCGACCCGGCAGGGCCGGCAGGGCCGGCAGACCCGGCAGACCCGGCAGACCCGGCAGACCCGGCAGACCCGGCAGGGCCGGCAGGCCTCAGGCGGTAGCGGCGCCGTCCAGGCGGTGGGCGGCCTTTCGCACCTCGACCGTGCCGGCGTCCCCGTCGACGCGTACCCAGTCGCCGGTCTCGATGGCGGCGAACGGGTCGCCGTCGAGGTCGGTGACGGAGGGGACCCGGGTGACGAGGGCGCCGAGGGCGATCTTGGTGCCCATCGTGGTGAAGACCATGGCGGCCGGGGCCACCCCGTTGACCCGGGCCATGTGGAACATGCCGGACCACCCCGACGACCCCTTGGCACCGGGGAAGACGAGGACGCGCCCGGCGAAGGAGACGCCGGCGAGGGAGTGGCGGGTCTCGATGACGGTGCCGGTGCGCGGGTCGATGCCGCCCCAGCCGGAGATGCGCTCGCGGGTGACGAGCGCCTCGCCTTCGGCGACGCCGCCGACGATGGGGCGCCCGTGCAGGACGAGGTGGCCGTGGTCGCTCATGGTGCGGTTGCCTCCCAGGTGCCGTTGACGGCGGCGTCGACGCACTCGGCGGTGGTGCCGAACCAGCCCTGCAGGCCCATGATGGCGGGCAGGTAGTGGGCCTGCTTGGCCGAGTCGGTGGCGATCACCCGGCAGCCGGGCGGGACGAACTGGCCGATGGCCGGGCAGGTGTCGCTGAGCAGGTGGGCGCCTGCGGCGCGCAGGGTGTCGGCGTAGCCGTTGCGCTCGGCCACCTCCCGGATGGCACGAGGGGTGAACACCCACAAGTTGGACTCGGTGTGCACCTTTCGCCCGTCGAGCAGGGTGCACACCTGGCGGATCTGGTCGATCGTGGCATGGGGGCAGCCGATCATGACGAGGTCGACGTGGCGGTCGTCGCCCTTCGCGTTGAGCCGCTCGTAGGCGACCCGCCGTTCGGCGGCGCCGTAGCGGATGGTGGCGGCCGGCGAGCGGCCGGCGAGGGCCTCCTCGACGGTGCGCGCCTCGGCGGTGACCCCGGGGACGTGGTACAGCTCGACGTCCCCCGAGCTGGCGGCGGCGGCGCCGAAGTGCTTGAGGCGGACGAGGTCGGGGGTGGTGGCGATGCCGTCGATGACCGGGATCCCCTCGGCGATGGCCTCGCCGAGGAAGTAGCCGAGAAGCCCCCAGTCGCGCACGGTCTCGACCTCGACGCCGACCTCGACGAGGTGGGTGGCGAGGCGGTGCTCGTCGAGGTGCAGCCCGTAGAGGGGGATGCGCCGGGTGAGCATGGCGGCGCCGGTGGACTCGCGGCCCTCGGTGTTGGTGCGGGCCCCGAGGACCGAGTTGATGTAGACGACGGCCGACGACTCCATCCAGGCGCAGTGCTCGCCGCGGACCGGCACGTTGCCCACCTGGTAGGGGGTGCAGGTGCTGAGCAGGTGGATGCCGTGGCGGGCGCTGTAGGCCTCGCTGTCGAGCACCGCCTGGAGCTCGTCGGCGTCCTTGTGCTGGAGCTCGGGGTGCTCGATGTCCATGGGGCCGATCAGCTGGCAGCTGTAGGCGGCGACCGGCGGGATGTCGAGGTCCTCGTCGCTGTCGAGGCTCCAGCGGGCGAAGGCCGTGTCGTGCAGGTCGGCCCCGCCGCGCCCGAGCAGGCGGACGTGGCGGGAGCCGAACACGTTGGCGCCGCACACGTTGTTCGTCTCGACGAGCCGGTCGGCGCCGAGCGCCTCGCCGTAGCGCACGAGCAGGTCCATGGCGGCCGCCACGGCGGCCCCCTGGGCCCCGTCGGCCATCGCCCGCTCCTCGTCGGTCAGCTGCACCCTGTCCGCCTCCTTGCTCCGTCGTCCCGGTGGCGGCCCGGCCGCCGGCGGGTGCCCGATCGGCGGCCCGGCCGCCGGCGGGTGCCCGATCAGATGGTGAAGCCGCCGTCCACGGCGAGGACGGCGCCGGTCACCCAGCGGGCACGGTCGCTCGCCAGGTAGATGACGGCGTCGGCCACGTCGGTCGACGACCCGAGGAAGCCGAGCGGGACCTCGGGGGCCCAGCGGTCCTCGAACGCCCTGCGCTGCTCGTCGTCGAACCCGTAGAACTCGTTGGCCACCGGCCCGGGGGCGACGGCGTTGCAGCGGATGTGGTCGGCGCCGACGGCGAGGGCGAGGTTCTTGGTGAGCATGACGAGGGCGGCCTTGGTCGCCCCGTAGATGCCGGCGCCGGCGATGCCGCGGGAGGCGGCGGCCGAGGCGGTGACGACGATGGCGCCGCCGCCCGCCCGGCGCAGGGCCGGCAGGGCCAGCTTGCAGGTGAGCCAGGTGCCCTTCACGTTGACGTCGAACTGCTGGTCGAACTGCTCCTCGGTCATCGTCTCGATGGTGGCCGGCACGACGATGCCGGCGTTGGCGACGACGACGTCGAGGCGGCCGTACGCCTCCTCGGCGAGGGCGAACAGCGCCGTCAGGTCGGCCGCCGAGGTGACGTCGGCCCGGGCGAAGCGTGCCGAGCCGCCGCTCGCCGTGATGGCGGCAGCGGCCGCCTCGCCGTCGGGCTGGCGCACGTCGGCGAGCACCACCCGGGCGCCCTCCTCGGCGAAGCGCTCGGCGACGGCCCGGCCGAAGCCGCGGGCGGCGCCGGTGACGACGGCGACCTTTCCTTCCAGCTGCACGTTGGCCTCCTCGGCGGCGACCGTAGGGGGGCGCCGGCCGGGCTGTCAACGTGGGGCGGCGCCTGCGCCCCCTAGGATGGGGGCCCGGAAAGGGGGCGGCATGCAGCGGTCCAGCCGTCCGGCCTCGGTGCTCGCCGGGCTCGATCTCAACCTGATCGTGGCCCTTCGCGAGCTGATCGGGGAGCGCAACGTCACCCGCGCAGCTGAGCGGCTCGGGGTGACCCAGCCGGCCGTCAGCGCCTCGCTGGCCCGGCTGCGGCGGCACTTCGGCGACGAGCTGCTGGTGCGGGCGAACGGCCGCTACGAGCTGACCCCGCTGGCCGCCTCGCTCGCCGACCAGGTGGAGACGGTGTGCGCCGGCGCCGAGCGGCTGCTGGCGGCCAACCGGCGCTTCGACCCGGCGACGTCGGAGCGGGAGTTCACCTTCCTCATGGCCGACTACGTGGTCGCCGTGCTCGGCCGCCCGCTGGTCTCGGCCGTCCAGGCGGCGGCGCCGCGTGCCGGGCTCCACCTGCGGCTCGTGCGGGAGTCGCTGACCAACGAGTACGGCGATCTGATCCGGTTCCTCGACGGCATGGTGGCGCCGTCGCGCATCCTCGTCACGGCCACCCACACCCGGTCCGACCCGCTGTTCGAGGACCGCTGGATCGGGGTGGCGGCGGCCGGCAACCGGCTGCTGCCCGCCGGGGAGGTCGGCCTCGAGGACCTGACCCGGTGCTCGTGGGTGGCCCCGTACCACCAGCAGGGGTCGTCGGGGGTTCCCGTGTCGCGCCAGCTGCGCCTGCTCGGGATCGACCCGCACGTGGCGGTGCGGGTCGAGAGCTACCTGTCGGTCCCGTCGCTCGTGGCCGGGTCCGACCACGTCGCCCTCCTCCAGGAGCGGCTGGCCCGCCGCTTCGCCGAGCCGCTCGGGCTCCGCCTGTTCGACGTGCCCGGCGAGCTCGAGCCCATCGTCGAGGCGCTGTGGTGGCACGAGCGCTACGAGGGCGACCCGGCGCACGCCTGGCTTCGTGACGTGTTCCTCGAGGTCGCCGCCGCCTGCTGAGGGCCAGGCAGGGCCACGCCGGCCACGCCGGAGGCGCCGGGGCGACCGATCGGCGACCATCAACGGCGCTGATGGAGACGAGCAGCAATTGTGACTTCCGGTGGTCGCGCCGCAGGTGTAGGTTCGCCCGGCCGGCCGGCCAGGTGGATCGTGGCCGCGACGAGGGGGGTTGATGCCGCATTCGCTGACGGAGCTGAACCTGCACACGCTGCGCCGCCCCGAGGGCGCCCGCCCGACGGTGCGGTTCGTCGACGTGTGCGTGGTCGGTGCGGGCATCGCCGGGGTGTCGGCGGCGATCGAGGCGGCCCAGCTCGGGCGGCGGGTGGTGCTGATCGACGCCCTGCCGACGCTCGGTGGCCAGATGGTCAACTCGCTGATCGGGCTGTTCTGCGGGGTCTTCGGCAACGCCCCGGAGCGGCGCCAGCTGACCCACGGCATCTTCGACGACCTGTTCGCCTCGCTGGGCGACAGCGGCGACCTGTACTTCAACCGGCACCACACCACGACCGTGTACTACGACGAGGTCGCCCTCGGCCGGTGGGTGGAGCGCCGGGTGCAGGAGCTCGGGATCGAGGTGCTGCTGGGGGCGGTCATCTCCGGGGTCGACCGGCGGGACGGCCGGATCGGGTCGGTGCGGTTCGGGACGCGCTACGGCGAGGTGGTGGTCGAGGCGAGCGGCTATGTCGACGCCTCGGGCGATGCCGCGCTGGCCTGGGAGGCCGGGCTGGCCTGCCGGGTGCCGGAGCGGCCGATCTACGGCTCGCAGCAGGCGGTGGTCGAGCACGTCGACGAGGAGCACCAGCCGGACCACGCCGAGTTCGCCGCCCGGCTGGGCGCCAAGGTGAGCGAGTACGGGCTGGTCCGGCGTGACGGGCTGGCCTTCTTCTTCCCCGGGCGCGGCCGGGTGGTGCTCAACATGACCCACATCGAGTCGCCGCTCGACCCGTTCGGGGCCTCGGCGGTGGGCCTCGAGGGCAAGGCCCAGGTGGACCGGGTGGTCGAGTTCCTGCGCGGCGAGTTCCCGAAGGCGTTCGGCCAGGCGACGGTGCGCTCGTACGGGCTGTCCGGCCGTCGCCAGGCGCGCTGGATCGAGGGGAGGCACCAGCTGACGGCCGACGAGGTCCGTTCGGGGACGCCCTTCGAGGACGCCGTGGCCCGCACGGCGTGGCCGATCGAGCTGCACGACCGTCCCGAGGGCTACGTGTGGGAGATGTTCGAGCCCGACCACCTCCACTACGTGCCGCTCCGGTCGATGCAGTCGCCGGAGTGCACCAACCTGCTGGCGGCCGGCCGGTGCATCGACGGCGACCCGGCGGCGCTGTCGAGCGTCCGGGTGATGGGTCCGTGCGCGGCCATGGGGGCGGCGGCGGCGCACGCCTTCGACCTCGTCGACGGCGGCAGCGTGCACGACGTGCCGATCGAGGCGCTGCGGCGTCGCCTGCGGGCGAACCTCGAGGGATAGGCACATGCCGGGGGCAGCGCAGGCGCAGGAGGGGGCGGCGGTGGGGGCGGCGGCGCGCCGCCCGGCGCTGCGCGTCGAGCACCTGTCGATCAAGTACGGCGACGTCGTGGCCGTCCACGACGCCACCTTCGCCGTCGACGAGGGCGAGTGCGTGGCCCTGGTCGGGCCGAACGGCAACGGGAAGAGCTCGATCGTGATGGGCATCGTCGGCCTGGCGGTCCGGGGGGGCCGGGTGGACCTGTTCGGGTCCGAGGCGCCGGCGCGCAACGTCAACTGGACGGCCCGCCACGGCCTGACCCTCGTGCCGGAGCGGCGCCACCTGTACCCGGCGCTGACGGTGCTCGACAACGTGGTGCTCGGGTGCTACTCGTGGACGCGGAACCTGCGAAAGGCGCGCACGTCGGCGCCGTACGAGCGGGCGCTCGCCCTGTTCCCGGAGCTCGAGCGGCACTTCCGCCAGCGGGCCGGGACGCTGTCGGGCGGCCAGCAGCAGATGGTGGCGATCGCCCGGGGGATGGCGGCCGACCCGAGGTTGCTGGCGGTCGACGAGCCCTGCCTCGGTCTTGCCGAGGCGGTGTCGAAGCGGGTGTACCAGGTGCTCGGCGAGATCCACGCCGAGGGCCGGACCCTGGTGATCGTGGAGGAGGACCCGCGCCGGGCGTTGCAGCTGGCGACGCGTCAGGTGGAGGTGCGCAACGGTGTGGTCGTCTGAGCACGGCCGGCCCGTGGCCGGGAGGACCGCGCACCCGATGGTGGGAAGGGGGGTGAGGAGCCGATGAAGCTGGGCAACCTGCTCATCGCCGGCCTGATCTCCGGGTCGATCTACGCCGTGTTCGCGGTGTGCATCGCCATGTGGTTCCGGGTGAGCAACATCTTGAACCTGGCGGTCGGCGACTTCGCCATGCTGGGGGCGCTCGGCACCGACCACCTGGTGCGCGTCCTGCACTGGCCGACGGCGCCGGCGATCGTGACGGTGATCGTCGCCTGCGGCGTCGGGGCGTACCTGTACGACAAGGCCATCCTGCGCCTCGCCCTCGACGGGCGGCGGCGCCAGGAGGGGATCGTGATCACGTTCTTCTTCACCTTCGCCCTGTCGTTCTTCATCGAGGGTCTCGCCGAGGTGCTGTTCGGGACGAACATCTACGCGGCGCCCACCCTGTGGCAGGGCAACTCGTTGTCGTGGGGCGGCCTCCACTTCGAGCGGGCCGGACTGCTCGTGCTGGCCTGCGCCGTCGTGTCGGGCATCGCCTTCACCGCCTACATCCGGTACACCCTGTCGGGCAAGGCGGTCGAGGCGAGCGGCGAGAGCTACGTCGGCGCCAGCATCGTCGGCATCGACACCCGCCGGTACCGGCGCAACATCTTCATCATGACCGGCATGCTGGCGGCCGTGTTCGGCATCCTGCAGTCGCCGCTCACCGGGTACGCCTTCAACAGCGGTGGCACGATCGGCTTCACCGGGTTCATCGCCGCCGCCTACGCCGGCTACCAGAAGCCGGGGCGGGCCGTCCTCGCCGGGGTGGCCATCGGCGTGGTCGAGTCGCTCCTCGGCGGGTACGTGTCGACCCAGTACAACGACACCATCCTGTACGCCATCCTGGCGGCCCTCGTGCTGATCCGGCCGAGCGCCATGGGGCTCGACGTGGCGGTGGGCGGCTGATGGCGGCCATCCCCGCCCGGCTCCGCCCGGGCGCTCCCGAGGGCGCCGACCGTGCCGCCGGTGAGGGGCGCCGGCGGCGGGCCACCGGGCTGACCGGCCAGCTGTCGGCCACCGGGGTCGTGGTGGTGGCCGGTGTCGTCGTGATGGCGTTCTGGGCCCAGCAGTACATCGGCAGCGTGTTCGTGCTCGCCCTCACCTACGCCGTCGTGACCGCCGGCATGGCGATCCAGATCGGGTTCAGCCAGCAGGTGGCGTTCTCCCAGTCGGTGTTCATGGGGCTCGGCGCCTACGGCGTGGCCGTGCTCAACGCCGACGCCGGCATCCCGAGCGTGCTGGCCATGCTGATCGTGACCATCGGCAGCGGCATCGTGGCGCTGCTGCTCGGCCGGATCGTGACGAAGGCGCCCGGGCTGGCCCTGGCGGTGGCATCGCTCATGTTCCCGCTCATCGCCACCGGGTACGTGACGTCGGCCAACTACCTCGGCGGGTCCACCGGGATGCCGCTGACGGGCAACCTGTTCCCGTCCAGCTCCATCTCGGCGAGCGTGGTGGGCAACGGCCTGATCGTGGTGGCCGTCGTCGCCGTGGTCGTGTTCATCGGCTCCCGCCTGCTCGGGTCGGACCTCGGCCTCGAGCTGTACACGCTCGGGGTCAACGAGCAGGCTGCCGCCGCCATGGGGGTGGTGACGCCGCGGCGCAAGCTCGAGCTGTTCGTGCTGGGCTCGATGCTGGCGGCGCTCGGTGGCGCCCTGTACGCCGGCACGCAGCTGTTCGTGCCGGCGACGCTCGTCGGGGTGACCACCGAGCTGTCGCTGTTGATGATGCTGTTCATCGGTGGCCGCCGCAGCGTGATCGGTGCGGTGATCGGGGCGTTCGCCATCCAGTACGTCCAGGGGGCGAGCAACTACATCTCGATCCACATCCTGCTCATCGAGGGTGTGCTGATCACGGTCATCCTGCTCATCGAGCCGGAGGGCCTCGCAGGGATCGGGCTGCGGCTGCGCCAGGCGTTCCGCCGGCGGGTGGCGCCCGGGAGGGCCGCGGCCGCGACCCGCCGGGGGGCGACCGGCACGGCGGCCGCCGGCACCGGCGACGCCACGGCGGCCGTGACGGTCCGCCAGGACGGCGCCTTTGCCACGTCGTGGGCCGCCCAGGCGACCGGGGGCGACGCCTCGCTGCTGTCGTGCGCCGGCATCGACATGGCCTTCGGTGGCCTGAAGGTGCTGAGCGACATCAACCTGGCCCTGCCGCAGCGAGGGGTGTTCGGCCTGTGCGGCCCCAACGGCGCCGGCAAGACGACGCTGCTGAACGTGCTCGGCGGCAGCCTGCAGGCGTCGTCGGGGACGGTCCAGCTGGCCGGCCAGGACATCACGAGGCTGCCGGCCGCCGAGCGGTTCCGCCGCGGCGTCAGCCGCACGTTCCAGGCGGTCCAGCTCATCCGCGGCCGGAGCGTCGTCGACAACGTGGCGGTCGCCTGCCTCGACTCGAACCGGTCCAGCCTGGCGCGGGGGATCGCCTTCAGCCACCTCGGGGCGGCCCGCGGTCGGGCGTTCGAGGCGCTCGACTACCTCGGGATGGGGGCCGTCGCCGACGTGGAGGTGTCGTCGCTCACCCTGGAGCGCCAGCGGATGGTCGAGCTTGCCCGCGCCGTGGCGAGCAAGCCGCGGGTGCTCCTCCTCGACGAGCCCGCCTCCGGGCTGTCGGAGGTGCAGCGCGCCGAGCTTGCCGAGGTGCTGCGCGAGATCGGCCGGCACACCTGCGTGGTGCTTGTCGAGCACGACCTCGACCTCGTGGCCTCGGTGGCCGAGCGGATCTTCGTGCTCGCCGCCGGCGGCATCGTGTTCGAGGGCGACGGTGAGTCGTTCAAGGCGTCGGACGTGGTCGGCACGCTCCTCATGGGGCGAGCGCCGACCGCCTGACGATCGACATCGCAACAATGCGACACAGGGCCGCTCGGCCCGGAGGGGGAAGGTCAAGGAAAATGAGAAGGAGCTCCCTGGTCCGCACGCTCGGGGTGGCCGCCGCCACGACGGCGCTGTCACTGACCGGCCTGATGGGCGTCACCGCCGGTGTGAGCGGTGCCTCGCGCACGGCGGCGCACGCCCGCAGCCACGCCGCGAAGTCGCCGATCGTCGTCTGCGGCGACCTGGCCGAGTCGGGTGGCTACACCCAGATCGGCGCCACCGACAACCTCGGCGCGACGGCCTTCTTCAAGATGGTCGACAAGCACGGCGGGATCGCCGGTCACCAAGTGACCTACATCTCGATCAACAACCAGTCGCAGCCGGCCCAGGCCGAGGCGATCGCCCGTGAGTGCATCCTGCAGAAGCACGCCAACTTCATCGTCGGCCCCGAGTCGGGCGCCGACACGGAGCCGGCGATGCCGCTCGCCATCGCCTACCACGTGCCGCTCCTCAGCCTGTCGTCGGGCTGGAAGAGCAACGGCTACCCGGCCGCCGACGAGACGTCGTACGCCTTCCCGGGCTTCTACAACGTCTTCAAGCAGGACGACCTCGCCACCGTGCAGCAGCTGATCGTGCCGCGCCACTACACCCGGGTGGCGCTCATCATGGACAACTGCGGCTCGGTCTGCCTGGCCAACAAGCAGTACATGCAGGCCTACGCCAAGCAGTACCACTTCAAGCTGGTCGCCTCGTCGGTGTTCCCGTTCGGGGCCACCAACATCACCTCGAGCGTCCTCTCGCTGCTGGCGGCCAAGCCGCAGATCATCGTCTTCGGTCTCGTTCCCGGCACGGACTCGATCACGGCCATCAAGGCCATCCGCGCCCAGAACCCGACGATCCCGATCAGCGAGTGCTCGGCCTGTGAGCTGCCGAGCTTCATCGCCGCCGCCGGTGGTGCCAAGGCGATGCAGAACATCTACGTGCTCGGCTCGATGCAGAACTGGCTGACGGCGGCAGAGCAGAGCAACACGCCCCAGGCCAAGCTGACGGCGGCCGGCCTCAAGGCCTACTTCGCCGGGATGAAGGCGGCCGGGTACACGAGCGCCAACGCCATCGACAACAGCCAGGAGGGCTGGGACGCCGGTCTCGAGATCCAGTACGCCATCGAGAAGGCCGGCACCACGAGCGGTCCGGCGGTGATGAAGGCGCTGCAGCACCTCAACATCAACACGCTCGGCATCGTGTGGACCCGTACGCCGGGCAACTACGAGAGCTACTCGAACGTGCTGGCGTCGATGGAGATCATCAAGCCGAACGGCCAGCCGGCCATCTACAAGGGCTAGGCACCGGAGCCCCCCACGACGGCGGGGCGGCGACGTGAAGGGCGTGCCCGGGGGTCTCGGCCTCCGGGCACGCTCGCGCCCGGAGGTCGGGTGGTGCCCGCCCACTGCGCCAGCCTGCCCACCGCGCCAGCCCGCCCGCAGCGCCCGGTTGACCGCATAGCAAGGCGCTGGTTTGATGGGACGGCACGGCGGCGCGGGGGATGCGGCCGGAGGAGGTCGGGGGGCATGCTGACGGCCGAGGACAACGAGGCGCTCTGCCGGGTCGGCCCGGGGACGCTCATGGGCGACCTGCTCCGCCGGTACTGGACCCCGGCCCTGCTGTCGGCCGAGGTGCCCG
>JAKBAA010000057.1 GCA_021809425.1 Actinomycetes bacterium | reverse complement strand
CCTCGGCCCGGGCGGCGGCCGCGCGGCGGAGGAACTCGGAGACCGACTCGCCGTTCACCGCTGCCGCACGACGCACCTTGTCGTCGAGCTCGGGATCCAGCCGGAGGCTTCGCACGCGTCGGTCGTATCACAGAGCGTCTTCATCGTGATACGGCCCAGCCCCGTCACCACCGCGACGGGCGTCCGGGAAGGTCGGCTCGCGCAACGCCAGGTAGTTCACCCGCTGTTGGCTCACACCAACCAGCTCGGCGATCTCCGTGGCTCCGATCAACCCTGTCGGCAGCTCTCGGGGCTATTCGTTGCGACTGCTATTCGGCGCGCCGTATACTTTGGTAGTGCGGTACACGGGGAGCCAGGAGTTCGTCGACTGGTTCAACCGGGTCAAGGCCACCGCCAGGGGTCAGCGCGCTGATCGTCTGGTTCCGAGGTGACCGCGTGATGATCGTCTACGGGGGTGACAAAGCAGGGCTGCAAGAGCTTTGGTATGAGCACGCTGTCGCCACGGCGGAGGCGATCGTCGACAGAGAGCTGCGCCGGCGACATGGAGGTCCAGGATGACAACCGGTTCATCGCCCTAGCAGCGTCCTATTGCTTTATATTTAGGCATGCGATGCCATAGAGAAGTGTACGGAGCCGACATATGAAGAACAGAACCCAGCAGATGAGCGAGCGGGCTCGCGCCGAGCTCGCACGGATCCAGGAGCCGGTCCGAGACGAGAACGCCGGCGAGCTCGAGATTGCGGACCTCCTTGAGGCCGGGGCCGAGAGCAACGATGTCGACGAGCTCGTGGAGGAGCGCGTCCAGCAGATGCGTGCTGCCGACAAGGAGTACGCGTGGACGCTCAAGGAGCTTCGACGTGCTTTCGGCCGCACGCAATCCGACCTCGCAAAGCGGATCGGCTCCACTCAGAGCTACGTCTCGCAGATGGAGCGGACCGGCGGTGACATGCTCGTGTCCACGCTGCTTGCGTACCTCGACGGAATGGGGATCTCTCCACGGCTGCTCGTCCGCCTACCAGAGAGCGGAAGAACGATCGAGATCGACCTCGGCGACATCCTCGGCAGTCGTCACGCCGCGGAGCAGGTTGACGCTTGATTGCTGGTCCGTCCATCTCGGCATCGCCACCAAGGACCGGCAAGCCGGACGTCACCGGTCCGCTGCCGTGCACACAAGAAAGCACACCGCCCGTTCCTGTCGGATCTCGTCGAGCATGAGCTCGACCTCACCGGCGTCTACGCCTCCTATGGGCATGGTCACCGATTCGGACCCGCGCGCCGAGCAGGCCCGGCTCGATCCGTGCTGGCCGGTGCAATAGGTGCAGTCTGCAATACTGGCAGCGTGAACGTCGCAGTCTCGGCTAGCCCCGGCGCGCCCGGACACGCGTCGGCGCCGCGGGGGCTGCGCTTCGCCGTACGGTCCGTGCTGCGGGCGGCCGGGACGCGGATCAACCGGATGTCGTACCTTCCCAAATGGCTGATCCTGGCGTCGGTCATCGGGATCATCGCCGGGGTGGGGGCGATCGCGTTCTACGAGGCGCTGCGCCTGGCCACCCAGCTGTTCCTGGGCGACCTGGCCCGCTACGAGGTGCCGCTGCCGAGCGGGGAGGGGCTGCGGATGGGCAGCGCCCACTACGCCCGGCCGTGGGCCATCCCGCTGGTGGTGGCCCTCGGCGGCCTGATCGCCGGGTTCATCGTGTTCACCTGGGCGCCCGAGGCGGAGGGGCACGGGACCGACGCCGCCATCGACGCCGTCCACCACAACCCGCGCAGCATCCGGCTGCGAGCGATCGTGGTGAAGATGGTGGCGTCGGCGATCACCATCGGGTCGGGCGGCTCGGGGGGGCGGGAGGGGCCGACGGCGCAGATCTCGGCCGGGTTCGGGTCGCTGCTCGCCCGGGTGCTCGACCTGTCGCCGGAGGACGGCCGGATCGCCGTGTCGGTGGGGATCGGGTCGGGGATCGGGGCCATCTTCTCGGCGCCGCTCGGCGGGGCGGTGCTGGCGGCCGACATCGTGTACCGCGACGACTTCGAGATGGCGGCGCTGCTGCCGGGGATGTTCGCCTCGATCGTCGCCTACGTCCTGTTCGGGGCGGTCGTCGGGTACCACGCCCTGTTCGTGATCTCGGGCGTCTACCACTTCCATACCGTCCAGTTCGCCTGGTTCGCCGTCATCGGGGTGCTGGCCGGCGGGATCGGGCTGCTGTACGCCCGGTCGTTCTACGGCCTGGTGGCGCTGACGAGGCGGCTGCCGTTCTCGCGCAAGCTCCGCCCGGCCCTCGGGGCCGTGCTCGTCGGGCTGCTCGCCCTGTGGCTGCCCGAGGTGCTCGGCACCGGGTACGGCTGGGTGCAGAAGGGGCTGGGGAGCGACCTGCTGCACACGCCGCTGTACCTGGTCATCCTGCTCCCGTTCGCCCGCATCCTCGCCACCTCGCTGTCCATCGGGACGGGCGGGTCCGGCGGGGTGTTCGGGCCGGGCATGGTGATCGGGGCGTTCACCGGGCTGGCCGTGTGGCGGGTGCTCGAGCCGTTCGCCCCCGGGGTCGGCCACAGCCCGGCCCCGTTCGTGATCGTCGGGATGATGGCCGTGTTCGGGGGCATCTCGCGGGCGCCGCTGGCGGTGATGGTGATGGTGGCCGAGATGACCAACTCGGTGACGATCGTGGGGCCGGCCATGGTGGCGGTGTCGATCGCCTGGTTCATCGTGGGGCGGGCCGGCGACACCATCTACCGGTCCCAGCTGCGCGACCGGTCCGACTCGCCCGGGGCCCGGCTGCAGTTCGGGCTGCCGCTCCTCGCCTCGCGCACCGTGGCGGCCGTCGCCCAGGTGCCCCGGCTGGTCCTGCCGGCCACCACCCCGGCCGGCCTCGCCCGCGAGCAGCTGGCCGGGGCCGGCCTGGCCGGGGCGCCGGTGGTGGACGAGCACGGCACCTACCTGGGCAACGCCAACGACGACCGGCTGGCCCAGGCGGTCGAGGACCACGGCGAGGCGGCGACGGCCGGGATGGCCGCCGACACCACCTCGGTGACGGTGGCCGCAGGGGCCACCCTGGACGTCGGCCTCGAGGCGCTGATGCAGGCAAAGGGGGCCTGGGTGGCGGTCACCGAGGGGAACCGCCGGGTGGTGGGGACGCTGTCGGCGAGCGACGTCGTCGCCGGCTACCGGCGCGCCCTCGTCGAGGACACCCGGCGGCTGTCCCTGCTGAGCTCGCACGCCACCGCCCTCGACCTGCGGGTCGGCCGCCGGTCGGTCCTCGCCGGCCGCCCGGTCGCCGGGGCGCCGCTGCCGCCGGGCTGCCTCGTCCTGACGGTCCGCCACGGGGACGGGCTGTCGTTCGTGACCGGCGGCACCGTGCCGGTCGAGGGGGACATCCTGAGCATCCTCACCCGCCCCGAGCACGCCGGCGAGGTGGAGCGGCTCGTCGCCGGCGAGGACGCCGCCGGGGCGGCCACCGGCCCCGCCGAGGGCCCCGCCGGCACGCCGGTCGCCTGACCACGGGCACGGCGCCTCGACCGGGGCGGCGCAGGCCGCCGTCCGGCCGCGCCCGGCAGGCCCGCCGACCGCGCCGTGTGCCGCGCGTCGGGGGCGGCGACGCAGCAGAATGCGTTGAGGAGTGCCGTCGGCACTTCCGGGCAAGGAACGGGTAGGTCGTCACACCGAGCAGCTGAGGTCGGAGCGGGAAGGCCCGACCGGCCGGCCCACGGGCGAGGCGAGGAGGAGGATGGCGAGAGATCGCGCAGCGTCGCTCGGGATCGCCGCCCGGCTCCTGTCGATGGCGGCCAGCCCTGCCGTCGAGGACGAGGAGGCCGACGCCTTCGTCGACGGGGCCATGCGAGCGCTCAACGAGGCCCGCCTGCGTGGCGACCGGTCGCTGCCGGCGGTGCCACCGCCGAGGGTGACCGAGGCTGCGGCGACGGCCGCCACCCTCCACTACCTGCGGGTCACCGCCACCCCGGTGAAGGGGACCCACCTCAACGTGGCCGGCTAGGGAGGGGGCGCCCGGCCCTGCCGGCGGGCCCGTCGGAGCTGGCGGGCCCGATCGGCGGTGGGGCCGGTCAGAGCTGGAGGGCCCAGTCCTTGTCGGGGATCTCGCCGGCCGCCCGGGCGAAGCGGCCGAATAGGGCGATCATCGCCAGGCGGTCCTCGTGGGGGATGCTCCCGAGCAGCTCGCCGATGTCGGCGCGGCGCCGCCTGGTCACCTCGGCCACGAGGGCCTGGCCGGCCGGGGTCAGGCTGAGGCGCACCTCGCGGCGGTCGTCCCGGGCGGTGCGCCGGCGGACCAGGTCCTTTCGGACCAGCCGGTCGCACATGCGGGTGGCCGTCGGCGGGGTCACCCCGAGCGCCTCGGCCAGCGACACCACCCGCTGGGGGCCCCGGGAGGCCAGCACGATGAGGGCCCGGTACTGGGCCAGGGTGACCTCCTCGGCCACCTCCGCCAGGGAGCGGGCGGCGAGCGCCACGAGGGCGCGGCTCGCCCCGAGGACGGCCTCGACGACCTCCCCTTCCAGCTCGTCCGAGCCCGGCGGCTCGGCCAGTGGTGCCGCGTCCGACATAGGCAGTGCTGGCCGACCGTACTCGCCGGTGCGACGCCGGTTGTCGCGGGCGCCGGCCCCGCGCCGGCCCCGCGCCGGCCGTCCGGTGGCCGGTGTCCGAGATCGACCGACCTGGACCAATTGCGTGGCCCGGCGGGGTCACCTTCTGTACCTTCGGTTCGATGACCGCAGGTCGACGCCAGGATTGGTCCAGCCGCGGCGCCCGGCGCCGTGGCGGCGGCCCCGGCGCCCGGCTGGTCGCGCTGCGCGCCGCGCCCCGGCGGCCCTCGGGCACGGTGATCGCCCTGCGGCGGTCAGAGGCGAGGGGGGCGGGCGTCCTCGTCGTCGTGCCGGCCCGCGACGCCGCCGGCACCGTCGTCGCCACGATCGCGGCGGTCACCGCCGCCCTCCCCCGGGCCGACGTGCTGGTGGTCGACGACGGCAGCACCGACGGCACCGGCGCGCTCGCCCGGCAGGCGCCGGTGCGCCAGGGGTCGCTCCACGTGCTCGACCGGCCGAGCCCGGCTGGCCTGGGCGATGCCGCCCGGGACGGCCTGCGGTGGGGGCTGGCCCGGGGCTACACGGTCCTGTGCGAGCTGGACGCCGACGGCTACGACCCGGCCGAGCTGCCCCGGCTCGTCGCGCCGATCCTGCGCGGCGAGGCCGACGTGGTGCTCGGCTCCCGCTTCGTCGCCGGCGGCGAGACCGTCGGTGCCTGGATGACCCGCCGGACGGTCATCCGCGCCGGCAGCCTCGCCGCCAACCAGGTGCTCCGCCTCGGCGTGCGCGACCCGTCCGCGGGGATGCGCGCCTACGCCGCCGCCCAGCTCGCCCGCCTGGAGCTGGGTGCCGTCCGGCGTGACCCCCTCGGGTTCCGCCTCCAGCTCACCCACCGGGCCCGGCGGGCCAACCTGCTGGTCCGGGAGCTCCCGGTGTGTTGCACGGAGCGCCACCACCGCCTGTCGGGACGGTCGGCCACGACCGCTGCCTCGGCGCTGCTCCTGGTCGCCGAGCTGCGTCTCCTCGGCTGGCGCCACCCCGCACGGCCAGCGCCCGTCGCCGGCGAGGGTGCCGCAGGAGGTGGCGACGTCCGCCAGCTCTCGTCCGGCCGGCGCTGAGCGAAGAACCTGGCGCCGACTGCTCGTGGGACGCGCCGGCGCGGCGTCGCGCGTCCCTCCGGCCGCCGTCCGGATTGGGCTCGGCCCCTTCGCAGGGGGCATGATGCTGGCGTAGCGTGCAACGGTGCGCGGGGTCGGGGGCTGTCCCGTCAGCTAGAAGTCGGAAGGTAACGGCGCGCACACCGCCGCCGCGGTGGCGCCGGTGCCCTTCCCGCGGGCAGCCGCGGCCTGGGCCTCGACCGTGCCTGCCAAGCCAGGCCGACGTCCTGAACAGCGGCATTCTGGTCCGCTTCCTCGACCATCAGGAGGCGCGTCGAACATATCGCTCCACACGGCCACCGAGGCGTCGTCGTGGTGGTCGGGCCGTAGCTGGCACGGATGCAAGGAAACCTGCGGCAAATCTCAGCCGCGCGGACGAACATACCTAGCGATACCGGCATCTGCCCGCTATCCTCGTTGCGAGGCCACGCCAATGGAGACGCACTCGACGTCGCGGTGTGCCACGCACGAGCACTCGATGGTGCGGTGCGGTGCGCGCGAGCACGAGCACAGAGGGGAAGGCAATGAAGCACCCGAACAGTAGGTTCGCTGTCCGTCGTGCCGCAACCGGGATTGCTGCGGCGTCCGGTGCCGCAGTGATCGCGTTGTCGTTTGGAGCGGGCCCTGCACTCGCGGCGGGCAGTCCCTACGGCGGCCCGCCGGTGCTGCCCCCCGGCGGCGTGAAGGGAGGGTTCAGCTCGGTCGATGTCGCTGTCACTGTCCCGCGCAAGGGAAAGCTGATCAACGTCAACGTGAACGGTGCCCGCCTCACGATCTCCGTGCCCGGTGGCGCCGCACCGAAGGGCGAGCAGCTCGTCGTCACGACGGGTAACCCCACCCCAATCAAGGGATCGGCGCTGAGGAACGTCCCGAAGAACGTTGCCCGCGAGAAGGCCGTCTACGCGATGGGCATCCTGCTCCAACGCGACCACACCCCCGTCACCGACAAGGCCCTCGTGACTGTCACGCTGACCGGGAAGCAGTTCAAGAAGGGCGACTACGTCGTCGTCTACTCGCCCAAGTTGCACGCCTTCGTGCCAGCTCCGAAGTTCCACGCCAGGGTCGTCAACGGCAAGGTCGTGGTGAAGTTCCCCGCCGGCACCGAGTTCGCCGTGCTCGCTCCTTGACGCCGGAAGCCTGATCCACGACGGTCACCTCAGGAGGACGTATGCGCCCCCCGCGGGCGCGACGGGTGATCGTGCCTGTCGCGATGGTGCTCGCGTTGGGCATGGCGCTCGCTGCCTGCTCCAGCACGACCGCGAGCACGCGCCATCCGAGGCGACCGGCGCACCTCGTCTCGGGGGTGCTCCCCGCACCCAAAGGCCTGATCGCGGCTACCGGACCGCTGGCCAACGGCACCATGTGGCTGCTCAGCGGCAACGCGCACGAGCGCACGCTCACGGACATCGACCTGAGCGACGGGAACACGCTCCGGACGATCGGCGTGAGCCTCAGTGCGTCGGCGGTCGCCCAGGCCTCGACCGGCATTCTCGCGGTCGGGCTCGCTACCGCCCGGACCGGAGCGGTGGAGCTGCTGAGCGCGACCACGGGGGCGGAGAAGGGAACGGTCGCGGTCGGTGCGCCCGTCCGTTCCCTCGCATTCGGGGCAGACGGCGTGACGCTCTATGCGCTCGACGGCGGCGTGGCGTCCACGAGCATCAGCGTCATCAACACGGTCACCGACAAGCTGGTGTCGAGCCTCGGTCAGCCGCACGACGCGATGAGCGTCGTGCCGGACCCTTCACAGTCGGCGGTGTGGACGCTCGACCGATCAGGCGTCATCGAGGAGACGTCGCTGTCGTCGCACAAGCCGCAGGCAGCCTTCCCGATGGGGAGCCCGGGACTTGCCATCGCGGCTGCGCCGAGCGGGGGTTTGCTGTACGTACTCAAGGGGACGTCGGCCGGCAGCAACATCGCAGTTGTCTCCACGGTCACCGACTCGGTGAAGCGGCTGCTTCCGGCAGCGTCAGGATCGGTCGGGCTCGCGCTGTCGCCGGACGGTCGAACGCTGTACGACATCGTCGGGACGCCTGCCGTCGGCAACGTGCAGGCGATCCGGCTCAACGCAAACGGGCTCTGAGCGAGCCTGGGCGCTCGCAAGGTCGGGTTCAACGCAGTGGACGGTGAGAGGGGCGCGCGCAGGCTCGAGCGGACCGGCCCCGCGCGGCCCGACCCCGAACGAGGCGTCGCCGCGACCGGGCGGCGCCCGCTCGTCGAGCGGTTGGCCGCTGCGACGGTCGGCGAGACACCGCTTGTGTCGTGCCTCTCGTGGACGCTCGCCGGCGCGGTCCTGATCAACTGGTCAATCCAGCTGCTTGGGGCGGTCACCGTGTACCCATGGGTGGCGGCACTCGTGGTGATCGCCGGGGCCTGGGGCCTTGTCACCGTGATCGTGCCGTGGCTCCGGCTCGGCAACCGCATCGGACTCCTTCCGTGGAGGATGGTCGCCTCATGGGGAACGGTGGGGATGGTGCTCGCCTGTTACCTCGCATGGGCCTTCCTGCAGATCCATGCGTCGCCGGGCTACGGGACTGACGAGATCGCCTTCGACCAGTACGCAGCGGTGCTCGCGAGCCACGGGGTAAATCCCTACTTGCACTCGATGCTGCCGGCGTTTGCGAAGTACAACGTCTCACCGGACGGCTTCACCTACCGAGTGAACGGGTCGCCCGTCACCGCGCTGTCGTACCCGTCCCTTGCTTTCCTGCTCTACGTGCCCTTTCTACTGCTCGGCTGGTCGACACAGCTTGCCGTGATGATGAACGCGCTGGCGTGGGCGGTAGCGATCGTCGCCGTCTTCCTCGTCCTGCCTCGTCCCTACCGCCCGCTCGCGCTGGTCCTCGGCAGTCTCGCGGCCTACGACGGCTACGCCCTCGGCGGCGTGACCGACATGCTCTACCTGCCGCTCTTGATCGGAGCGGCCTATCGGTGGACCGATTTCGTTCATGGGAGTGGCTGGCGACGCTACGTCGGGCCCGTCTCGCTCGGACTGGCGATGGCAGTCAAGCAGACCCCCTGGCTCGTCGCTCCGTTCCTACTCGTCGGGGTCGTCTTGGAGGCGCGCCCGCGGGGCTGGGGCCGTTCGCTCCGCGGTGCAATGCGCTATGTCGCCGCCGCCGGCCTGACCTTCCTGGTCCCGAACCTCTACTACCTTGCCTTGTCGCCCCGAGCGTGGCTGCATGGCGTGTTGACGCCCCTGTCCGGCGGGATCGTACCTGCCGGTCAAGGCGTCATCGGGTTCAGTCTCTACCTCCGACTTGGTGGCGGGTCGTTAGCGGCGTACTCGCTCCTTGCCGTTGCCGTGCTCCTCGGACTTCTGGCCGCATATGCCCTGACCTATCCGGTGGCACGACCGGTCACCTTCGTGCTGGCAAGCCCCGTTCTGTTCTTTGCCTCGCGCTCGTTCGGCAGCTACCTCGTGGCCCTGCTCCCCGTGTTGGTCGTGTCGGCAACGAGCACCGAGCTCGCTCACGGAAATGGAGACCGGCCAGGCGCCTGGTCCGGCCGCCAGCTGGGGCGACGATCCTCGCGGGCGATTGGGCTCGCCGCGTCGGTTGCCATTCCCGCCGGCGCTCTTCTCTACGCAGTGAGCGTCAACACGTCACTGGCAATCCGCGTCACCGGTCTGCGATCAACGGGGCAGCTGGCGACGGTGGAGCAATTGACCTTGCAGGCTACAAATCGCAGTGGGCACGAGGTGTATCCACACTTCAGCGTTGACCAGGGCGGAGCGATCACGACCTTCTGGCAGGTGGCGGCCGGTCCCCGCGCGCTGGGTCCGGGCCGGACTGCTCGCTATACCTTGAGAGCGCCGAACTTTCCTGCGCAGCCGTCGATTGCTGGCGGATTTCAGGTGATGGCGTTCACGACACGGCCTGGAAGCGTGGCCGAGACCGTCCCGTACATACCCGACGTCGAGCACGTCACGTTAACCCCAGAGGCCGTGAACCAACCGATTCCGATTGGTGCCACCGTGAAGATCCAGGCCCGACTGGTGAACCAGCTCGACCAACCAGTATATGAAGCTGGAGTTCCGGTGTACCTCGGGCAAGTGATCTATGACCAGCTCGGGCTCATCTACAGCGAGGCCGTCATCAACGGTCGCCCGCCCGGCCAGACCCCGGTGACGGCATATACGAACGCCAATGGCGTCGCAACCTTTGACGTCATCGGCACTCAGGCGACGACGGATCCGGTCTACTTCGAGGCGAACTTGGTCAATGGGACGCAGTTCTTCCCATACGGCTATTCGTCGATCCTCGCCGTACGGTTCAGTAGATCGTAAAGCCCATGTCGCGGTCATGCTCGATGCGGCGCGGAGTGGTAGCGAGTGCGACGGGGTGTCGCTTTCGACGCCCGACACTGACGCGAGCGATGCGACCGCGACGGCGGGCCAACCATGGGCCCGCCGCCCCGGCGCCACTTGCTCGCTGCGCACTGCGCACTGCGCAAGCGCGGAGAACTTTGCTCGTGGTGCCCTCCGGGATGAGGAGGCGAAACGGCGAATGTGCCGGTCTATGCAGGCGGGAGACCACGTGAAGGTGATCACGCGCAAGGCGACGCTCCCGGACGAGGCCCGCCCGGTCGCCGCAGGCGCGCGCCCCGAGCGCCTTCCTCTCTGGATCGTATTCGCCATGGGCGTCGTAGAGCTTGCGGTGCTTGTCGTCGAGGAGACGGCAATTGCACGCCGCGGCGAACTGACGATGGACTACCAGGTCTTTGCTCGGGCGTACTGGTTTATTGGCCACGGGCATCTCGCTCCGTCCGTGTACATTCCAGGAACTGGGCACGATTTGCCTTACCTTGCAAACCACTTTGAGCTGATCACGTGGCCACTGGCCCTGCTGCTCGTCGGCGCAATGAAACTGCCAATTCACGTCGCGCTCCTCGACGTGTTACAGGCTGCGCCCACGGCGGCTATCACCGTGTTGGCGGGGCTCTGGGGCGCCCGTGTGGCAGAGCGACGAGGTCTGAACGGCGTTTCGAGGTGGGTCGTCGTTCTTGCCCCCGCAGCGCTGTCACTTATCGATATCTGGCAGTACCGAGCAGCAGCCTTCGACTTCCATTATCAGGCACTCCAGGGCGCGCTATTTGTCGGTTCACTCTACGCGTTCGATCGACGAGCGACCAGAACAGCCTGGTCTTTGGCGATGCTCCTCGCCCTTACGGGAGACACGAGTGGCCTGCCTCTCGCAATCGTGGCCGTCTATCTCCTCGCACGTCGCCGGTGGCGCGCTGCAGGCGCGGGGCTGCTTCTTGCAGCAGCAGCGCTCTGGATCCCTTCGGTACTTCATGACAACGTAGGCTCGAGCGGAGCCCTTCGGAATGTGGCGCAGCTCGGGGGGGAGTCCCAGGTGTCCCTTTCGGGCGTCGCTGTCAATCTCATCGCTCATCCCGGCCGCGCGATGTCCGTCATTCGAGGGAACGCGCTCGGCATATGGGGGATCATCGGCGGCGCCGGCATTCTTGGAGCCTTTACCGATGTCGGTCTGCTCGCGATCTTGTTCGTGGGAGTCCCCAGTTGGCTCTCCGGACCATCATTTGCGTATCCGGGAGACTTTCAAACCGTCCCGCTGTCCGCTGCGCTCTTTGTGGGCGCTGGGTCACTCTTGGGGTGGTGCCTGATCCGTCGGCGGCTGGCCGCCCTCGTCGGTGTGGTCAGCGTTGCGCTGGCCGGAGCCTGGACGGTCGTGTTCACTCCTGGGCTCATTGCAAGCGTCGCGACCGTCTCCAACGAAAGGGTTGGGAGGTCGCTGTCGTGGATCGAGACGCACATACCCCCGAACGCAGAGGTGGTGAGCCCCAATGCATCGCTCGGCGCAGTTGGCGTTCGCAGCGCTCAAGTGATATCAGACGGATGCCCGCCGTTCTCGCTGCCGTTGACCGGCAGGCCGATTGCCTTCGTCGTGGCTCCGTGGCGAGGGACGCATTCCTGCGACCCAGCCCAGCTCCTCACCTCTCTCACGGACATCGGTCGGCTTCCCGGCGCCAAGATCGTTGGACCATTGCCTGGGCGTGTCTACTGGATCGAGTGGACCCCACCCAGCGGGCAGCGAGTACTGCGTGTCTCTGCTTCGTCATCGGTGAGCGCACAGTTCCTCGCCGCGGAGCCGTTCGCGTCGGGCCGGCTGGAGTCCACCCGTAACGGTCCCGCGCTTGTCAGCCGCCGTCATGGTGGATTCGTGGTCGAGGGAATCGTCGCAGGTGTCCAGGCTCGCCATGATGGATACGCCCAGCTCCGAATCGGAGTATCGGGCGGTGCGGAGGTCCAGATCTGGGATGACCAGTCTGGCGAGCTTGTTGCCGAGCGCAATATGACAGGCAGCGGCACAGTCCAGACTGAGCGGGTTGGGTTCGTTGCTCCGCGGTTCGTCCACCCGAAGAACTTCACCGATGGAAGCGGGATCTTCGTGACGAAGCTGCTTCCGCCATCCCCTGTGGACCCAATGGAGGTGAGAGTATGGACGGAGCCCGGCTCGGGTTCAAATGCGGAGTTGTATTCCGTCAGCGTCCACCAGGGAAGGCCGTGACGGGCGATCCGATCACCGTTGCGTTGAGGATCGGGGCGTAGCCCCACATCGTGCCAGGCAGCGCGCAGGGCCGCCTCGCAGTAAACAACCGCTCCCTACGTCGCCGCCTGACCCCTCCCCCCGGGCGGAACCGCTGCAGGAGCTCCCCCGACGGCGATGGCCTTGGCCATGCGGTGCTCGGAGTTGAGCGCCACGAGACCGTCGCGGTCGCGGGTCTCGAGGAGGGCGAGGAGGGCCTTGTAGTACCCGGTGACGTCCTGGGCGTCGGGGTCCTCGAGGCTGGCAATGTCCAGCGCCCGGTAGACGGCGGCGCGGTCCCAGAAGCGCTTGGTCTCGGCGACGAGGACGTTGCGGGGGGAGAGGTCGAAGATGGCGAACGACACCCGCCGGACGGCGTCGAGGGCCCCGTGGCCGTCGCCATGGCGGACGTGGTCGACCACGTCGTCCATGGCCTGGCCGATCGCTCGCAGTTCGTCGTCGTCGGGCCAGCGGATCCCCTCGAGGAGCTCGGCCTCGAGGACGCGACGGATCTGGTACACCTGCGACATCTCGAACGGGTCGATGCGCGTCACGAAGTAGCCGCGGTGGGCGTCGTAGGTGAGCAGGTGCTCCGAGACGAGCATCTTGAGCGCCTCCCGGGTCGGGGCGCTGCTCACGCCGACGTAGGCCGACCAGTAGGTCTGGCGGACGTGCTCGCCGGGCAGCAGGTCGCCGTGGCGGATGGCCCGGCGGATCTCGGCTGCGACGCGCTCGGCGGTGTAGGCGCTCTTGCGGGGACCTTGCTCGCCCAACCTCGCTCCTTGGCCTCCGTGCCGGCCACCCGTGCGACGTGCTCCGACCGCCGCCGACCCGCTGCGCCAGCGTAGCCAGATCGGCGCGCACGTTGTTGCGCAACTTGTTGCGCGGAGATACGGTGCAGCCGGGGTCGCCGGCCGGCGGGGTGGGCGACCCGGCGTGCCGAGGGGGCAGGGTGGCCGGGGGAAGCCTTCAGGATCGGATCGATGCGGCGGGGAGCCCGGTGCGCCTCCTGCGCGAGCTGCCGGGGCGGCGCTTCCAGGCCCCCTACCCGGACCAGCACACGAGCTGGCAGGTGGAGCAGGCAGCCTGGCGGGAGTCGGCGGTGCTGTTCGACCAGTCGCACCACATGACCGACGTCTACCTGAAGGGGCCCGACGTGACGCGCCTCCTTTCGGACACCGGGGTGAACGGGTTCGACGGGTTCGGGCGCAACCGGGCGAAGCACTTCGTGGCGTGCAACGACGACGGCCACATGGTCGGCTCGGCGGTGCTGTTCGGCCTGGAGGACGACGAGGTGAGCCTGGTCGGCCCGGCAGGGGCGGCCAACTTCGTGCAGTACCGGGCGGCGACCGGCGGGTACGACGTCGAGGTCGTCCGGGACGAGCGGACGAGGGACCAGGCGGGCGGCCGGCGGCGGACGTTCCGCTACGAGGTGGAGGGACCGAACGCCTGGGCCGTCGTGGAGCGCGCCCACGGCGGGCCGATCGAGGCGCGGCGGTTCTTCGCGATGTTCGACCTCACGATCGCCGGGCGCCCGACGCGGGCGCTGGTGCACACGATGGTCGGCACCCCGGGGACGGCGTCGATGGGCCTCGAGCTGATGGGGCCGGTCGAGGACGGGCCAGCCTGCCTCGAGGCGCTGCTGGCGGCCGGCGACGGGCTGGGGCTCGTGCAGGGGGGCGCCCTCGCCTACTACACCGGGTCGATCGAGTCGGGCTACATGGCCCAGCCGACCCCGGCCGTGTACACCGGCGAGCGGCTGCGGCCGTACCGGGAGTGGCTGGCCGGCGACGGCTACGAGGCGAGCCTGTCGATCGGCGGCAGCTTCGCCTCGAGCCGGATCGAGGACTACTACGTCACGCCGTACGACTTCGGCTACGGGCACCTCGTGAAGCTCGACCACGACTTCGTCGGCCGGGACGCCCTCGTCGAGGCGGCGAAGGCGCCCAAGCGGCGCAAGGTGTGGCTGGCCTGGCACGACGACGACGTCACCCGGGTGATCGCCAGCAGCCTGTTCGGCGGGGCCGGGCGGGCCAAGCTGCTGGAGGTCCCGCTCGGGCGGTACGCCCGGGTGCAGTGGGACGCCGTGTCCCGGGACGGCCGGCCGGTGGGGATCTCGACGCTGTGCGGGTACACGGTCAACATGGGGGCCTTCTGCTCGGTTGCCATGCTCGACGAGGGCGACGCCGTCGACGGCACCGAGGTGGAGGTCCTCTGGGGCGAGGAGGGCGGTGGTAGCGGGAAGGCCACCGTCGAGCCCCACGTCCAGACGACCATCCGGGCCACGGTCAGCACCGGGCCGCTCGTTCGGTGACCCGCCGGGTGCCGCGCCGGGCGCGGCCGTGGGTGGGGGCGCTCGTGGCGATCGGCATCTGGGAGCTCGTCGCCGTCACCAACGCCGCCGGCCCGCAATTCCTGGCGAGCGTGCCCGCGGTCGCCCGGGTCGCGGGCGACTCGCCCGGCGAGCTGCTACGGGCGCTCGGGGGGACCCTGCAGGTGTGGGCGATCGCCCTCGCCATCTCGTTCGTCGGGGCGGTCGTGCTCGGGATCGTCGTGGCCTCCCTTCCCCTGCTCGACCAGCTGGGCGAGTGGGTGGTGCGCTCGTCCCGGTCGGTCCCGGCGCTCGCCCTCATCCCGGTCACCATCTTGCTGTTCGGGCTGACGACGACGATGGAGGCCATCCTCGTCGTGGCGGCCGCCTTCTGGCCGATCTTCGTCAACACCGCGTACGCCGTGCGCCGCTACCGGGTGGAGCACCGCGAGAAGGCACGGGCGCTCCAGCTGCGGCGGTGGTCGTTCTACCGCCGCATCGTCGTGCCGGCGAGCGCGCCGATGATCGCGAGCGGGACCCGGGCGGCCATCGGGCTGTCGATGGCGGCCACCATCGCCGTCGAGCTGGTCGTCGGCTACGGCGGGCTGGGCGGGCTCGTGCTCACGGCCGAGCAGGCCGGCAACACCCCGCTCATCTACGCCGGGGTCCTCCTCGGCGGGCTGGCCGGCTGGCTGGTCAACCGGCTGTTCGTGGCCGGCCAGCAGCGCCTGCTCGCCTGGGCCTACCGCCCGGGCGTGGCGACGCCGCTGCGGGCGAGGGCGGCCAGGTGACGACGGTCGGCCTCGCCGGCGGCACCGGCGCCCCCGGGGGCCGCGTGGGCCGCGTGGCGAGCCGGCTGACCGGGCCGGCGGCGTCGAGGTCGGCCCTCGGGCTCACCGGCCTGCTCGCCGCCTTCGCCGTGTGGCAGTGGACGTCGCTCCTCGTGCACAACCCGATCTACCCGTCGGCGACGAGCGCCCTGTCCGACATCGGCACCATGTTCACCGGGGGCAACCTGGCCTCGGTGGTCGGCGTGTCGCTCGTCCGCCTGGGGCTCGGCTTCGGCCTGAGCGGGCTGCTCGGGGTCGGGCTGGGGCTGCTCCTCGGCTACAGCCGGACGGCGCGCGACTACCTGTCGAGCGTGGTCGACTTCCTCCGGTCCATCCCGTTCCCCCTCGTGCTGCCGCTGCTCGTCCTGCTGGCGGGGCTCGGCACGAGCACGGTGGTCATGCTCGTCGTCCTGACGGCCCTCTGGCCGGTGCTCGTCACGACGGCCGACGCGGCGGCCTCGGTGGACCCGCTCGTCCACGACGTGGTCCGGGCGTGCAAGCTGTCACGCGCCCGCGCCTTCCGGCGGGTGCTCGTGCCGGCCATCCTCCCCGAGATCCTGGCCGGGCTCCGGGTGGCCGTCGGCGTGTCGCTGGCGGCGCTCGTGATCGCCGAGATGATCGGGTCGTCGAACGGCATCGGCTACTTCATCGTCAACGCCGAGAGCTCGTACGACTCCCGGGCCACGTTCGCCGGCGTGGTGGTCCTCGGCGGGATCGGCTGGCTGGCGGACACCGCCTTCCTCGCCGTCGAGCGCCGGGCGCTGCGCGGCCGGCCGAGCTGAGGGCGGCGCGGTCAGGTGGCGAGCAGGTGGGGTCGGGAGGGGATCGCGGCGCCGGGGGTGCGGCACGAGCGCCGGCTCGTGGTGCGCGGGGTCCGCAAGGGGCTGCGCACGGCGAGCGGGGAGGTGCGGGAGATCCTGGCCGACGTGAGCTTCGAGGTCGCCCCGGGCGAGCTCGTGGCGGTCGTCGGCCCGTCGGGGGCCGGCAAGACGACGCTGCTGCGGACCATCTCGGGGCTGCTGGCCCCGGACGAGGGGGAGGTCCGCTACGGGGGCGAGGCGGTCGACGACGTGCCGGCGTGGCTGTCGATCGTGTTCCAGGACTACAGCAAGAGCCTGTTCCCGTGGATGCGCAACCTCGACAACGTCGCCCTTGCGCTGTCGGGGATGGGGCGCCACGAGCGCGAGCAGCGGGCCGCCGGGGCGCTCGAGCGGGTGGGCCTCGGGGCGTTCGCCCGGAGCTACCCGTGGGAGCTGTCCGGCGGGATGCAGCAACGGGTGGCGCTGGCTCGCGCCCTGTGCGGCGAGGTGTCGGTGCTGGTCATGGACGAGCCGTTCGCCTCGGTCGACGCCCTCACGCGCACCCAGCTCGAGGACGAGGTGCTCCGGCTGTGGGGCGAGATGGGCTTCTCGGCGATCCTCGTCACCCACGACGTGGGCGAGGCGGTGTACATGGCCGACCGGGTCATCGCCCTGTCGAGCCGGCCGGCCCGCATCGTGGGCGAGGTGGCGATCGACCTGCCCCGCCCGCGTGACCACCTGGCGACCCGCCAGGACCCGCGCTTCGGCCAGCTGTACGGGGAGGTGCTGGCCCTCGTCGAGGGGGTCGGCCGCCCGGCGGCCGGGGGGGCGCCGTTGCCCGGACCACCTGCAGCACCTGCCGTGCCACCGGCACGGCACCGACAAGAGGAGGGGGACCTACCATGAGGCCAAGACGAGGAGCGGTGCGCGTGGCGCTGTGCGGCGGGGTGCTCGCCGGGGCGACGCTCGCCGGGAGCGCCGTCGGCGCGAGCGGGGCGGCGGCGGCACGGCCGGTCACGTCGATCACGCTCGGGGTGTCGGCCGGGAACGGGCCGGGCAACGCCGACCTGGCGCTGGCGCTCGGCTACTTCCGGTCGGCGGGGCTCGACGTGACCATCAAGCCGCTCACCGGCGCCGGCGCCGAGGCCATCGCCGGGCTGGACAGCGGGAGCCTGACGATCGTCGAGTCGAACGTCGTGTCGGTCATCCAGGGCGCGGCGCACGGCATCGCCGCCCCGTGCTTCGCCGGCGGGGTCGACTTCCGCAACAACCTCGGCGCCGACGTGCTGGAGGCGAGCAAGCCGATCACGAAGCCCCAGCAGCTGGCCGGCAAGAGCATCGGGGTGATCAGCACCAACAGCTTCAACACGCTCGAGATCGACGCCTACCTGGCGGCCCACGGCGTGGACTACCGGTCGGTGCACTACGTGGCGACGGGCGTCACCAACACGCTGGCGGCGCTCAAGGCCGGGTCGGTGCAGGCGGCCGAGCTGGTCGCCCCGTTCTCGCTCGAGTACCTGAAGTCGGGCGGCCACGTGATGGTGGAGGACTTCCAGAGCTACCTGCACACGCCGCTGTTCGCCTGCTGGACCGGCCTGCACAGCTGGGTCGGCAGCCACACGGCGGTGGTGAAGGCGTTCGACGCGGCGCTGGCCCGGGCCGACACGTACTACTACGCCCACCCGGCTGCGGCGGCGAAGCTGATCGCCAAGGAGGACGGGCTGCCGCCCGTCGCCAACCTCCCGGCGGACGCCTTCACCTACACGACGGCGATCTCGGCGGCGCAGGTGCAGCAGCTGATCACGCTCTCCAACCGGTACGGGGTGGTGACCGGCAACGTCAAGCTGGGCGCCGTGTACCAGCCGGTCGGCTGACGGGTGCACGGAGGTGACCAGGCGCGTGCAGGAGGGACACCGAGTGGCGACGACCGGGGCGGGCTCGTGAGCGCAGACGAGGCTGCGGGCGGCCCGTCGGGGAGGTTGGTCGACGAGCTGGTGGCGGCCAACCGCATCCTCGGCCACGAGGGGGTGCTGGACGCCTACGGGCACGTGAGCGTCCGGCACCCCGAGCACCCCGAGTGGTTCCTGCTGTCACGCGCCCGGTCACCGGAGTACGTCGAGGCGGCCGACATCATGACGTTCGACCTCGACGGGGCGGTGGTGGGCGACGGCGGGCCGGTGCCGTACATCGAGCGGTTCATCCACGCCGCCGTGTACGGCGAGCGCCCAGATGTAGGCGCCGTGTGCCATAACCATGCGCTGGCGATCCTCCCGTTCAGCATCGCACGGGAGGCGACCCTGCACCGGACGATCAACGCGGCGCGGCTGTTCGGGGACGGGGTGCCCGTGTGGGACATCGCCGACGAGTTCGGCACCTCGACCGACCTGCTGGTGCGCTCCATCGACCAGGGCCGCGCCCTGGCCCGCCGACTGGGCGCCGGGCCGGTGGCGCTGATGCGCGGCCACGGGAGCGTCGTGGCCGGCGAGGACCTCGTGAGCGTGGTCCGCGCCTGCCTCGACATGGAGCGTGGCGCCCGGGCACAGGTCGACCTGCTGGCCCTCGGCCCGCCGGTGCGCCCCACCGACGCCGAGCTGGCCGCACCGCCGGACCCGTCGCCGGGCGGGCCGGGGCGCGACCGGGAGTGGGAGCGCCTCTGCCGCCGGGCCGGGGTGGCGTCGTGAGCGGCGCCCCGGCGGGCGCGGCCGGGCCGGCCGGCGACCTGGTGCGGGCCAACCGGATCCTCGCCCGGGAGGGGGTGCTCGACGCCGACGGCCACGTGAGCGCCCGGCTGGCCGGGGCCGGTGGCGGGTTCCTGCTGTCCCGGTCGCGCGCCGCCGAGCTGGTCGAGGCCGGCGACCTCGTGGCCCACGGCCCCGACGGGGAGGCCGTCGGCGGGTGCGAGTGGCCGCTGTTCCTGGAACGGCACCTGCATGCGGCGATCTACGCGCGTCGCGCCGAGGTCGGGGCGATCTGCCATGCCCACACCCCGTCGATCCTGTCGTTCGGCGTGGCCGAGACCCCGCTGCGCGCCGTGATCCACTCGGCCCGCTTCCTCGGCACGGCGGTGCCGGTGTGGGACCTCGCCCGGGAGTTCCCGGGGGAGGCGAGCCCGCTGGTGGGCAACCCCGTCTACGCCGCCTCGTTGGCGGAGCGGCTGGACGGCAGCGCCGTGGTGCTGCTGCGCGGGCACGGCTGCGTGGTGGTCGGGCGTGACCCCCAGGAGGTGGTCGCCCGGTGCCTGGCCATGGACCGCAACGCCCGGGTCCAGCTGGTGGCACAGCGGCTCGGCGAGTACGTGTCGCTGCACGAGGGGGAGTGTGAGGACCTGTCCACGCCGGCGCCGCCGCTGTCGGCGGACAACCGGGCCTGGGAGTACCTGTGCCGCCGGGCGGGCGTCGAGTGAGCGGCGACGGGCGGCAGGCGCCGGCCGGGCCGGCCGGGCCGGCAGGGCCAGGCGGGCCGGCAGGGCCAGCCGGGCCAGCAGGGCCAGCCGGGCCGGCCGACCTGGGTCGGCTGCGGGCCGACCACGTCGGCGGCCTGCCCCGCCCGGGGTGGCTGCGGCAGGTCCAGGCCGAGCACGAGCAGGGCCGGCGGTCGGCGGCGGAGCTCGAGGAGGCCCACCGGGAGGCGGTCGAGCAGCTGGTCCGGCGCCAGGCGGAGGTGGGGCTCGGGATCGCCACCGACGGGGAGGTGGCGCGGCGGAACTTCCAGGAGAGCTTCGGCGGTGCGGTGACCGGGTACGACGCCCTCGCCTACGCCTACCCGCTCGAGCCGGAGGACGCCGGTCCGGCCCCGGCGGCGGTCGCCCCCGGCCGGGGCGACGCCGCCCCGGTGGTCCGGGCGCCCTCGGGGATGGAGGAGA
>JAKBAA010000157.1 GCA_021809425.1 Actinomycetes bacterium | reverse complement strand
GGGTTGACACCGAGATGGCAGGTACCGCTGGCATCCGGCCCCGGCCAGCGGGAAGCCCGTAGACCGCGGCGTGGTAGCCCTGCCGGTCAGAGAACGAGACGGCTGCGCTGGCGGCGTGGTCAGCAAGGTGGGGGACCAGCCCCAGGCCGAGCCCGGCGGCCAGGAGGAGGACTGGTGGCGCTAGGAGTGTCAGGTTGCCCCACCCCGCCGCCGTCTCTGCTGCGTCCTCCGACGGCGACGGGTCGTCGGAGGACTGGCCTCTCCACACCCGTACGGCGCTGGCCAGGATCGCCGCGCTCGATCCCACGACGGTTACGGCGATGACCGCCTCGACGAGCGGGCCTGCCGACCCGGCGGTGGCCACGAGGAGATCTTTCCCCACCGAAGTAGCAAAAGGCGGCAGGTCCGCCAGTCCCAGCGCCCCCACCACGATGACCCCGGCGGCGATGGTGATCGCCGGCCCCTCGCCCCTCAACACGCGCGCCCCGGTAGCCCGGCGGTGGCGGCGGATGATGCCCACGGCGAGGAACAGGGCGGCCTTCGTCAGCCCGTCGCCGGCGGCCAGCAAGGCGACGCCCCCGAGAGCCGCCGTGCGCAGCAGCGAGAAACCCAGCAGGTAAACGCCCATGTGGGCGACGACGACGAACGCCAGCAGCCGGCGGGGGTGGTCCTCGACGAGCGACATGGCGGTCCCGACCAGAGCGGTCACGACACCGAGGCCGCCGAGGACCAGCCGGATGCGGTGTTCCGCCGGTCCGCTGACCGCCCCTGAGAACACTGTCTCCCACGTTCGCGCCAACCCGAACAGGCCGAGCTCACTGGTCACCCCGGCGAAGAGGATGCATGCCGGTGCCGGCGCAGTGCCGTAGGCGTCGGGGAGCCAGAAGTGCCAGGGGACCGCGCCGGCTTTGACCAAGAAGCCCGATGCCAGGAGGGCGAAGGCCACGACCACCAGCCCACCGGGGGGATGGCCGGCCAGGGACTGGCCCATCTGAGCCAGGTTGAGGGTGCCGGTGTGCCCGTAGAGCATCGCCACCGCGGTGAGGACGACCAGGCCGCCGATGGTGTTGACGACGGCGAAGTTGATGGCGCCCTGCAGCGGCGCCTCCTGTTCGGCGTAATAGCCGCTCAGCACGAACCCTGTGACGGCGACCAGCTCGAAGGCCACGAACATGTTGAACAGGTCGCCGGTCCACGCGAAGTCGATGCTGGCGGCGGTGAAAACCAGCACCAGCGCCGGGTACCGCCCGCCCGTCTCCCCGAAGAACCGACGCGAGTAGACCAGCGCGGCGAGGGCCAGCACGCCGGCGAGGAGGGCGAGGGCGCCGCCCATCGGGTCGATGGCGTAGTCCACGCCGATGACCGTGCCGTGCACCGGCCGCCATCCGCTGAACCAGTAGATGACCCGCCCGTGCGCGGACCGGGCCAGCACGATGGCGGCTATGACCGTGGTGACCGCCGCCGCCCCTGCCGCCAGGAGGTCCCGGGCGACCGCCGGGATGTGCCGGTTGGCGCCGGCCAGCACCGCGGCCGCAGCCAGCGGCACCGCCACCGCCAGTGGGATCAAGACCGTTTGGGGAGCCGGGGTGGTCACGGCTGTTCGTCGGCGACGGTACGCAGGTGATCGGGATCCAGCGTCCCGGTCCGCTTGTGGATCTGCACCACCAAAGCCAGCAGCAGCGCCGAAACCGCGGCGCCGAGGACCACGTCGGTCAGCGACAGGGCTTGCATTATCCCGTCGACGGTCGGGCCCGGATGCTTGGGCAAGCTGACGAACACCGGCGCGTGGCCGTGGTCGACGTAGCCGATCTCGAGGATCAGGATGTCGGTGGCCGACTGCGCCACCGAGATGCACACCACGAGGTGGATGAGGTTGCGGCTGGTGACCACCCCGTACAGGCCGATGACGATCAGCCAGACCACCACGCCGAACGCCAGGACCGTCACGCCCCACCCCGAATCACGGCGGTCTGGTCGAGGAACTCCTTGGCGAGGAGGACGAAACCGCCGGCGACCTCCAGCCCGACGACCGCATTGAGGATCGGCAGGGTGCCGCCGGAGATCAGATTGCCGGGCTGGCCCAGCCCCACCACATTGGTCAGGTAGGCGGCACCGCCCAGGAGCCCGAGGATGCCGACGGCCACGTACCCGCCGGCGCCGGCTCCGTCGGCGGCCTCGATCAGGGCTCCCGGTTCGAAGCGCTCTACCACCGAGTAGCTGGTCGCCAGGTACACCACGAACAGGGCGCTGGCGAGGACCACCCCGCCCTGGAAGCCGCCGCCGGGTGACACCTGCCCGTGGGTCACCGTCTCCAGGCCGGCGACCACGAGGAGCGGGCTGAGCAGGATGCCGAGCAGCCCGACGGCCGGGCTGGGCGGCGGGATGCGCCGGCCGGCGGCCTGGTCCTCGGGCAGGCGGCGGGTCTCGTCGCCGAGCGGGCGCAGCAGGATCGAGATGCCGGCCACCGCCGCGAAGAGGATGAACTCCTCGAAGAGGGTGTCGATGCCCCGGTAGTCGAAGCTGATCGCCGACACCACGTCGGTGGCGTGGCGCTGCGGCACCGACAGCGTGTTGAGGATGCGGGCGTACGCGGAGGCCGGTGCGCCGAAGCGGGGCAGGCCACCCAGCCCTATCCCGAGAGCGACCGCCAGGCCGACGGCGGCCACGGCGAAGACGGTCAGGCGAGTCCGGCGGCTCATCGGCGCTTCGACGTCACTGGGGCCTGCGGACCTTGGCCAGGGCGAGAAGGACGATGAAAGGCAGAGCCACGGCTCCGACCACGAGCTGGGAGAGGGCGACGTCGCCGGCCTGCATGGACAGGTACAGAGATGCCAGGCACAGTCCGAAGAACCCGGCTACGAACGCCTGCCGCAGCGGGTCGCGGGTCAAGACCACAGCGGTGCCCGCCGCCGCCACCCAGACCAGGGCCACAGCGATCACCGCCTCTCTCACTTGCTCGCCCCGTTAGCGGGCGGGCCGGCTTCGGGCGGGCCGGCTTCGGGCCGGCTGGGGTCGGCCTGGCGGCGAACGGCGATGGATCGGGCGGTGGCGTGGCTGATGAGCGGGTTGGCGGTACCCACCGCAGCGGCGAGCAGGATGGCGGACACGCCGGAGGCATCTAGGCCCTCGTGGACGACCACGGCCGCGCACAGCGCTCCCGCTCCGATGGTCGACGCCGGGGTGAGCAGATGCAACCGGTCGAGGGCGTCGGTGAGGGCGGCCATACCGAGACAAGACGCCAAGATCACCGCCAGGCCGATGGCGAGCAAGGCGATGGAGAACCCGTCGCGCACCGCTATACCCAGCGCTCGAGGAACCGGGCGAAGACCAAGGTGCCGGCGTTGGACATGACTGCCAGGAGCGCGCCGAGCGAGGCCAGGGCCGGCTCGGCGAAGCCGACCGCCAGCGAGAGCAGCAACAGCGCCTGGACGGTCCCCGTAAGGCTGAGGGCCACCAGGCGGTCCTCGGGGCTGCCACGCCAGCAAACCCACGCACACGGGCCGAGGGCCACCATGAGGACCAACGCAGCGACGAGGAAGGCGGTCACGGGCTGCCCTCGTCGGAGCGGGCGACGAAGTCGTGCACGGTGGCCACCCCCGTCTCCGCATCGATGTCGACGACGATGGTGTCAGGGGTGAAAGACAGCAGCGCCGCCACCACGCCGCTGCGCCTAGCCGAGCGCCAGCCGCCGCCGCCCACGCCGGTATCGACGGTCCTGAAGCCGCTCGGCTGTCCGCGGCCTCGGACCCGCCGCCAGGTGGCGGCATAGACCCCGCCCGTCTGGGTGATCAGCTCCGGCCCGAAGCGGGCGATGCGGGCCAGGTCGCCCCACCGGAACTGGGGCACCGCCCGCCCCCCGACGCTGACCAGCCATCCGGCGAAGAGGCCGGCGGCCGCCACGCCGAGGCCGGCGATGTTGTCCTGCAGGTCGGCCTGCCCGACGAGGGCGATCCACACGCCGAGCAGCACGCCGCCAGACACCAGGGCGAGCGCGATCAGGTAGGCAATCGGGGGCCGAGCGTCGCGGTCGGTCGCCGGCCCACCGGTCCCTGCCATCCCCCCGAACGTACCGATGGGCCGGGCTCCGGTGGGGGATGCGACC
>JAKBAA010000056.1:5000-20113 GCA_021809425.1 Actinomycetes bacterium | reverse complement strand
GTCGTCGGGCCCGGTGCCGTCGGGCCCGGTGCCGGCGAGGGCGGTGCCGGCGAGGGCGGTGCCGGCGGGAGCGGCCCGGCGGTGGGCTGGGTGCTGGCGGACGGCGAGCGCGACGTCGGCCGGGTGACGAGCGCCGCCTTCTCACCGTTCCGGGATGCCACCGTGGCGCTCGCCTACGTGCGCCGCGAGGTCGACCCGCCGGCGGTGCTGACGGCGCGCCCGGCCGACGGCGAGCCCGGCGAGCCGGTGAGGGTGCGGATCGAGCAGCTGCCGCTACGGCGAGCCGCCCCGGGGTGAGCCGGCCGGTCGTCGACGTGACGGCGGTGCTGCTGCGGCCCGTGCGCCAGGGGAACGCCCTCGAGGCAACGCTCGAGCGTCTGCTGGCCGGGCTGCGTCTCGGGGTGTTCCCCGAGGGGCACCGCCTGCCGGCCGAGCGCGAGCTTGCCTCCCGGCTGGCGGTGAGCAGGGTGACCCTGCGCGAGGCGCTCCAGGTGCTGCAGGCGGCTGGCTACGTGGAGGCCCGTCGGGGCCGCTACGGGGGGACGTTCGTGGTCGAGCTGACCGAGGTGGTCCACCGCCCGCCGCCGGCGGTCCGGCCCCCGACCCCCGCGCGGCCCCCGGCGCCGACGCCGTCCCCGACGTCCGCAGCGTCCGCGCCGGGGCCGGCCGGTCGGGGCGGTGTGGAGGACGCCCTCGTGCTGCGCCAGGTGGTCGAGGTCGGTGCCGCCGCGGCCGCCGCCCTCCTGGGGCCGCCGCCGGAGGTGGTGGTGGACCTCGAGGGGCGCCTCGCCGCCTGCGCGGCGGCCCCGCCGTCCCGCTATGCCCGGGCCGACGCCCGGCTGCACCTGGCGATCGCCGAGGCCACCGGGTCGGTGTCGGTGGTGGCGGCGGTGGCCGAGGCGCGCATGCGCCTGCACGACCTGCTCGCCGCCGTGGCGGCGGCCGCCTCGCCGATCGAGCGGGCCCGGTCGGACGCCGGGCATGCGGCGGTGGTGGCGGCCGTGCGCGCCGGAGATCCGGCCGGGGCGGCGGCCGCCATGTCGGCGCACCTGGCCGCGACCGCCGCCTGGCTACGCCTGCGGGGCGTCGTCGCCTGAGGCGGCGAGCGCCGGGTCGCCGCCGGGGAGCCGGTGGGCGAGCGACGGGTGGGCCCGCCGGCCGAGGACGACGACGAAGCGGGTGCCGACCCCGTCGCCGAGCGGGGACACGACGCGGACGCGACCTCCCATGGCCTCGGTCAGCTCGGCCACGATGGCGAGCCCGAGCCCGGTGCCGGCCGCCCGGGCGACGCGCCGGCTCGAGGCGTAGAGGCGCTCGAACACGTGCGGCAGGTCCTCGGGGGCGATGCCCGGACCGTCGTCCTCGACGGAGAGGATGGCCCCGGCGCCCGGCCCGGTCTCGACGCGCACCCGGACGCGCGAGCCGGCGAACTTGAGGGCGTTCTCGACGAGGTTGGCGACGACCTGGCGGAGGCGGCCCTCGTCGAGGTCGAGCACGATCGGCCGGTCGGGCACCTCGACGGCGAGGGCCACCCCGGCCGCGTCGAGCTCGTAGCGGAGCGCCTCGGCGGCCTCGGCGACCGTGCCGGCGACGTCGGTCGGCTCCAGGCTGAGCGAGAAGCGGTGGGCGTCGAGGCGGGCGAGGTCGAGCAGGTCGCCGATCAGGCGCTCCAGCCGGTGCGCCTCGGCCACGACGACCCCGGCGGCACGGGCGTCGTCGGTGACGGCGCCGTCTCGGATCGCCTCGGCGTAGCCGCGGATCGAGGTGAGCGGCGTGCGCAGGTCGTGCGAGACCGAGAGGAAGAACTGGCGCTCGAGCGCCCGGGCCCGGGCAAGGTCGGCGGCCATCGTGTTGATCGCCCGGTCGAGGCCGGCGAGCTCGGGGTAGGCCGGGCGGCTCTCGGGGACGCGCGTGTCGAAGTCGCCCGCGGCGATCCGCTCGGCGGCGCGGGCGGCGGCGACGACGCGGCGGGAGATGCGCCGGGCGATCACCGCCGAGGCGAGCCCGGCGACGAGGAGGGAGATGCCGCTCGCCAGCAGGTAGTAGCTGAGGCTGTTGCCGGCGCCCCCGATCCGCCGCTCGATGGCGAGGGCGACCACCGTGCCGACCCTGCCGGTGCCGAGGTCGGGCGTCACCGTGACGAGCGGGGCGACGGCGAAGGCGATGGCGCCGGCGGTGCCCGAGGTCGGGTCGCCGCGGGCGATGCGGGTGACGTCGATGCGGCTGTCGCCGACGAGCAGGCGCGGCACGGCCGACAGCAGCCGGCCGGTGGCGGTCACCTCGAGGACGCTCGCCCGCTCGATGCCGCCGACGGACTCGGCGAGGGCGAGCACGCCCGGGGCGTTGACGAGCGCCGGGCTGCGGGCGAGCAGCTGGGACTGGCGGAGCACGGTGCGCTCGGCGTCGCGGGCATTGGCGCGGGCGACGAGCGAGAAGCTGACCAGACCGGCGAGGACGAGCGCCCCGGCGAGCAGGGTGACGACGGCGAGGGTGATGCGCGTCCGCATGGCTCAGCGGGCCGCCCCGCGCCGGGAGCGACGGCTCAGCCGCACCGGTAGCCGACGCCCCACACGGTGGCGAGCGGCAGGGCGTCACCGAGCTTGCGCCGCAGCTGGCGGACGTGGACGTCGACGGTCCGCTCGTCGCCGAACCACCCGGGGCCCCAGACGGCGTCGAGCAGCTGCTGGCGGGTCCGGACGATGCCCTTGTTCTCGACGAAGTGGGTGAGCAGGTCGAACTCGCGCGCCGTCAGCTGCACGGTCTCGTCGCCCGACCGCACCTCCCGCCGGAGCGGGTCGACGTGGAGCTCGCCGATGTGGATGGCCTCCTCGGTCCCCTTGCGCGACGGCTCGGTGCGGCGGAGGACGGCGCGCACCCGGGCGACCAGCTCGCGGGGGGAGAACGGCTTGGTGACGTAGTCGTCGGCGCCGAGCTCGAGCCCGAGGATGCGGTCGATCTCCTCGTCGCGCGCCGTGACGAGGATGACCGGGACGTCGCTGCGCCGCCGGAGCTCCTTGCAGGCCTCGAGGCCGTCCATCGAGCCGGGAAGGCCGATGTCGAGGAGCACGCAGCACGGCTTCTCGCGCTCGACGAGGTCGAGGCCGCGCTCGGCGTCGGACGCCTGCAGCACGCGGAACCCGCCGGTGCGGAGGTAGAGGTCGAGCAGGTCGGCGATGTTGCGGTCGTCCTCGACGACGACCACCGTGCCGTGGCTCGCTGCCCCGCTGGCCGGAGCGGTGTCGGATCCGGTCACCCACACAGCGTGGCACGAACCGGCGCCGAAGGGACAGACCCCCACACGGGGTGCCCGCCCGGGGCCCAGGTAGGGTGGTGCGGTGGTCACCTATCTCGACGCGATCATCGCTGCGCACCGGCGTGTCGCTGCGGCGGCCGCACGCGACGAGGCGGCGCTCGAGGCCGCTGCCGCTGCCGCCCCGCCGGCCCGGGGCTTCGCCGCGGCGCTCGGGGCGGCGGGCGAGCTGGCGGTGATCGCCGAGATCAAGCGGCGGTCGCCGTCCAAGGGGCCGCTCGCCCCCGAGCTCGACCCGGCGTCGCTCGCCGCCGCCTACGCGGCGGGCGGGGCGGCGTGCCTGTCGGTGCTGACCGACGAGGACTTCTTCGGGGGCTCGCCGGCCGACCTCGCCGCGGCCCGGGCGGTGGTCGACCTCCCGGTGCTGCGCAAGGACTTCACGGTCGCCGACGCCGACTGCCTCGAGGCGCGGGCGATGGGGGCGGACGCCGTCCTGCTCATCGTGGCCGCCCTCGACGACGGCGAGCTGCGCCGGTTCGTCCGGCTGGCGGGCCGGCTCGGCCTGGACGCGCTCGTCGAGGTGCACGACGAGGCCGAGCTCGCTCGGGCGCTCGACGCCGGGGCGACGATGGTCGGGGTGAACCAGCGCGACCTGCACACCTTCGCCGTCGACCCGGAGCGGGCGGTCCGGGTCGGGGAGGCGATCCCCGACGGGGTCGTCCGGGTCGCCGAGTCCGGGGTGCGCTCGCCCGAGGACCTGGGCCGGCTGGCCGGGGCGGGCTTCCACGCCGTCCTCGTCGGCGAGGCGCTCGTCACCGCCGCCGATCCGGTCGGCGCCCTCCGCTCGCTGCGCGCCGGCCTTCCTGGCGGCGACCGGGGCCCGGTGCGGGCGTCGCCTTCGGCATGAGCGGGGACCCGCCGGCGCCGGGGGCCGGGCCCGGCCGGATCTTCGTGAAGATCTGCGGGGTGACCTCCGAGGAGGACGCCCTGCTGTCGGTGGCCATGGGGGCGGACGCCGTGGGGTTCGTCTTCGCCCCGTCCCCCCGCCAGGTCGCCGTCGGAGCGGTCGCCCAGATCACCCGCCGGCTGCCGCCGGACGTGCTGACGGTCGGGGTGTTCAAGGACGCCCATCCGGCTCGCGTGGTCGAGATGGTTCGCCAGGCCGGGCTGCGGGCGGCGCAGCTGCACGGGAGCACGACGCCCGAGGCGTGCGCCGAGGTGGCGGCGCAGGTGCCGTTCGTGATCCGGGCATTCTCGGCAGGCGACCCGGCGCTGGCCCAGCTGTCGGCGTTCCAGGCGCATGCCGTGCTGCTCGACAACGCCGAGCCGGGCTCGGGCAGGGTGTTCGACTGGCGCCTCGCCGAGGGGTTCCCGGCGACGCGCCGCCTGCTGCTCGCCGGCGGGCTCACCCCGGGCAACGTCGCCGAGGCCATCCGCCAGGTGCGCCCGTGGGGTGTCGACGTGGCGACCGGCGTCGAGTCGTCGCCGGGGCACAAGGACCCGAGCAAGGTGCGGGCGTTCGTGCACGCGGCGCGTCAGGCGGCACCCCGCCCGTACGAGCCGAGCGCGGCAGCCCCCTACGACTGGCAGGAGGAGTGGTGACCGAGGCGCTGATGCGCGAGCCGAGCCCGGGCGGCCGGTTCGGGCCCTACGGGGGGCGGTTCGTCCCGGAGTCGCTCGTGCCGGCGTGCATCGAGCTGGAGGAGGCCTGGGCGGAGGCGTGGGCCGAGCCGGCCTTCCGTCGCCGCCTGGACGAGCTGCTCTCCCGCTACGTGGGCCGGCCGACCCCGCTGACCGACTGCCCGCGGCTTTCGGGGGTGCTCGGCGTCGAGGTGTCGCTGAAGCGCGAGGACCTCACCCACACCGGGTCGCACAAGATCAACAACGTGCTCGGCCAGGCCCTGCTCGCCGAGCGCATGGGCAAGCGGCGCCTGATCGCCGAGACCGGGGCCGGCCAGCACGGCGTGGCCACGGCCACGGCGGCCGCCCTGCTCGGCCTCGAGTGCGTGGTGTTCATGGGCGAGGTCGACGTGGCGCGCCAGGCCCTCAACGTGTTCCGCATGGAGCTGCTCGGCGCTCGCGTCGTCCCGGTCACCTCGGGGAGCCGCACCCTGAAGGACGCCGTCAACGAGGCGCTGCGCGACTGGGTGGCGACCGTCGAGACCACCCACTACTGCATCGGCACCGTGATGGGCCCGCACCCGTACCCGTACCTGGTCCGCCAGCTGCAGCGGGTCGTGGGCGACGAGGCACGCGCCCAGTACCTCGAGCGACACGGGCGCGACCCGGAGGTGGTGGTCGCCTGCATCGGTGGCGGGTCGAACGCAGCCGGCACGTTCGCCGGCTTCGTCGACACCGATGCCCAGCTCGTCGGTGTCGAGGCCGCCGGCGGGGCGGCCATCGGCAACGGGATCCCGGGGGTCGTCCACGGGATGCGCTCCCGGTTCCTGCAGGACGAGGCCGGCCAGGTGCTCGAGGCCGAGTCGATCTCGGCCGGGCTCGACTACCCCGGGATCGGGCCCGAGCACGCCTTCCTGGCCGAGGCCGGCCGTGCCCGTTACCCGTCGGTGGCCGACGGCGAGGTGATCGAGGCGTTCCGGTTGCTGGCCGAGCACGAGGGGATCATCCCGGCGCTCGAGCCGGCGCACGCCCTGGCCTGGGTGGCCCGCGCCGCCCGATCGGGGGAGCTTGCAGCCGGTACCCGCGTGCTCGTCACGCTGTCCGGTCGCGGCGACAAGGACGTGGCCCAGGTGAAGGAGATGCTGTCGTGACGGTCGACGTGCCGGCGCGCCCGGAGGCGCAGGGCCGCCTGGAGGCGGCCCTGCGGGCTGCCCGGGCGGCGGGCCGCAAGCTGCTCGTCCCGTACGTCACGGGCGGGCTGGGCGACGACTGGGTGGACGTGCTCCGGGCGTGCGCCGACGCCGGAGCCGACGCCGTCGAGGTGGGCATCCCGTTCTCCGACCCGGTGATGGACGGCCCGACGATCCAGGCGGCGTCACAGCGCGCCCTCGAGGCGGGCACCACGCCGCGGTCGGTGCTGGCCGGCATCGCCGAGAGCGCCGTCGACGTCCCGGTGGCCGTCATGACGTACTACAACCTGGTCGAGCGGGCCGGCACCCGACGGATGGCCGAGGAGCTCGCCCGGTCCGGCGTGGCAGGGGCGATCCTTCCCGACCTGCCGCTCGAGGAGGCCGGGGCGTGGGCCGCCGACGCCGACGCGGCGGGGGTCGAGACGGTGCTGCTCGCCGCCCCGACGACCCCGCCGGCGCGCCTCGAGCGCCTGTGCGGGCGCAGCCGCGGCTTCCTCTACGCCATCGGCCTGCTCGGGGTGACCGGCGAGCGCGACGCCCTGGCCGCCTCGGCGCTCGAGATGGCACGCCGGTGCAAGGCGGTGACCGATCTACCGGTGCTCGTCGGGGTGGGCGTGTCGGACGCCGACCAGGCGCGTGCGGTGTGCGCCGTGGCGGACGGGGTCATCGTCGGCTCGGCGCTCGTCCGGCGGCTGCTCGGAGGGGAGGGCCCGGCGGGCGCCGCTCGCTTCGTCGGCGAGCTGCGGGCCGCCCTCGACGCCGCGGGCACCGCCTGAGTGCAACGCTATGCGGCATGGCGTATGCTCATGCCATGAAGGCAGCGGTGATCGGCGGGTCGGGGTACCTCGGGACGGAGCTGCTGCGGCTGCTGGCCGGCCATCCCGAGCTCGACGTGACGCTCGTGCAGGCGGCCGGGGCGGCGGGCAGCCCCGTGACGGCACGGGCTCCGGGGCTGGCGTCGGCGTACGGTGACGTCGTGTACGCCCCGGTCGACCCGGACGCCTGCGCGGGTGCCGACGTGGTGTTCGTGGCCGTTCCGTCGGGGGCCTCGCAGGACCTCGTGGGGGCGCTCGTCGACCGGGTCGGCTGCGTGGTCGACCTCGGCGCCGACTTCCGGCTGCGGGACGCCTCGGCCTACGAGCGGTGGTACGGGTTCGAGCACCGGCGGCCGGACCTGCTGGCACGGGCCGTGTACGGGCTGCCGGAGCTCACCCGGGCGGCGCTGCCCGGCGCCCGGCTGGTGGCGGCGCCGGGGTGCTACGTGACGGCCGCCTCGCTGGCGCTCGCCCCGCTCGTGGCGGCCGGGGTGATCGAGGCACGTGGCGTCGTGGTGGACGCGGCGAGCGGCACCTCCGGGGCGGGCCGGTCGCTGACCGACCAGACCCACCACGCCGCGGTCAACGAGAGCTTCAGCGCCTACAAGGTGCTTGAGCACCGCCATACGCCCGAGATGGAGCAGGCGATCGGGGCCGAGCTCGTGTTCACGCCCCACCTGGCGCCGATGACGCGGGGGATCCTCGCCACCTGCTACGGCCGGGCGACGCGCCCGACGTCGACGGCCGAGCTGGTCGAGCTGCTGGCCACGGTGTACGACGGCGAGCCCTTCGTCCAGGTCACCCCGGCGCTCGTGTCCACCCGGGAGTGCTACGGGACGAACCTGGCACGGCTGACCGCCCGCTACGACGAGCGGACCGGCACGGTGGTCGTGCTGTCGGCCATCGACAACCTGACGAAGGGCGGGTCGGGGCAGGCCATCCAGGCGGCCAACGCCGCCCTGGGCCTCCCCGAGGTGACCGGCCTTCCCCGCGTGGCGGTGGGGCCGTGAGCGGCCCGGGCGCGGTGGACGGGGCCGGCGGGGCGCCGGGCGTCACCGGGCCGGCCGGGTTCTCGGCGGCCGGTGTCCCGGCCGGCGTCAAGGCCGACGGGGCGCTCGACCTGGCGCTCGTCGCGCTCGACCCTCCCCGGCCGGCGCCGGCGGCGGCGACGTTCACGACGAACAAGGCGGCGGCCGCACCGGTCGAGGTGAGCCGCGCCCACCTCGCCGCCACCGGCGGGCGGGCAGGGGCGATCGTGCTGAACAGCGGCTGCGCCAACGCCGCCACCGGCACCGAGGGGCGGCGGGCGTCGGAGGCGACCTGCGAGGCGGTGGCGGCGGCGCTCGGTCTGGCGCCGGCCGAGGTGCTGGTGTGCTCGACCGGGCTGATCGGCTACCCGCTGCCGCTCGGCCGGATCGTCGACGCCGTGCCCGGGCTGGCCGGCGCGCTCGGCGGTGGCGCCGGCGCGGCCGAGGCGGCGGCGCGGGCGATCATGACCACCGACACCCACCCGAAGCAGGCCTACGTGGCAGCCGGTGGGTTCTCGGTGGGTGGCATGGCGAAGGGTGCCGGCATGCTGGCCCCGAACATGGCCACGATGCTCGCCGTCCTCACCACCGACGCCGAGGTGCCCCCGCCGGTGCTGGCTGCGGCGCTTCGCCGGGCGGTGGGCGACACGTTCAACGAGCTGACCGTCGACGGGTGCACCTCGACGAACGACACGGTGAGCGTGCTCTCGAGCGGCCGTGCCGGTCCGGTCGGCGAGGAGGCGCTCGCCGAGGCGCTGACCGAGGCGTGCCGCCGGCTGGCCTTCCAGCTGGCCGAGGACGCCGAGGGCACGACCCGGGTCGCCAGGATCGTCGTGCGGGGGGCGGCCTCGGACGAGGACGCCCGCCGTGCGGCGCGGTCCGTGGCGAGCAGCCTGCTCGTGAAGACCTCGCTGCACGGTGCCGACCCGTACTGGGGGCGCATCGTGAGCGAGCTGGGCGCCTCGGGTGCCGCCTTCGACCTCGACCGGGTGCGCGTGGCCTACGGCGACGTCGTCGCCTGCGCCGGGGGCGTGGCGGCGCCGCACGACCCGGCGGCGGCACGGGCCGCCCTCGAGGGCCGGGTGGTCGAGGTCCGCTGCGACCTCGGTCTCGGCAGCGGCGCCGGCGAGGTGCTCACGACCGACCTCGGCCACGGGTACATCGACGAGAACATGAGGACGTCGTGACCGTCTCCGCGTCGCCGGGCGCCGCCGCGCCGGAGGTGACGGCGGCGGTGCTGGTGGAGGCCATCCCGTACATCCGCCGCTTCTCCGGCAAGGTGGTCGTCGTGAAGTACGGCGGCAACGCCCTCGCCGGTGCTGCCGACGAGGTGGCGGCGCTTGCCTCCTTCGTCGAGGACATCGTGCTGCTCCACTCGCTCGGCGTGCTCCCGATCGTGGTGCACGGCGGCGGGCCGCAGATCGGCGCGCTGATGGCACGCCTCGGCAAGACGCCGGAGTTCCGCGACGGCCTTCGGGTGACCGACGCCGAGACGCTCGACATCGCCCGGATGGTCCTCGTCGGGAAGGTCAACCGGGACATCGTGACGGCCCTCAACGTGCACGGGCCGATCGCCGTCGGCCTGTCGGGCGAGGACGCCGGGCTGATCACCGCGGCCGAGCACGACCCGGCGCTCGGCTTCGTCGGCGACGTGGTGGCCGTCGACGCCCGGATGCTGCGCGCCCTGCTCGACGAGCGGCTCGTCCCGGTGCTGGCGACGATCGGCGCCGACGGTCGGGGCCAGTCGTACAACATCAACGCCGACACGGTCGCCGGCGCCGTCGCCGCGGCGGTCGGCGCCGAGAAGCTGGTGTTCCTGACCGACGTCGACGGCATCCGGGCCGATCCGGCCGACCCGTCGACCCGCCGGTCCCGCCTCTCGCCCGGCGACGTCGACGCCCTCGTGGCCACCGGGGCGGTGGCTGGCGGGATGATCCCGAAGGCGGAGGCCTGCGCCACCGCCGTGCGCGAGGGCGTGGGGGCGGCGCACATCCTCGACGGGCGCGTGGCGCACGCCCTGCTGCTCGAGCTCTACACGGACCAGGGGGTCGGGACGATGGTGACGGAGATGGCGGTGGGCTCGTGAGCGCGCCCACAGGCGGCGACGGCGGGTCGCACCTCATGGCGACCTACGCGCCGCGCCCGGTCCGGTTCGTGTCGGGCGAGGGCACCTGGCTGGTGGACGACGCCGGTCGGCGCTACCTCGACTTCCTTTCGGGGATCGCCGTCACCTCGCTCGGCCACGCCCACCCGGCCGTCGCCGCCGCACTGTGCGCGCAGGCCGGCCGGTTGCTGCACGTGTCGAACTACTTCGCCAACGAGCACGCCGAGGTGGTGGCGGGCCTGCTCGACCAGCTCGTCGGCGACGGGGAGCCGGCAGGCGGCAAGGTGTTCTTCGCCAACTCGGGCGCCGAGGCGAACGAGTGCGCCCTCAAGCTGGCCCGCCGCCATGGCGGGCACGGCCGCCATGGCGTCGTGTCGGCCTACGGGTCGTTCCACGGGCGCACCCTGGCCACCCTGGCGGCGACCGGCCAGCCGTCCAAGCACGAGCCGTTCGCCCCGATGCCCGACGGGTTCCGCCACGTCGAGTACGGCAGCATGGCCGCCCTCGAGGCGGCGGCCGACCCGACCCAGGTGTCGGCGGTGCTCGTCGAGGTGATCCAGGGCGAGGCGGGCGTCGTGGTGCCGCCGGAGGGCTGGCTCACGAAGGTGCGGGCGCTGTGCGACGAGCGCGGGCTGCTGCTCGTCGTGGACGAGGTGCAGACCGGGCTCGGCCGCACCGGGCGATGGTTCGCCTTCCAGCACGAGGGCGTGCGGCCCGACATCGTGACGATGGCGAAGGCACTGGGCAACGGCGTTCCGGTCGGCGCCTGCTGGGCCCAAGCGGAGGTCGCCGAGTCGTTCGTCCCCGGTGACCACGGCAGCACGTTCGGCGGCCAGCCGCTCGCCCTGTCGGCGGCGCGGGCCACGCTCGAGACGATGGTGGCGCTCGACGCCCCGGCGCTCGCCGTCGCCCGCGGGGCTCGCCTGCGCGCCGCCCTCGAGGGTCTCGACCGGGTGCGCTCGGTGCGCGGCGCCGGCCTGCTGCTGGCGGCGGTGCTCGAGGACGGGCTCGACGCCGGCGCCGTCTACCGGGCGGCGCTCGGCGAGGGTCTCGTGGTCAACGCCCCTGCGCCGGGCGTGCTGCGCTTCGCCCCGCCCCTCACGGTGCGCGAGGAGGAGTGCGACGAGGCGGTCGCCCGCCTCGCCCGGGCGCTCGAGGCGGTCGCCCCGTGAGCCCGCACGCCGTCCTCCGCCTCGCCGACCTCGGCGCCGACGGCGTCCGGGCGTCCCTCGACCTCGCCGAGGCCGGCCCGCTCACCCCGGTGCTCGCCGGCAGGGGGGCGGCACTGCTCTTCGAGCACCCGTCGGCCCGCACGCGCAACGCCGCCGAGCTGGCCGTGGTGGCGCTCGGGGGCCATCCGGTGACCATTCGCGGCGAGGAGGTGGGGCTCGACCGGCGCGAGACGGTCGAGGACGTGGCGCGGACTCTCGGGTGCTTCCACGCCGTCGTGGCAGCGCGCGTGGCCCGACACGGCACCCTCGAGCGGATGGCGACGGCGCTCGAGCCGGCCGGCCAAACGGTGGTGGTCAACCTGCTGTCCGACGTCGAGCACCCGACCCAGGCGCTCGCCGACCTGCTGACGATCCGCCAGGAGCTGGGCCGGCTGGAGGGCACGACCGTGGCGTACGTGGGCGACGCCAACAACGTCTGCCGGTCGCTCGTCGACGCCTGCGCCCTGAGCGGCGCCGTCGTGCGGGTGGCGGCGCCGGCCGGCCACCAGCTGGCGCCCGGCGACCTCGAGCGGGCGGCCGGCCTCGGTGGCGACGTCACCCAGGTCGAGGACCCGCTCGAGGCGGTGGCGGGCGCCGACGTCGTGTACACCGACGTCTGGGTGTCGATGGGCGAGGAGGCGCAGGCGGCCGGCCGCCGGGCGGCGCTGCAGGCGTACCAGGTGAACGAGTCGCTGCTCGCCGCGGCGGCGCCGGGGGCGATCTTCCTGCACTGCCTGCCGGCGCACCGCGGCGAGGAGGTGACCGCCGGCGTGCTCGAGGGTGCCCGGAGCCGCGTGTGGCAGCAGGCGGCCAACCGCCTGCACGCCCTGCGCGGGCTGCTCGGCCACCTGCTCGGCGCCGAGCCCGGCGACCTCGGGCGATGAGCGTGGCACGGGTGCCGAAGAACCGCCGCCAGCACGTCGTCGCCCGGCTGCTCGGCGAGCACGCCGTGACCAGCCAGCCGCAGCTCGTCGAGCTGCTGGCGGCGGAGGGGGTCCAGGCGACCCAGGCGACGGTGTCGCGCGACCTCGAGGAGCTGGGTGCCGTAAAGGTCCGCCTTCCGGGTGTGGACGGGCAGGTGTACGCGATCGCCGAGCTGCCCCACCAGCAGGTGGCGCCCCTCGACCACCTGCGGCGGGTGCTCGGCGAGTGGGTGGTCGACCTGGCGGTGTCGGGCAACCTCGTCGTGCTCCGCACCCCGCCGGGCTCGGCCCACGTGGTGGCTTCGGCGCTCGACCGGACGGGGCTCGAGGGGATGCTCGGGACGGTGGCCGGCGACGACACGATCCTCGTCATCGCCGACGAGGTCACCGGCGGCCCGGCGCTCGGGCGGCGCATCGGGGAGCTGGCCGAGCGGTGACGGGCGACGCGCGAGGATCGTCGGACGGACGGAAGAGCGGAGAACGCAGGTGATCAAGCGGCGCGTGGTGCTCGCCTACTCGGGCGGGCTGGACACCTCGGTGGCGGTCCACTGGCTCGGCAAGGAGCGCGGGTTCGAGGTGATCGCCCTCGCGCTCGACGTCGGCCAGAGCGGGACCGACTTCGCCGCGATCGAGGAGCGGGCGCGGGCGGCCGGTGCCATCGAGGTCGTCGTGGTCGACGCCCGCCAGGAGCTGGCAGACGACTTCGTGCTGCCGACGCTCCAGGCGAACGCACTGTACGAGGGCCGCTACCCGCTCGTCTCGGCGCTCTCCCGGCCGCTCATCGTGCGGCACCTCGTGGCCGCGGCGCGCCGGTTCGGCGCCGAGGCGGTCGCCCACGGCTGCACCGGCAAGGGCAACGACCAGGTCCGCTTCGAGGTGGGAACGCGGGCGCTCGCCCCGGACCTCGACATCGTGGCACCGGTGCGCGAGTGGGGGATGACCCGGGAGCATGCCATCGAGTACGCCGAGCGCTTCGGCCTACCGGTGACGGCAAGCCGCGATCGGATCTACTCGATCGACGAGAACCTGTGGGGACGGGCGATCGAGTGCGGCGTCATCGAGGACCCCTGGGAGTCCCCGCCGGCGGACGTGTTCGCCCTGACGGCCCCGCCCGCCGGGGGGACGGTCGACCCGGTCGAGGTCGTGGTGGGGTTCGAGGCAGGCCGGCCCGTCTCGCTCGACGGCGAGGAGCTCGAGCTGGTGGCGCTCATCGAGCGCCTCCAGGGCATCGCCGGCGCCCGCGGGTTCGGGCGGATCGACCTCGTCGAGAACCGGCGGGTCGGGATCAAGAGCCGGGAGATCTACGAGGCACCGGCCGCCCTCGCCCTGGTGCTCGCCCACCAGGACCTCGAGAGCCTGACCCTCGAGCGGGACCTGGCCCACGAGAAGCTGCGGCTCGAGCCGCGCTTCGCCGAGCTCGTGTACGACGGGCTGTGGTACTCGCCGCTGCGCGAGGCACTGTCGGCCTTCGTCGCCAGCACGCAGCGCCACGTGACTGGCGAGGTGCGGCTGGCCTTCGAGCCGGGCGGCGTGGCACGTGTCGCCGGTCGGCGCAGCCCGGTGGGGCTGTACGACTACGGCCTCGCCACCTACGACGCCGCCGACGCCTTCCGTCACGAGGACGCCGAGGGCTTCGTGCGGATCTTCGGGCTCGGCATCAAGACCTGGGCGAGCCGCCAGCAGGCGACGGGGCCGGCACCGAGGTGACCCTCTGGTCGGGCCGCATGGGCTCGGGGCCTGCCGCGGCGATGATGGCGTTCACCGTCAGCCTCGACTACGACAAGGAGCTGGCACAGGACGACCTCGACGGGTCGGCGGCCCATGTCGAGGGGCTCGGCCAGGCCGGCCTGCTCGACCCGTCCGAGGTGGCGGCGCTGCTCGCCGCCCTTGGGACGGCGCGCGACGAGCTGGCGTCGGGGACGTTCGCCTTCGCAGCCTCCGACGAGGACATCCACACGGCGATCGAGCGGCGCGTCACCGAGCTCGCCGGGGCGACGGGCGCCCGGCTGCACACCGGGCGCAGTCGCAACGACCAGGTGGCGACGGCGCTGCGCCTGTACACCCGCCGGCACCTGCGCCGCCTCGGCGGCCTGCTGTGCGACCTGCAGGAGGTGCTGGCGGGGCGCGCCGAGCAGGCGGGGGAGGCGGTGCTGCCGGGCTACACCCACCTGCAACGGGCCCAGCCGGTGCTGCTCGCCCACCACCTGCTCGCCCACGGGTGGGCGCTCGGGCGCGACGTCGACCGGCTCCTCGACGCGCTCGTTCGGGTCGAGGTGTCGCCGCTCGGCGCCGGCGCGCTCGCCGGCAGCTCGCTGCCGCTCGACCCGGACGCCACGGCGGCCCGCCTCGGGCTGGCCGGTCGGTTCGAGAACTCGCTCGACGCCGTGAGCGACCGGGACTTCGTGGCCGAGTCCCTCTTCGTGTGCGCCCTGGCGGGGGTCCACCTGTCGCGCCTCGGCGAGGAGATCGTGCTGTTCTCGAGCGACGAGTTCGGCTTCTACCGCCTCGACGACGCCTGGGCGACGGGCAGCTCGATGCTGCCCCAGAAGAAGAACCCGGACGTCGGGGAGCTCGCGCGGGGCAAGGCGGGACGCCTCGTCGGGCACCTCGCCGGGTTCCTCACCACGTTGAAGGGCCTGCCGCTCGCCTACAACCGGGACCTGCAGGAGGACAAGGAGCCGCTGTTCGACGCCTTCGCCCAGCTCGAGCTGGCGCTTCCGGCGCTGTGCGGCCTGCTGGGCACCGTGCGCTTCGACCTGCAGGCGATGGCGAAGGCCGCCGCGGCGCCGGCCCTCGGTGCCGTCGACCTCGCCGAGTGGCTCGTCGAGCGGGGCATGCCGTTCCGGGAGGCCCACGGGGTTGTCGGGGGCCTCGTCCGGGCGTCCCTCGCCGGCGACGGCGATCTGGCCGACCTCGTGGCCGCGCACGGGGCGCTCGGGCCGGAGGCGGCGCGCCTGCTCGAGCCCGGCGCG
>JAKBAA010000156.1 GCA_021809425.1 Actinomycetes bacterium | reverse complement strand
GACGGCACCACCCGGCTGGCCGCCCTCGTCGCCGAGCGCGGCCCGGAGGTCCAGCTGCACGTCGCCCCCGACCAGCTCCTCCGGGACGACGCCACCCCCGCCGGCTACCTGCTCCGCCGTGCCCTCCTCGTCCCGACCGGCTGGCGCCGGGCCGTCGCCGACGCCGCCGCCCTCGCCGAGCTGTGGGCGGCCGCCCCCGCCCGTCTCCTCCAGGCGGGCGGCCTCGGCATCCGGGAGGTCCGCCGCATCGCCAAGGCCCTCGGCCGCCCCGAGCCCGACGCCGCCCGCCTGGTCGACCTCGCCCAGCTGGCCGAGCTCGTCGGCCAGGGCCACGACGGGGCCCTCCTGCCCACCCGCCGCTGCTCCGCCCCAAGGCCGACGGCCGCCAGGCCCGCTTCTTCGCCGTGGTCGCCCGCGACACCAACGACCAGGAGCTGGCAGCACGGCGCCAGCGGTTCCTCGCCGAGCAGGGCTACGCCTACCGCATCGTCGACGCCCACGACCTCGCCTGGCCCGAGCCCGACGGGGTCGCCTGACCCCGAGCCGCCGGTAGCCGGCGGCGGTCCCGTGTGGACCTCGATCGGGGTGGCTCCGCTCCCACGACGACCGCCGTGGGTCTCGCCCGCCCGCGAGCCCGCTGCGAGCCCTATGCCAGGTCTGCCGGGTAGGTCACGGCGATCTCCTCCATCGACAGGGAGAAGTCCCGCCGGTTGTTCGTGACGAAGCGATCGGCGCCCGCCACCACGGCAGTCGCCAGATGGACCGCGTCGGCCGCCCGCAGCCGGTAGGCGGCCCCGAGGTCCACGGCGAGGGCGGCGATCGTCTCGTCGACGGGTCGAAGGTCGAGCCGCGCCAGAAGCGCGGTGAGGGCAGCGACCTCGTCGCTCGCGCCGTTGGCCGTCGGCTTGGCGAGCACCTCGGGCAGCAGGAGCACGGACCCGACCCCTGCGAACGCGGCCTCCCCGTTCGTCGGGTCGTCCGGGAACAGGCGTCGCACGGCCTCCCCCAGGTAATGCCCGGGCGCCGCTGCGTAGATGACGACGTCGGCGTCGAACGCGTCCATCAGTGGCGCGCGTCCCGGTCCGCCCTGATCGCGGCGACCAGCTCGTCGGCACGCGTCGCCGTGAGATGCGGCGCCGCCGACAGCGGGCGCTCCCGTGCGGCGGTGAGCGCTGCCCGGGTCTGCTCGGCCGCAAGGAGCCCCCTCGCTGCCCGCCGGCTGCGCAGCGAGTCCGGCCGGACCACGACGGCCACGGGCCGGCCGTGGCGGGTGAGGGTGACCTCCTCCCCCCGCTCGACCCGGTCCAGCACCTCGGGGAGCGCCGCCCGTGCCTCGCTGACCGTCATCGTCGTCATGTACGCCAGTGTACGACTTCGTACGTCACCGACGGCGCCGGCTAGGCGCTCACGGTCGCCGGGAGGGCCTCCCCGCTAGGACGCCGGCGCCAGCACCCGCCCCCGGGCGCGCGGCGGCTCGCCGTCGTCGACCACCAGCTCGATCGCCAGCTCCTCGGCCGCCTCGACCACGGGCTCGCTCAAGCTTCGCGACGTGTCCCGGGCCAGCGAGCGCACAAGGCGGCGCAGGTCCTCCGGCAGGTCGACCGTTGTCCGCACCCTTGCGTCATCGCATCGTGATGTGCCGATGCGCGACCAGCGACCAGAGCGAGCCCGCAGGCTCAGGCCACCACGGCCTCGCCGACGGCCACCACGACTGCCGCCAGGCCCACCGGTGACACGAGCGCCCCGATCCCGTGCACCGACCGCCCCCGGTACCCGGCCGGCGACGGCCCGGTGTGGACCTCGATCGTCCCGGCCGGCAGGTCGACCAGCCAGGCCTCGCCGATGCCGGCACGGCCGTACAGGGGGAGCTTCACGTCACGGTCGGTCGCCACGCTCGACTCGGCCACCTCGGCCACCTCGGCCACATCGGCCACCTCGACCACGAGCAGCACGTCGGCCGGTCCGGGCAGCTCGTCTCGGTAGCCGTCGTCCCGCCAGGCCAGCACGGCCAGGTCGGGCTGCGGCTCGGAGCGGGGGGACAGGCGGACCGGGTTCTGCACGCTCACCAAAGCCCGGTCGCCCACCTGGCGCTGCAGGAGACGCGCCAGGGCATTGACCGACGCCGCGTGCCGGGCACCGACGGGCGCCATCTCGACGATCTCCCCTTCGACCAGCTCCACCCGGTCGTCCTCCCCGAGGACCCCGGCGGCCACCATCTGCTCGTACTCCGCTGCCGTCCAGGCCCGAAGGGGGAGCGTGGTGCCCATCGTCGCGATGGTACCGGTGCGGTGCTCGATCGACGTGGGGGCCGTCCACGCTCGGAGCGGCAGCGCCGAGCTGTCGACGATCATGCGCCGGCCGTGCGGCCCGCCTCGTGCTCGCCGGGTAGCTCAGGCGGGAGCGGCGAGCGAAGGCGACCGCCCCGAGGACGAGGTGCCGGGCCAGCTCGATCGGGGCCTCGAGGGGCGGGGTGCCGTAGGGCTCGAACGACTGGCGGGACAGGCGGGCCAGCTGGTCCCGGCTCATCGTTCGCGGCCCGATCACCGACTTCACCGCGAGGCAGTGGGTGTCGAGCAGGTAGATGCACACCGACACCCGCATCCCCCGGGCCGCCCGGGCCACGAGCACGGTGGCGAGACCGGCCGAGCCGTTCGAGCCCGCCCCCCGGGGCCATCCCGGATCGCCCGGCACGTCCAGCTCGTCGGCCCAGCCCTGGTTGACCTGGCAGCGGACGAGGGCCGCCTGCGACCGGCCGGCCGCCTGGTCGGCAGCCTGGTCGGCCGCCTGGTCAGCCGCCTGCAGGGCGGCGAGGCGGCGAAGGACCGGCACGACCACCGACGGCCGGACCCCGAGGGCCCGGGCGATCTCCTTGGGGGAGGCTTCCGCTGCCCGCAGCGCCGCCACCTCGGTCTCGAGCTTGCCGCCCATGGCGTCCTCGGTGGCGGCGCCGATCGGGGCCGGCGGCCGGCGGCCGGCGCCCTCTGGCAGGTAGGCATCGGTCACCACATCGTCGTACCACCGGCCGGGCCCGGCGTGGGGGATGGTGGCACCACCACCGTCAACCAGCCGGGTGCACCAGGCTCGGGTGGTGGCGACCACCTGACTGGCCGCCCGGATCGCGGGCATCAGCGTGCTTGACCCCTGTCGGCGCGGGTGCTGATCAGACCCGGATCACCTCGACGCCCGGGATGGCTGCATAGTCGTTGTCCTGGGTGACGACCGGGATCTGCTCGACGATCGCCGTGGCAGCGACCAGCGCGTCGAGGATCGGCACCCGGCGGCCGCCGGCGCGCAGTGCAGCGACGATCCGGGCGAATTGACGCGCCACCTCGGCATTGACCGGCAACGGATCCCACGTCGACTCCACCGCCGACAGCGTTGCCACTCGCGCCGGCCGATCGTCGTCGCCGGCCATGAGGACGCCGACGGTCAGCTCGGCGAGGGTCACCACCGACACCTCCGTCTCGGTGACCCGCTCCATCTCCGCGAGCGGTCGCCCGGACTCGGTGGCGACGAAGAACGACGTGTCGAGCAACGCCCTCACAGGTCGTCGGTCGTGTCCGTAAGCACGCCCCGCACGTCGTCGAGGAGGCCCCGGTCAGCGGGGTGACGGGACGCTATGGCGAGCGCCTCGGCCGCCGGCGCGGTCCGACGGCGGCGGATCGGCACGAGCTCCGCCACGGGGCGCCGGTCGACCGTCACGGTCAACCGCTCGCCGCCTTCGACTCGACGCAGCACCTCGCTGACCGTGTTTCGCAGGTCGCGGACAGAGATCGAGCTACCCACACGGCGACTGTAGCACATATGGCTACATATGGACCGCTCACCATCGAAGCTCAGGCGGGAGCGGCGAGGAGGTAGTGGTACCCGTCGGGGCCCACCGTCCGGTCGAGCGTCCGGAGGACCCGCCGGGGGTCGTCGTAGGGGCCCTGGACGTAGAACGGGGTGCCGTGGCGACCGAACCTGATGGCGGGCTCGCCCTCGAAGGTGCCCAGGTGGCCGACGCACGGCGGGTAGTCGTCGGGCGGCTCGAACCCGAGCCGGCGGGCGAAGGCGACCGCTCCGAGGACGAGGTGCTGGGCCAGCTCGATCGGGGCGTCGAGGGGCGGGGCGCCGTAGGG
>JAKBAA010000155.1 GCA_021809425.1 Actinomycetes bacterium | reverse complement strand
TCGGCACCGACGCCGTCAAGGCGACCGTCGCCGAGCGCAAGGCCATGCTCGAGGTGCTCGCCACCTGGTCGGCCCCGCCTGCCCTCGGCCCGGTGCCCGAGGCGCTCAACGACCCGGCGGTGAAGATGCTGTGGGGCATCACCTCCGAGACCATCCGCTCGTGGTCGACCGCCGTCGACCCGGCGGCGGGCGAGGTTCGCGGCTTTGCCGCCTCGCCGGGGGTCGTCGAGGGGGTCGCGCGGGTGCTCATGAGCGTGAACGACATCGGGGCGCTCGAGACCGGCGAGATCCTGGTCTGCCCGGTGACGGCGCCGAGCTGGGGCCCGGTGTTCGGCAAGATCAAGGCAGCCGTGTCCGACATCGGCGGGATGATGTCCCACGCCGCCATCGTGGCCCGCGAGTACGGGATGCCAGCCGTGGTCGGCACCGGCACCGCCACCCAGCGGATCCGCACCGGCGACCGCCTCCGGGTCGACGGCGACCAGGGGATCGTGACGATCCTCGACTAGGGCGCCGCCGGCGTCAGCCGATGCGCAGCAGGCTGACCGAGTGGGCCGGCACCTCGATCGTCTGTCCGGGACCGAGGGTGACCGGCCGCGTCGTAAGGTGGACAAGCCCGGGCTGGGCGGCCGTGTTGTAGGCGGTGGCGGAGGGGCCGTCGAGCACCGTGTCGGTCGCCGTGGTGACCTTGGCCAGGTCGCCGGCGAGGAGGACGTGCACCCGGAGGCTCTCGGTCGGGCTCGTGTTCACGACGGCGAGCTCGACCGACCCGCCGCCGGCCGAGACGGCGACGGGCAGCAGCGCAGGCGTGTGGCCGACCGCCAGGTCCGGGCCGCCGACCACGCGGCTCGACAGCAGGCGCCCGCCGGCGAGGCGCGCCAGGAGGCCGAGGACGAGGCCGGTGGGCTCGGCGACCGGCTGGGAGCCGGCGGTGGCGATCATGGCGCTGTCGATGCGCAGCCCGGGCACCCACTGGAACGTCCGCTGCGCCACCGCCCGGGCGAGGGTCTCGCCACCTGGCGCGTGTGGCGCGCCGAGCACGGCGAGCGGAGAGGAGGCGAGCAGGTACTTGTCGGCCAGCGCCACGCCGTGGTCGATCCACTCGCGCAGCTGGGCAGCGGTGAGCAGCGCCTCGTCGAGCGACAGGTCGAAGCCCGGGTCACCGGCCGGCATCGGCAGGACCGGCTGGCCGTACTCGGTGACGACGACCGGCACGCGGTGGCCGGCGAAGCGGGCGGTGGCGCGCTGCAGGGCGGCGAGGGCGGCGCCCTCGCTCGGCGGGAAGGTCATGAGCGCCTGCTCGTAGGTGGGCAGCGGGGCCCGCACGTCGGTCGGCACGGCGTAGGCATGGAGCACCACGCAGTCGTAGGGGTGTGCCCGGCCGAGCAGCTGGAGCAGCTGCAGGTCCTGCCCCTCGCTCTCGCAGATCCGCGCCGCCGGGTCCATCCGCTTCATGGCGGCGTAGAACCCGACGAAGCCGGCGTGCGGCCCGGACTCGTAGCTGGTCGTGACGAGGGCGCCGGCCGGGGGGATGGCGCCGTGCGCCCCGTCGCCGAAGACGATCTCGCCGGCAGCCGGGCGGAAGGCGAACACGTGGGCCCCCGGCGCCGCCGAGGCGAGCGTCGCCACGGCGCGCCAGCTTTTCCCGCCCACCTCGACGTGCTCGCTGCGGGGGACGACCGGCGGGTAGTAGGAGAAGAAGCGCTGGTCCGGGCGGCCGGTCGAGCGGGCGGCCGCCGGCAGGTCGTCGGCGTACGTCCCGACAGGCTGGCCGCTGAACCGGGTCACCCCGCCGAACGCGTACAGGCAGGTGGCCGTCGCCCCGGGCGGGCAGGACACCCGCTTGCCGCCGAGGCGCACGAGCGCCCCGGACCGCCAGCCGTACTCGGCCGGCACCTCCTGCTCGTTGCCGACCTCGAAGTACGGCACCGGGTAGGGCGCCGGGTGGCCGTCGGCGGCACGCAGCGCCGCCCAGTAGCTCGCCTGGCGCGGGCTCCTCGACGGGTGTGCCACGGCGGGGGAGGTCAGGTAGGCGGCGAGGTCGGCCGCCTCGCGGGCGCTGCCGGTGGCGAAGTTGACCACCACGTCCCCGACGGCGCCAGTCCGAAGGAGCAGCCGTCCGAACTCGTCGGGCCCGACCACCGACGGGGCCGGGGCGTCGACGATGCTGCCCCGGGCCGAGGCCGTGGCCGCCTGCATGCCGTACGGCTCGTTCGGCCGCCGGCTCGCGATCGGCCCGATCGCCCGCTGCCAGTGGAAGCTGTCGGCCGTCGTGCCGCCGGGGTAGCGGATGGCGCGGACGCCGAGGCGCCGGACGAGGGCGACGATGCCGGGAGCGGCCGACCCGCTGGCGGCGTCGAAGGCGCCACCCGCCCCGTTGGGCCAGAGCAGGTTGGCGCCGAACAGGTCGGGGCTGACGGTGCGCGCCGGGCCGCTGGCCGCCGTGACGACCACGGTGGCCGAACGTGCGTCCGGCGGCGGCCACGGCGAGCTCGGCGCCGCCCCGGCGCTCGCCGCCGTGGCGAGGACGGCGGCGGTGGCGAGCAGGGCGGCGAGCCCGCGCCGGGGCGCGCGCACGGGGAGCACGGGGCGGGTGGTCCCCCCGGCGTGCCGGGCGGCACCTGGACCGTCGGCGCGCGATTGCATGACGGAAGATTACTGTTCCATTGCGACACCGGGGCACCGGCCGGGGCGCGATGGGGGGCCCGGGTGGCAGACTGCTCGGCGGGGCCCGGGTGGTCGGGGGGCGGCTCGGGGGTCGCCGCGCCGGGGCCGCGAGGAGTGTCGTGGACAAGATCGTCGCTGAGCTCGACGCCGCGATCGGCGACGTCGCGCCGGGCAGCACGCTCGCCGTGGGTGGGTTCGGGACCTGCGGGGTCCCCCGGGCTTTGCTCGAGGCCCTCCGGCGGCGCGGGACCGGGGGGCTGTCGGTGGTGTCGAACAACGGCGGCACCGAGACCGACGGGGTCGGGCTGCTGATCGCCGACGGGCTCGTCCGGCGGGTCACCGGCTCGTTCATCGGTGGCAACGCCGAGCTGACCCGGCGTTACCTGGCGGGCGAGCTCGAGGTGGAGCTGGTGCCGCAGGGGACCCTCGCCGAGCGTCTGCGTGCAGCAGGGGCCGGCATCCCGGCGTTCTTCACCCCCACCGGCGTCGGCACGCTCGTGGCCGACGGGGGGTTGCCGCTGCGCTATGCCCCCGACGGGACGGTGGCGCTGGCGTCGGCGCCCAAGGAGACGAGGGTCATCGACGGGCGCACCTACGTGCTCGAGTCGGCGCTGCGCTGCGACGTCGCCCTCGTCCGGGCGGCGAGGGCCGACCGCTACGGCAATTGCGCCTTCCGGCTGGCGGCCCGCAACTTCAACCCGCTGTGCGCCATGGCCGGGCGCCTCACGATCGTCGAGGCCGAGGAGGTGGTCCCGCTCGGGGCGCTCGAGCCGGACGAGGTCCACCTGCCCGGCGCCTTCGTCCAGCGGGTCGTCGCCGTGCCGCCGGGGACGGCCAAGCCGGTCGAGCACCGGCGGGTGCGTGCCGGGACGGGGGAGGGGGCGCGCTGATGGCGTGGACCCGTGGGGAGATGGCCGCCCGTGTGGCCGCCGAGCTGTTCGACGGCGCCGTGGTCAACCTGGGCATCGGCATGCCGACCCTCGTCCCCGACCACCTTCCGACCGGTGTCGAGGTGCTCTTTCACTCCGAGAACGGGCTGCTCGGTGTCGGCCCCTACCCGGACGAGGACGGCGTCGACGCCGACCTCGTCAACGCCAGCAAGGAGACGGTCACCCTCCTCCCGGGGGCCTCGACGTTCGACTCGGCGACGTCGTTCGCCCTCATCCGCGGCGGCGTCGTCGACGTCGCCGTGCTCGGCGCCATGGAGGTGTCCGAGCGGGGGGACCTGGCCAACTGGGTGGTCCCCGGTGGGGCCGTGAAGGGCATGGGGGGTGCGATGGACCTCGTCCAGGGCGCCCGGCGGGTCATCGTCATGATGGAGCACCGCACCCGCGGCGGTGCCCCGAAGGTGCGTCGAGCCTGCTCGCTGCCGCTCACCGGCGCCGGCGTCGTCGACCTCGTCGTGACCGACCTCGGCGTCCTCGCCGTCACCGGTGACGGGCTCGAGGTGGTGGAGGCGG
>JAKBAA010000154.1 GCA_021809425.1 Actinomycetes bacterium | reverse complement strand
CGCTCGCCTCTTGCCGGCGCGGATGTGACGGTCAAACAGCGCAAACGATCCCGGTTGCGGCACTAGCCGCTGATGGTCGCCGTGCCCGGGCCGCTGACCGTGCCCGATGCGCTGGCTGCGCCGGGGCCGCTGGCCGTGCCCGATGCGCTGGCTGTGCCGGTGACCGTGCCGGAGTTGGTGGCTGTGCCGGAGCCGGTGCCCGTGGCGGGGCCGGTGGCCGTGGCCGTCGGGCTGGTGGCCGGCGTGGAGCCAGCCGGCGTGGAGCCAGCCGGCGTGGAGCCAGCCGGGGTGGCGGCAGCCGGGGTGGCGGCAGCCGGGGTGGTGGTGACCACCGGGTCGGCCGCCCCGACCACGCCGGCAAGGCCGGCTGGGCGGCGGCGGGCGGCAGGCGGGCGGCGAACGACGAGGAGGACGACGGCCCGTGCGACGGCGTAGTCGCGGGTGTCGGCCGGCACGAAGGTGACGGTGAGGAGATGGCGGCCGGACGCCAGAAGGGTGCCGGGCAGGACCGAGTAGTGCATGGTGCCGGCGAGCGGGGTCCGGGCGGGGCCGACCGCCGTAGCGGCGGTGGCGGTGGTGGCAGTGGTGGCGGTGGTGGCGGTGGTGGCGGTGGTGGCGGTGGCGGTGGCGGTGGCGGTGGCGGCGGTTGTGGCGGTGGTGGCAGTGGTGGCGGTGGTGGGAGGGCTCGGGGCGGGGGCGAGGGCGAGGGCGTCGAGCTGGCGGGCGGTGACCGGGCGACCGGCCGGGAGGGGCGAGGGGGTGGGCCAGAAGAGCTGGGGAAGGGCGGGGCGGACGGTGAGGGTGCGGGTGATGGTGACCGGGGCGAACGCCCCCGGGTTGGCCGGGAGGAGCTGGGCGCGCAGCTGGTGGGGGCCGGCCGCCAGGTGGGTGCCGAGCGGCGGGTCGTACCGGAAGGTGCCACGGACCGAGCTGGTGGCGTCGAGCTGGGCAGCCGAGAGGGGGGTGCCGTAGGCCACGGAGGACGGCGTCGGCCAGGTGACGGCTGGGAGGGCCTGGCCGAGCTCGATGGGGTGGTGCAGGCGGAGCTGCTCGGCCGGGCAGCTGGCCAGCTCGGAGCAGACGAACCCGACGGGGGTGGCCCGGTGGGGGTTGGCCGTGCGCAGGTTCTGGGCGGAGGCGTCGTAGAACGACGGTGACCCTCCCGCCGGCCCGCCCGGTCCGGCAGCGGTCCGGCCGGCCCCGCCTCCGGGGCGGCAGGGGGCGAGCTCGAGGCGGTACGAGGCGTGCGGAAGGCCGGCCAGGTCGAACGAGCCGTTGGTCGCCGTGGTGACCTGGCGAGGAGAGGCGTCGTGCGAGAGAGCGGTGACGCAGACGCCTGCGAGGGGCCGCCATAAGGCGTCGACCACCACCCCCCGGATCGACTCTGTCGGGAGGGGAAGCCCGAACGACCGGAGGGGGCGGCCGGAGACCCGGCTGGCGTAGCTCTGCTCCACCCACGACGCCTGCCCCTGGCCGGTCCAGTCGGCCCGGGCCAGGGCCAGCCCGAGGGTGTCCATGGTGGCCTGGCGCGACCGCAGGGCCACCAGGACGGGACGGTTGACCGGCAGCGCCATGGTGGCCCGGGTGGCCGCCAGCCCCTGGGAAAGGGACCGGTAGCGGCGGACCCCGTTGCGGTTCCACAACGAGGCCCCGGCCGCCGGCATCTCGGTGTCGAGCGGATTGAACCAGTTGCCGGCGGCGAACGTCCCCTCGACTCTGGCCCACCGCTCGAGGAACGCCACCCGCGGGTCGTTCCGCCCGATGACCGGAGCGTGCAGGTAGGCCAGCAACCGCACCGACCACGCCCGCAACGCCGTCGCCCCTCCCCCGACCACCTGGTGACCGCTCCCCCCCGCCCGGCCCGCCCGCTGGTCGGCGAACAGCACGGCCCGGAAGCCGGCCGCCAGCACCGCCACGGCCTGCCCGCCGCTCGCCTGGCTCAGGCGCCGCCCCGCCACCACTCCAGCCGGTCGTCCACCTGCCGCCACCCGGCCCTCCACCCTCCGGCCCGCTCCCGTCCCCCCTCCCCCCGGCCACCCGGGGCGAGCTGCCGGCGCCCCCCGCACGGCGCCCGCCTGGCGAGCGGCCGGCCAACGACCACCGCCGGGCGTGCGACGAGCGCTCGGCGCTGGGGCAGCCAGCGCCGAGCGGTGGCGACCGTGGCCGGTGGCCCGGCCGCTGGAGGTGGCGGCGAGGCCGGCCGTGATCGCCGAGGCGACCAGAAGGCAGGCAAGCACGGTGCCGGCGGCGGCCCGCCGTGCTGCCGTGGCAACGTCAACCTTCCGTGAGTGCCGGCCCCTCTTCACCGGCAGGTGATTCTTCCCGCGCCTCCCCGCCCCGATCCAGTGGCAACGGCACATCAGCCGGCTGGCCGGCCTGGCCGGCCTGGCCGGCCTGGCTGCCCGGGCCAGGCTGGCCGGCCGGGACCGGGTCGACGGCGACGTCCACGTCGATGCCGCTGCGCACGCTGGCGGTGACCACGCAGAAGTCCTCGAACAGCTCCAGGCAGCGGGCCATCCGGCCGTCGGAGCCGGCGGGGAGGGCGGGCTGGAGGCGGACGGCGATCGACCCGATCCGGAGCCGGCCCCGCTCGTCCCGGGCCGGGGTCACCTGGACGTCGGCCACCAGCCCTTCCACGTCCAGATGGGCCCGGCGCAGGCAGTACAGCAGGCTGGCGCTCAGGCAGTTGCCGACCGCAGCCCCCAGCACGGCCGACGGGCTCGGCCCGCTGCCGTCGCCGATGGGCGGCGGCTCGTCCATGTGGATCGGCTCGAACGCCTCGCCGAGGTCGACCGAGAACCGGTACCCCTCCTCGAGCTCCAGCCGGACCCTCGTCGGTGCACGTTCGTCGGCCATCCCCGCCAACCTACGACGGCTGGCCGTGGCCGTGGGGAACGCCCGCCCCGCCGGGTGGCCCCGGCCGGGGGCGGCGCGGGCCGTGCTCCATCGGCTGGACTGTGCCCATGACGAAGCGACGCTCGGGCCCCGCCAGGATGACCCCAAGGGGGCCTCGCCCGCCGCACCTTCGGGTGGTGGCCGGCGGCCGTGACGGCGGCGACGGCAGCGGCGACGGCAGCGGGCCCGGTCGGGCGGGTGGCAGGGGCGGGCCGGGTGGCCTCGGCGGTGACGGCCGTCCCGGCAGCCCGGACGGCGGGAGGACCCCGGTGGACGACCTGATCGACTCGGCCGGCACCGAGCTGCTGGCCGTCGAGGACCCGATCGAGGCCGAGATGTGGGCGAGCAGCTTGCTCGACCGGTTCGACCAGATGGCCCTGCGGGCGAGCCTCCAGGAGATGGAGGTGCCCCCGATGGTCGACCGGCTGGTCGAGCGGTGCGCCGACCGGGGCGACCGGGCGGGGGCGGTGGTGGCGGCGGCCATAGCGGCCGTGGCGGCACCCCCCGACGGCGAGCTGGCCGGTCGGGTGGCCACCGACCTTGGCCGCTCGGTCGGCCGGCTGCCCGACTGGGTGACCACGGTGGGCCGGGTGACCGCCACAGCGGCGTGGGTGGCCACCGACCCGTTCGGCGACCAGGACTCGCTCATGGTCGCCTTCCGCCAGCAACGGGCCGACGGCGACCACGTGGACGGCGGCCGCGTGGACGGCGACCACGTGGTGGTGACCCTGGTCGACCACAACCTGTCGGGCCAGGCAAGGGACGCCTGGATCGCCACCGAGCTGGACGGGCTGCTGGCCTCCTGGCGGGCCAGCTCGCCCGAAGGGACCCGGCTGCAGCCCCTACCGGTGGCGGCCGCCCTGGAGCGGCTGCGGGACGCCATGGCCATCTCCGATCGCTGGAACGGAGACGGCCACCTTCGCACCGACCGGTTCGCCCATCACCGCGCCCTCGTCTGGGCCCGCCTCCGCCGCGCCGGCCTCGACGAGCAGCCGCCCGACCAGCCCGCCCTGTCCGACCACGACCGGGCGGCCCTGGTCGACCAGTTCCTGGCCTCCCCCCACGGCCGCCACCTGCTGGCCTCCCGGGACGGCGACGGGGCCGACCTGGACCTGCTGGTCCACCACCTGGTCGACCTGCGCACCCACGACGAGCACCGGCCGCTCCGCTGGAGCCCCATCGTGGTGGACCGCCTCCTCGGCGACCTGGCCCCACGCGCCCTTCTGGTCGGCCCGGCCGACGCCGCCGCCCTCCCCGACGCCGTCCGGGCCTTTGCCCGGTTCGCCGCCGACCGCACCGGCCTCGAACCGGCCTTCCTCGCCGA
>JAKBAA010000153.1 GCA_021809425.1 Actinomycetes bacterium | reverse complement strand
GCGCCGCCGCCAGTCGGGCCGCGTGGCGGCGGGCACCGTCGCCGACGGCGACGACGGGCCCGTCCAGGGCGGCCAGCTCGGCGGCGAGCTCGTCGGGGGTGCACAGCCGAAGCGCGCCCGGCGGCGCCCCCGGGCGGCGCAGCGCCACGGCGAGCTCGCCGCGGCGCATGTCGACGACGGCGGCGACCGACCCGCCGACATGGCGGGTGGCGTGGTGGAGCACGTCGGTGCTCGTGCAGGCGACCAGCGGGACGGCCCGGGCGAAGGCGAAGGTCTTGGCGGCGGCGATGCCCACCCGCAGGCCGGTGAACAGGCCGGGCCCGACGTCGACGGCGACGGCGTCGAGCTCGTCGATGCCGACCCCGGCGAGCTGAAGGGCCGCTGCGATCGCCGGGTGCAGGGTCTCGGCGTGGCGCCGCCCGGGACGGACGGCGACGGCCGCCCGCACCTCGCCGTCGACGGCGATCGCCGCGCCGACCTCCACGGTCGCCGTCTCGAGGGCGAGCAGCCGCATCAGGCGCCACCGAGGGCGACGGCCAGCCGCTCGAGGCGCGCCGGCCAGCTGCCCTCTCCGACGAGCTCGATCTCGCGACCCTCCCCCGGCGGGTCGCCCTCGGCGGTCGACCCCGACCCGTCGCCCGTCCCGGCCGGCGCCGGCTCGGGAAGCGCCGGCTCGGGAAGCGCCAGCTCGACACGGAGGGCCCCCTGCCCGAAGCGGGCGGCGGCGGCCTCGCCCCACTCGACGAGCGCCACCCCGCCGTCGTCCAGCAGCTCTTCGAGCCCGAGGTCGAGCACCTCGTGGAGCTGCTCGAGGCGCCAGCAGTCGACGTGGGCGACCGGCGGGTCGGTGGCGTAGGTGTGCAGCAGGGTGAAGGTCGGGCTCGTCACCTCCTCGGGACCGCCGAGCGCCGCCACGACGGCCTTCACGAGGGTCGTCTTGCCGGCCCCGAGGGCGCCCGACAGGAGGACGACGTCGCCGGGCTCGAGCAGGCGGGCGAGGGCGGCGCCGAGGCGGGCGGTGTCGGCCACCGAGGCGCTGTGGAGCCGAACGGCGGCTCCCCGGTCGGCGCTCAATGGGCCGGCCGGCCGGCGGCGGCGGCCTCGAGGGCGGACTTGGCCCGGACCAGGTCGGCACGCAGCTGGGCGAGGACCACCCCGCCGCCGCGCAGGGCGGCGGCCGGGTGGAAGGTCGGCACGAGCACGGCGTCGCCGAAGGGATAGCTGCGGCCGCGCAGGCGGGTCACGCCCTCGGACGTGGCGAGCAGGGCGCGCGAGGCGAAGTTGCCGAGGGTGACCACCACCGCCGGATGGAGCTCGCCGAGCTGGCCGTCGAGGAAGTGGCGGCAGGCGGCGACCTCGAGCGGGGTGGGGTCACGGTTGTCGGGTGGCCGGCACTTCACCACGTTGGCGATGTAGCAGGCCGACCGGCCCAGCCCGATCTCTTCCTCGATCAGGCGGTCGAGCAGCTTGCCCGAGCGGCCGACGAACGGCTCGCCGGCGAGGTCCTCGTCGCGCCCCGGGGCCTCCCCGACGAGCAGCAGCCGGGCGCCGGGCGATCCGGTGCCGAACACCACGTTCGTCCGGCCGGCGGCCAAGGGACAGGCGACGCAGGCCGAGGCCTGGCGCTCCAGCTCGGCGAGCGTCGGCACGCGGCGATGCTACCGCCGCGGTGCGCCGGCCATCCCGACCGGGACACGCGGGACGCGCGGGCCGATCCCGCAGAGCACCTCGTAGGAGATGGTCCCGAGCCGCTCGGCCCAGTCGTCGGCGGTGATCGCCTCGCCGCCCTGGCGCCCGAGCAGCACCGCCTCGTCGCCGGGCGCCACCGGCGGCCCGCCGGTGCAGTCGAGGAGGATCTGGTCCATCGTCACGGTACCGGCGAGCCGCCGCCGGACGCCCCCGACGAGCACCTCGCCGCCGGCCGCCCCGAGGGCGCGGGCGACGCCGTCGTGGTAGCCCAGGGGCACGACGGCCACCGGGCCGGGCCGGTCGAGGGCGTAGGTACGCCCGTAGCTCGTCCGCTCGCCGGCCGGAAGGTGCCGGACGAGGTGGACCCGCGCCTTGAGCGACAGCACCGGCCGGAGACCCTCGCGCCCGGCGAGCGCGGTCGTGAGCAGATCCCGGCAGGCCGGCGAGGGGGCGTAGCCGTAGCAGCCGATCCCGCAGCGCACGAGGTCGAGGCGGGCGGCCGGGAAGGCGATGGCGGCCGCCGTGTTGGCGGCGTGGCGGACGGGCGGGTGGATGCCGGCACCGGCGAGGGCGGTGGCGACGGCGTGGAACTGCTGGAGCTGGTCGCCCGTGAACGGGTCGGCCGGGTCGTCGGCGACGGCGAGGTGGGTCCAAAGGCCACCGAGCACGAGCGCCGGCTCGGCGTCGACGGCGGCCGCCAGCCCGGCGACGTCCTCGGCGGCGGCCCCGACCCGGTGCATGCCGGTGTCCACCTTCAGGTGCACCCGGGTGGGGGCGCCGCGGCGGCGGGCGGCGGCGGCCGCGGCGGCGACACCGCCGGGCGTGTAGCAGGTGACGGTGAGCTCCCGGCCGATCGCCTCGGCGATCCCGTCGGCCGTCGGCTCCGACAGCAGCAGCACCGGCGCCTCGATGCCGGCGTCGCGCAGCGCCACCCCCTCCTCGACGAGCGCCACGGCGAGCACGGCGGCGCCGCCTTCCAGCGCCGCCCGTGCCACGGCGGCCGCCCCGTGGCCGTAGCCGTCGGCCTTCACGACGGCGCAGAGGCGTGCCGGGGCGGCAAGGTCGGCAAGGAGCCGGACGTTGTGGGTGACCGCCGCCAGGTCCACCTCCACCCAGGCCGGCCGGTAGCCGGCCCTAGGCACCGGCGGCCCCGCTCAGGAAGGTGGCGACGAGGTCGGGCAGGTCGCCGCTCACGAGCCCCTCGGCCAGGCCGAGCTCGGCGGCCCGCCCGTGGACGTGGGCGGCGAGGGCGGCGGCCTGGAGCGGCCCCAGGCCCCGGGCGAGGAACGCCCCGACGATCCCCGACAGGACGTCGCCGGTGCCGGCCGTGGCGAGCCGAGCCGTGCCGGCGCTCGCCAGCAGCACGTCGCCGCCGGGGGCGGCGACGACCGTGGTGGGGCCCTTCAACAGGACGTGCGCCCCCGAGGCCGCCGCCAGCCGGCGCACGTCGCCGACCCGGTCGGCACCGGGGGCGGCGCCGGCCAGGCGGGCGAACTCGCCCTCGTGCGGGGTCACCACGACCGGCGCCCGCCGGCGGGCGAGCACGTCGGCGTGGTCGGCCAGCCGGCCGAGGGCGTTGAGGGCGTCGGCGTCGAGCACGAGCGGGACGTCGGCCTCGGCGAGCAGGCGGCGGACGGCGGGCGCGACGGCGGCGCCCCGGCCGAGCCCGGGGCCGACGACGAGCGCCTTGCACCGGCCGAGCCCGGCGAGGACGGCGTCGGCGAATCCGTCGGCCGGCAGCGCCGTGGCGACCGCTTCGAGGACCGGCACCGCGCCGGGCGCCGCCCCGGGCGAGCCGAGGCGGACCATCCCCGAGCCGGCACGCAGGGCGCCCCGGGCGGCCAGGGCGGCAGCGCCGGCCATGCCGGGAGAGCCGGCCACGACGAAGCAGGCGGCGTCCCACTTGTGGCCGTCGGGACGGCGCGGCGGGAGACCGGACAGATCGTCGTCGCCGACGAGGTTGATGGCGGCCGGGCCGACCGGCAGGCCGATCGGTGCCAGCTCGACCAGGCCGGCCAGCAGGCGGCCCTCGCCGAGCAGCAGGCCGGGCTTGAGCGCCCCGAAGGTCACGGTGCGCACGGCGCGCACCGCGCCGGCGACCGCCGCACCGGTGTCGGCGCGTACCCCGGAGGGCAGGTCGACGGCGAGGACCGGTGTCCCCGCCCCGGCGTCCGGCGCCCGGTAGTCGCCGTGGAAGGCCGTCCCGTAGGCGGCGTCGACGACGAGGTCGGCGACCGGGAGCCGGACGGCCGCCCCCGCCGGCACCACGGTGACGGCGGCGCCCCGCCGGGCGAGCAGCGACGCCACGACCCGCCCGTCGTCGCCGTTGTGCCCCTTGCCGGCGACGACGACGACACGGCGCCCGTAGGCGCCGCCGAGCAGGCGAAGGGCCGACCCGGCAGCGGCCGTGCCGGCGCGGCGCACGAGCTCGGCGAAGGGAACGGTCGCCGCCGCCTGGGCGTCGACCGCCGCCATCTCGGCGGCGGTGAGCACCGGCCTCACCGCCGGTGCGCCCCCGGGTCGACCGCCGGGCGGGCGCCACCGCGGCGGCCGGCTGCGCGGGGCGCGCCCGGGTGCCTCACCGGGCGGGCGCCACCGCGGCGGCCGGCTGCTCGGGGCGCGCCCGGTCGGCTCACCGGGCGAGCACCACGGCGGCGGCCAGCTGGTCG
>JAKBAA010000055.1:5152-21264 GCA_021809425.1 Actinomycetes bacterium | reverse complement strand
CGCCCGGCGGCCCCCGGTGCGTGGCCCCCGGGGCCCGGGCACCCGGCGCGCCACGGGGCGGGGGGCGCACGTGCGCCCGCCCGCCCCGCGTCAGCGACGGCCCCGAGAGGGCGGGGCCGGCCGCTCTAGCCGTAAAGGCTTGCCAGCCGGCTCGCCGGCTCGAGGAACGCCGTGTGAAGGCTGCCGCTCGCGTTGAACTGCTCGACCTCGAACGACGAGAACACGTTGTGATGGATGTTGAAGTTCTCGTTCCCGCTCGCGCCCTGGTAGTTGATCTTGCGATGCCGGTTCAGCAGCGCAAGGCACGACGGGTAGGTGTAGCACTTCGTCCCCGGCGGGTTGGAGATCCGCTTGATGAACGGGCGCCACACGGTGGGGTTGGTGGAGTGGGCGGCGTCCATTGCCAGCGAGGCGATGATGACCGCGTCGTACATCGCCGGCGAGGCCGGCAGCGGGGTCCTCGTGTGCCAGACCTTCTGGTAGGCGTTCAGGAAGGCTGCGTTGGACTGGGCATAGGCCGGCGGGGCCGCCATTCCGGTCAACCACTTCACGGCGTCCGCCATCCCGAAGGCCTGAGCCAGCTGGATCGAGGCACCGGTGTCACCGGTGATGTAGGGGATGTTCATGTGGCCGAGCTGCCGGATGTTGGCGAAGAAGGTGCTCGCCGTCTGCGGGTCCATGTGGAAGAACACGCACTGGGGCGCCTTGCCGCTGAACAGCTTGGCGACCGCGGACAGGTAGGAGCTCTGCCCGGCCACGATGGTCGCGCTGGCGACGACCGTGCCACCAAGCTTCTTGAACGCCTGGGTCACGGGACCCACCTCGGCCTGGGCGTTCGGCCCCGAGTCGTACACCTCTGCGGCGTACTTGCACCCCTTGGCCCGTACGGCGTAGTAGGCCTCTCCGGCCAGCAGCTCCGAGTCGGACGGGAAGACCCTGTAGACGTAGGGGTAGTGCATATAGTCGAGCTGGGTGGTGCCGCCTTCCATCAGGTCGACGACGTGATCGGGCCCGTACTGGCGGATGACGCCCTCGATCTCGAGCGATGACGGTCCGAACATCACGACAGGATGGTAGAGAAGAAGCTGCCGGAACGCCGCGACGGCGTCCACCGGGTCGCCGGCGGTATCGGCGAGATGGGTCGCGTACTGGGCCCCCATGACGCCGCCCCCATGGTCGACGGCGTAGAGGCCGGCCCTCACGCCGTGGTCGAACCACTGACCGACGAACGCCTCCTTGCCGCTCATCGGCAACAGGATCCCCGCGCTCACCGCAGGCGGCTTGGCCTTTTGAACGCTGGCGAGCGCCGGCCCGGCAGCCCATGCCCCAACCGAGGTGAGCGCCAGCGAGGTCGCGACGGCGAGCGACGTGCCGATCCTCCTTCGTCGCGTCGAGCCCCGGGTCCTTGTCGAGCCTCTGATGATGGCCATCGTGCCCCCATTCTCGTTAATCGCTTGCCTGGTCCCTTGCCGGCCAACCGGGATCCAACTGGCGTCCGGCCGGCCCTCGCCCACCTCTCTCTGTCAGGGCGAGGCCATGTGGCCGGGGCGCGCGCCCCGGCTGTCGACGGGCGCCTCGGGCAAGGTCCTTGCCCGGTCGGACGCGCCGAGGAAGATCGCCGCCAGGTCGAGGTCGGCGAGACGAGCGGGCGTCCCGGCCTCGTGGTTGCGGCCGGCAACGAGGATGTACACCCAATCGGCGCTCTGCAGAGCGCGGTCGACGTTCTGCTCGACGACTACCACCGAGGTGCCAAGCTCGGCGATGCGCCGGACCTGCGCCCACACGACGTCGACGTTGGCCGGGGAGAGCCCGGCGGTCGGCTCGTCGAGCAAGACGACCTTGGGGTCGGACATGAGCGCCCGGGCCATCCCGAGCATGTTGCGCTGCCCCCCGCTCAGCTGGCCGGCACGGCGCCGGCGGGCAGTAGCAAGATCGGGGAAGAGATCGAACACCTCGGAGCGACGGGCGTCCAGGTTTCGGCGATTGACGAGGGCGCCGAGCTCCAGGTTCTCCTCGACGGTCATGGCGGCGAACACGTTCTCGACCTGGGGGACGTAGGCCATACCGGCCCGAGCGACCTCGTTGGCCCGCAAGCGGGTGATGTCCGCCTGGTCCAGCAGGACCCTGCCGGCATCCCGGCCGACGAGGCCGAAGGTGGCCTTCATGGCGGTCGACTTGCCGGCCCCGTTGGGCCCGACGATCGCGACCACCTGGCGCACCCGGGCCTCGAGACAGACATCCGAGATGACCGGCACGCGACCGTACCCGGCGGTCAGTCCGTCAACCTTGAGCACGCACATCGGCGGGAACCCCCCCGGTGAGGTAGGCGGCCACGACCTCGGCGTTCGCCCGGAGCTCGGCCATCGTCCCAGTAGCGAGGGTCTGGCCGACCGCCATGACGACCACCTCGTCGCATAGTCGCTCCACGACGTCGAGGTTGTGCTCGACCATGAGGAACGTGGTGCCGCGCTCGTCCCGCAGGCGGACGATGTGCTCGGCGAGCCGATCGACGAGGGCTGGGTTGATCCCTGCCATCGGCTCGTCGAGAACGAGCAGTCGCGGATCGGCCATCACCGCCCGGGCGAGCTCGAGGAGGCGCTTCTGGCCGCCGCTCAGATCTCGGGCATAGTCGTTGCGTTTCTCGTAGAGGCCGAACTCGGCCAGCACCTCGACCGCCCGCACGAGGTGCTGGCGCTCCTCAGCCCGGAACCGGGATGGTCGCAAGAGCACCGTGGAAAGTCGCTCGCCGGACTGGCGCTGGGGAGACACCATGAGGTTCTCGAGGACCGTCATCGCCGGGTACTCGCGGGAGATCTGGAACGTCCGGATCAGCCCGGAGAGCGCCACCTTGTGGCAGGGAAGGCCGGTGATGTCATGACCGTCGAAGACCACCCTGCCCGACTGGGGGCGGCGGGCGCCGGCGACGGCGTCGACGAGGGTGGTCTTCCCTGCCCCGTTCGGCCCGATCAGGGCGGTGATCGTCCCGCGTCGCACACCGAAGCTGCAGCCCCGAAGCGCCTGGACCCCGCCGAAGCTGCGGCGTAGGTCCCGGACCTCCAGGATCTCGTTCTTCTCGCTCATCACTGCGCCGCACCGCTGCCGGTTGCCGGGGCCGGGACCATCGGTACGGGCTCGAGGGAGCCGGTCCGTAGCGGCACCTCGAAGAAGCGAGCCTTACGCTCTGCGACGACCCCTTGGGGCCGGAACCACAAGGTGAGGATGACGAGGGCGCCGATGGACATGTTCCGCACCTCGGGGATGAGGTTGGGCAACGAGGAGATGGCCGGGATGAAGCGGGTGGCCTCGTTGAACAGCACGGCGACCAGGAACGAGCCGACGACCGCTCCGAGATTGTTTCCTCGGCCGCCGACGATGAGCGCAGCCCAGACCACGAAGGTCTCGCTCGTGCCCCAGCCGGCCGGAGCGAGCGCTGTGACGAACCAGATGGTGAGCACGCCCCCGATCCCGACGATCACGCACCCGATCACCATGGCGGTCATCCGGATGCGGAACGTCCGCTTGCCGTAGGCCTCGGCCACGTCGAGGTCCTCTCTTATGGCCCGCATCGTGCGGCCGAGAGGAGAGCGGTAGATCCGGTTGGCGACCAGCCAGCAGATGACCATGATGACGGCGCACAGGCCGAGGAAGAACACGGTGTAGGCGTTCGGGGTCAGCTTGAGCACCCCGTTCATCGGCTGGGGGACGCCCACAAGGCCCTCGGAACCATCGAAGAGGGAGTTGCTGTTGCTGACGATCCCAAGGACGATCGAGCCGGCGGCCAGGGTGACAATCGCCAAGTAGTCGCTTCGTAGGCGGCGGAGGGCGATCAGGCCGACCAGGTAGCCGAGGGCACCGGCGGCGGCGGCGCCGACAAGGAGGGCGACGGGCCAGGGTAGGGAGAGACCGAGGATGTAGTAGATGCCGCTTCCGGGCTGGGATGGCCCGAGCGCAGCAACGCCTGCCATGTAGCCGCCCATGGCCATGAACGTGATGACGGTGAAGTCCAGGATGCCGGCGTAGCCGAACTGGATGTTGAGGCCGAAGGCGAAGATGTTGTAGACGCAGAAGTACACGCCGAGGGTGGCGACATAGCCAAGGACAACTCCCATATGACGTCAGGCCTTCCCGAGCGTGGGGATGATCCCCTGGGGACGGAGGAGGAGGACGAGCACGAGGACGGCGAAGGCGGCGTCCAGGTCGTAGGCGGACGAGATGACGAGGCCGGCGAAGTTGACGACGAGCCCGATGATGACAGCGCCGAGCATCGCCCCGTAGATCTGGCCGATCCCCCCGAGGATGACGGCGGCGAAGATGACGAAGAGGAACGTGTTGCCGGTGAACGCCTGGAACTCGACGGTGTTGAAGGCCAGCGTCACCCCGCCGAGCCCGGCCAGGCAGCCACTCAGGAACCACGTCCAGCGGGTGACCCGGGTGGTGTCGATCCCGGTCGCCCGGGCGAGCGGGGCATTGTCGGACATGGCCCGCATCGACTTGCCGAGGGTCGTCCTCGTGAGCAGCAGATGGACGGCGACAAGCGTGGCGGCCGCGATCCCGACGATGGCGAGCTGCGCGGGCGTGAAGCTGAACGGGCCGAGGCGTACCGGGTTGGAGGCGGAGATCTGGAACTGGTCGAACCCAACGCCCCAGATCGCCTGGATGAGGTTGAGCAGGACGAGGGACAGGCCGAAGGTGATGATGAGCAGGAAGAAGCCCGACGTCCCCCTCCGGACGAACGGCTCGAGGATGAGGGCGTCGACGACCACCGACGTGACACCGGTGGCGAGCACACCGAAGATCACGGCCAGCCACAGCGGCAGATGGAGCCCGACCTGCCCGGTGTAGGTGAAGAACATCCCGAATGCCAGGTAGGCCCCGTAGGCGAAGTTGACGAAGTTGGTGACCCCAAACTGCAGGCTGAGCCCGACCGCCGCCAGCGAGAGGACGGCCCCCGTGACGACGCCAAAGCCAAGGGTCAGCCAGAACAGGGTCATCGAGCCCCTCCCCGGCCAGTCGCCGTGCCTGCCACGCTTCCCCCCCAACCTGCGCGGGCCAGTGCCCTTGCGGCGCACCGTATGAGCTGCGCGGGCCAGAGGCGAGCTTGGGCTGAAAACCTCCGCTAGCCGCCGTTGGGCTCGATCTGCTCGTTCTGCTCGCGATCACCGGCAGGCCGCACGAGGGATGCGCAGCCAGGTGTGCCGAGGATGCCGTGGTAGCGTCCGTATGGCGATAGGGGACGCTGGCAGGGTGCGGATGGGGGCGTGAGTGATCCCTAGACGAGGTCTCGCGCGCCGCGTCGTCGAGCTCCAGCTGACGGTGCTCGGGGTGGCTGTGTGTGGGGGGCTGGCCTGGATGGTCTGGCAGTCGGCGCTGCCCAAGGCTGTCGCCGAGCGGGCCATGCGCCGGGCGCTCTCCGTGGCAGAGGCGGTGGCGGTCGAGACCCACAAGGCGCTCGGGCCTGCAGGGCTTCGTCATCTTCGCAGGGCGACCGGGGCAGCGGTGGTGGCGGTGGTGAACCGCCACGGGATCGTCCTCGCTCGATCGGGGCTCGCCTTCGGCCCGTCGGCGCTCGACGGGGAGGCGGCCACGACCGCGACGAAGGGGCGATGGATCGGGAGGGTGGCGATGTCCGCCAGCACGACCCCGCTGGCGGCGGGCGCCGCCCGGGTCGCCCTGCCCGGAGCCGGGCCGGGTGCCTCGATCCTCGTCGGCGTCCGTCCCCTCCCGTCCGACCGCACCGGGAACGAGCTGCTCCTCGGCGTCGAGTCGCTGGCGTTGGCCCTCGTCGTCGGCGCGGGGGGCTCGGTCCTCCTCAGCCGGTGGCTCCGGGCGCACACGTTCGGGCTCGAGCTGGACGAGCTGACCAACCTGATCCGGGAGCAGGACGCCATGTTCCACGGCATCCAGGAGGGGGTTGTCGGCCTCGACGAGGATGGCAGGCTCCAGTTCGCGAACGTGGCCGCCTGCGGCCTGCTGCACCTGCCGTCGCGCTTCGTCGAGCGGCCGGCAACCGTCCTCGTGCCGAGGGGCCGGGTCCAGGACATCCTGGTCGGTCGGGTGGCCGGCAAGGACCTGGTCGCCGTGCAGGAGGACCGCATCCTCGTGATGAACCGCCGGGCGGTCACCGTGGGTGACCGCAAGCTCGGCTACGTCGTCACCCTTATCGACCGGACCGAGTCCGAGGCGATGCTCCGGGAGCTGGACGGGATGATCGGGCTCACCGAGGCCCTCCGGGCCCAGGCGCACGACTTCTCCAACCGGCTCCACACGATCGTCGGCCTGATCGAGCTCGGGGCCGTCGCCGAGGCCGCCCGGTTCGCCACCGAGCTCACCGTGCGGGACGCCGAGCTGGCCGACCGGCTCACCCGGGAGGTCGGCCATCCCATGATCGTGGCGCTGCTCCTGGCCAAGAGCGCCGTGGCCGCCGAGCGTGGCGTCCAGTTCCGCCTCGGACCGAGCACCCCGCTGCCCGACCTCGAGGCGCCGATGGACCTGCTCACCGTGGTGGGGAACCTGGTCGACAACGCCATCGAGGCGAGCCAAGGCCGCGATCCCGCCTGGGTGGAGGTGCAGCTGTCGCACGCCGGTGACCACCTGGAGATCGAGGTGAGCGACTCGGGGCCCGGCGTGCCTCCGGACAGCCTGCAGACGATCTTCATCGACGGCTACTCCACGAAGAGCTCACGGTCAGGCGGAAGGCGGGGGCTCGGGCTCGCGCTCGTCGCTCAGCTCGTCAGTCGTCAAGGCGGCACCATCTCGGTCCGACGAAGGACCGGGGCGGTGTTCACGGTCGTGCTGCCGCTTCCCGCTTGGAGCGCTCCGGTCAGCTCGGCCGGCCCTGGCGGGATGGCTGAGGCGGGCGCGTGATCAGCGTGCTCGTCGTCGACGACGACTTTCGCGTCGCCGCCCTCCACCAGGCCTACGTCGAGGCCGTGGAGGGGTTCCGGGTGGTCGGTCAGGCGCACTCGGGGGCAGCGGCGATCGAGTCGGTGGCCCTGCTCCGGCCGGACCTCGTCCTGCTCGACCTGTACCTGCCAGACATCTCCGGCCTCGACGTGCTCCGGCGGCTCCGGGCGGCTGGCCAGCCACGGGTGGACGTGATCGTCGTGACGGCCGCCAGGGATGCCGGGAGCGTCGAGGAGGCGGTCCGAAACGGCTCGCTCTACTACCTGGTGAAGCCGTTCGGGCCCGCCAGCCTGAAGGAGCGGCTGGACGCCTACGCGACCATGCGTCGGCGGCTGTCCTCACTCAACGAGGCCAGCCAGGCGGAGGTGGACGAGATCTTCCTGGCGCTGCGAATGGCCGCCGGGCAGGACCTCCCGAAGGGCCATTCTCCCCAGACCCTGGGCACCATCGTCCAGGCGCTGCAGAGCGCCGCCGAGCCGCTGTCGGCCGAGGAGGTGGCCGCGCGTACGGGCGTGAGCCGGGCGACGGCACGGCGGTACCTGTCCCACCTGTCCCGGATCGGCCGTGTGGAGCTGGTCCTCCGCTACGGGCCCGGCCGGCCGGAGCACCGCTACCGGTGGCCATAACCGGGCACCTTGAATGGCGCCTGGCTTGGCCGGCGAGCTCCTGGCGATCGCACCGCCCGAGCCCGACGCGCTTCAGCGCCAGATCCTCCGCCTGCTGTTCGATGAGCGGCGACGGCGGGTGGTGGCTGGTTCGGTGGCCCGAGCGTTGACGCGGGGTGGGATCGCAGCGGGGCGGCGACGTCAGCAAGGACCCGCTCTACGGTGGAGGACGAAGTGGGCCAGCCGTCGAGCGGCGCCGGGGACGTCGACGTGACCGTCGTCACCGCTGCGAGCGGCACCGAGCGCATCCGGGCGGCCATGCAGGGTGGGGCCGCCTGCTACCTGCTCAAGCCGTTCGGTTTCCCGGCGCTCCAGGAGAAGCTCCTTGCCTATGCCGAGCGGCGCGGCCAGCTCGGGGCGCGGCGCGCCGTCGACCAGGAGACGGTCGGTCAGGGCAGCGGGAGCAGCCCGGGGACCCCGGCGAGGACGGCGGCGGCGGAGGCGTCGTCCGGGCACTGCTCTGCCCGCCGGCGAGCCACCACGTCCTGGCGGTAGGCGGCAACCTCTCGGCGGGCCGCCGCTGCGTCCCACCCGAGGAGCGGGCCGACCAGCTGGGCGACCTGCTCGGCGATCCCGACGGCACGGTCGGGCGACTCGAGCGAGGCGCGCGTCCGGCGCTCGAGGAGGTCGTCGAGATGGCGGGCGTCCTCGTGGGTGACCCCGTAGACGAACTCCGCCGCCAGATAGCCGTGCAGCGGCGCCGCCAGCGCCGGGTCCTGCTCGGCGAGCGCCAACACCTCGACCGCCGCCGTGCCGTAACGCTCGTACAGCCGGCGGGCCGACGACAGCGAGAGGCCGAGCCCGGACCCGAGCCGGAGCGGGAGCGGTCCGGCGCCGTGGATCGGGAGCGTCGCCGTCGGCGAGGGGACGGGGGGCTGCCCGAGCTCGCGCAGGGCGGCGTCCACCGCCTCCGCCGCCATCACCCGGTAGGTCGTGTACTTCCCGCCGGACACGACGACGAGCCCGGGCACGGGCCGCACGACGGCATGCTCCCGGGACAGCCGGGAGGTCGACGTGCCGGCGGCGGCGATGAGCGGCCGGACGCCCACGTAGACCGACTCGACGTCGGCCGTCCCGAGCGGGTGGGCGAGCGCTGCGTTCAGCGTGTCCAGCAGGTAGCCCACGTCCGCCGCCGTCGCCGCCGGCCGGGCGAGGTCGTGCTCCCAAGGGGTGTCGGTGGTGCCCACCAGCCAGTGGGCGCCCCAGGGAAGGACGAACAGCACGCTCGTGCGGGTTGGCAGGATGAGGGCGCTCGCCGAGGCGATCCGGTCCCGGGGCACCACGAGGTGCACCCCTTTCGACGGCCGCACGGCGAGCGACCCCCCCTCGACGCCGGCGAGCGACAGGAAGCCCGGCGACCAGGGACCGGTGGTGGCGACGACGGCCCGGGCCCGGACCTCGGTGGTGCCGCCGTCCTCGAGGTGGCGCACCGTGGCGCCGGCGATCCGACCGTCCGCTCGCCGCAACCCGACGACGGCGCTCCGACTGAGCGCCGTCACCCCGAGCGCCACGGCACTGCGCAGCACGGAGAGGACGTAGCGGGCGTCGTCCACCTGGGCGTCGGAGAAGCAGATGGCCCCGACGAGGCCGTCGCCTCGGAGCGCCGGCGCCAGCTCGAGGGCACGGCGCCGGCCGAGCTGGCGGTGACGGGGGAAGGCGGCCGCCGAGGAGCGGGCCGTGGCATCGGCCCGGGCCAGCAGATCGTAGAGGGTGACCCCGGCACCCACATAGGCCCGCTCGACCATGCGGCGGTGGAGCGGGAACAGCAGCGACAGCGGGTGCACCAGGTGCGGGGCGATCTGCACGAGCACCGCCCGTTCCCGCAACGCCTCCCGGACGAGGCCGAAGTCCCGCATCTGCAGGTACCGGAGCCCGCCGTGGATGAGCTTCGACGAGCGGCTCGACGTCCCCGCCCCCCAGTCCTGGGCCTCGACGAGGGCGACCCGGAGCCCGCGGCTCACCGCGTCGAGGGCCGTGCCCACGCCGGTGATACCGCCGCCGACGACGAGCAGGTCGAAGGCCTCGCTCGCCAGCTGCGCCCGAGCGCGCGCCGCGCCCCCCGGGGCGAGCACCCCGGTGCTCACGCCAGCTCCGGTTGGTCGAGCCAGCCGATGGCACGCTCGACGGCACGCCGCCAACCGGCGAGCGCCGCGCCCCGACGCTCGGGCGACCAGCTCGGGACGAACGCCGTGGGCGACGCCCGGTGCTCGGCCAGCGAGTCGACGTCCCAGAGCCCCGCCCCGATCCCCGCGGCGCGCGCCACCCCGAGGGCCGTCGCCTCGCTGGTCGCCGCCCGCCGGACCTCCACCCCGAGGAGATCCGCCTGGATCTGCATGGCGACCTCGTTCGTGCTCACGCCGCCGTCGACCCGTAGCTCCTGCAGCGGCCGGCCGGTGTCGGCGACGACGGCCTCGACGAGCTCGCCCGCCTGGAAGGCGATCGCCTCGAGCGTCGCCCGCACGAGGTGGGCTCGGCCATGTGCAGCCGTCAGCCCGATGAGCAGGCCTCGGGCGTCCGGACGCCAGTGGGGTGCGTACAGCCCGGAGAAGGCCGGCACGAAGTAGAGCCCGGCGCTGTCCTCCACCTCCCGGGCCAGGCGAGCCGTGTCCGAGGCGTGCGCCACGAGGCCGAGCTGGTCGCGCAGCCACTTGACCGCCGCCCCGCCCACGGCGACGGCACCCTCCAGCGCGTACTGCGGCGCCGAGCCGTCGCGCTGGAAGGCAACCGTCGAGAGCAGCCCGTTCGTCGAGCGCACGAGCGTCGCGCCGGTGTTGCAGAGCAGGAAGGTGCCGGTGCCGTAGGTGCACTTGGTCGCGCCCGGCTCGACGCAGCCGTGACCGAGCAGGGAGGCCTGCTGATCCCCGAGGATCGCCCCGAGCAGCACCTCGCCCGCTCCCTCCCCGAGCCGGAGCATCCCGTGGGCGGCGAGGGACGGTCGGATCGACGGCAGGAGGGCCCGCGGGATCTCGAAGCGCTCGAGCAGCTCGGGGTCCCAGTCGAGCGTCTCGAGGTCCATGAGCATGGTGCGGCTGGCGTTCGTCACGTCCGTCACGTGGTGGGCCCCGCCGGAGAGGTTCCAGACCAGCCAGCTGTCGACCGTCCCGGCGCACAGCTCGCCCCGCTCGGCCCGGGCCCGCGCCCCGTCCCGGTGGTCGAGCAGCCATCGCAGCTTCGTCGCCGAGAAGTAGGCCGACGGCAGCAGGCCGGTCCGCTCCCGGATGCGAGCCGCATCGTCGCCCGAGGCGAGGCGAGCCACGAGGTCGGTCGTCCGGGTGTCCTGCCAGACGATCGCCGGCGCCAGCGGCCGGCCCGTCCGGCGGTCCCAGAGGACGACCGTCTCCCGCTGGTTGGTGACCCCGACCGCGCCCAGGTCCCGCGGTGCCAGCCCGCCCCGGCGGAGCGCGCCGGCCACGACCGCACGGGTCGCCTCGAGGAGCTCGACCGGGTCGTGCTCGACCCAGCCAGCGCGCGGGAAGTGCTGGCGGTGCTCGACCTGGTCCCGGGCGATCTCGCGGCCGTCGGCGTCGAAGACGAGGCACCGCGTGCTCGCCGTCCCCTGGTCGATCGCCGCGACGAGCCCGGTCAACGGTCCCCTCCCCCGCCACGGTGGCGCCGGCCGGCGGCGGCCGCCGCGGATCCGGCCGGGCTCACTTGAGCCCGGTCATCGCGATGCCCCTGATGACATGGCGCTGCAAGAACAGGAAGATGACGATCACCGGGATCATGCTCGCCACCACCATGGCGAGGATGAAGTTGTACGGCACCGCCTGCTGGCTCGTCAGGAGCCCGAGCGCTACCGGCAGCGTGTAGACGCCGGGGCTCTGGGCGATGATGAGCGGCCAGATGAAGTCGTTCCAGCGCCAGCCGACGCTGATGATGGCAAGCACCGCCAGCGACGCGCGGGCGTTCGGCAGCACGATCCGCCAGAACGTCCGGAACTCGCCGGCCCCGTCCACCCGCGCCGCCTCGATCAGCTCGTCCGGGATCGACAGGAAGGCCTGGCGCATCAGGAAGACCCCGGTTGGCGTCGCCGCCGGCGGGATGATGAGCCCGAGGAGGGAGTTGACGAGGTGCAGGTCGACGACGACCTGGAAGATCGGCACGAGGATGACCTGGATCGGGATCATGATCGTCGCCAGGACGAGGACGAACAGCCCGTTGCGGCCGCGGAAGTTGTACTTGGCGAGCCCGTAGCCGGCCGTGGCGCTGAGGGCGAGGGTGAGGAGCGTGGCGGCGACCGTCACGATGGCGCTGTTGCGGAAGTAGGTGAGGAAGTCGAACTGCTGGAAGCCTCCCCGGTAGTTGGCGAGGCTCAGCGACGACGGTAGCGAGAGCGGGTCGCCGAGCAGCTGCGGGAGGGGCTTGAACGAGCTCACGGCGATCCACAGCACCGGGGCCACGGCGAGAAGGGAGGCAGCGACGAGCAGGCTCGTGCGGAGCACGGCGGCCGGCGCCGGGGGGCGCCGGCCCGAGACCGAGGTCCAGGTCGGCGCCGGCTGGCCCGGTCGGTGGCCGGCGCGGCGCCTCCCTGTCCGGGCGAACGGGACGGTGCTCATGCGGCGCCCTTCCGACGGCCGATGGCGAGGTTGACGAGCGTGATGGCGAACAGCACCAGGAACAACAGGACGCTCGCCGCCGTGGCGAGGCCGAAGTTGATCGGCGGCACGAAGGCGTGGTCGTAGATGTACTGCACGATGAGCGTGGTCGCCCCGAGCGGGCCGCCACCGGTCAAGGTGTAGATGAACTCGAACGCCTGGAATCCGGTGATCGTGCTCAAGATGACGACGACGAGCAGCGTCGGGCGCAGGCTCGGCAGCGTGATCCGCCAGATCTCGTCCCACGACGAGGCCCCGTCGACGCGTGCCGCCTCGTACAGCGACGGGTCGATCGACTGGAGCCCGCCGAGGACGATGAGGGTGTAGAAGCCCAGCGTCGCCCACAGCTCGACGAAGATCGCCGAGCCCATGGCCAGATGGGGCTCGACCAGCCAGCTCGGCTGGCCGAGGCCGACCCGGTGGAGGAGCGCGTCGAGCACGCCGGAGGTCGGGTTGAGGATCCAGTTCCACAGGATGCCGACCACCACCGGCGAGATGAGCACCGGCACGTAGAGGGCGGCCCGGAACAGGCCCTTCGCCCGCCGCTGGGACTGCAGCAGCAGCGCCGCCGCCGTCGCCAGGACGACGGTGAGGGCGACGAAGCCCACCACGAACTCGAGCGTGCTGCGCACGGCGGCCCAGAACTGGGCGTCGGTCACGAGCTGCCGGTAGTTCGCCAGCCCGGCGAAGCGCGACGGCTGTCCCTCGATGACGTGGAAGAAGCTCTCGCGGAACCCGTTGACGGCGGGCCAGATCGCGAACAGCCCGACGGCCAGCATGTTCGGGAGCACGAACAGGTACGGTGCCACCCGGGGAACGCGGCGGCGCCCGCCGCGGCGCCCGCTCGAGCGCGAGCGCCGCGACGGCGTCACCCGGCCCACGCCGAGGTCGACCGTGGCCATGACGAGCCTCCTGGCGCGCACCGGGTCACTCACACCCCGTTGTTCACGCGGGCGACCTTGAGGACGTTGTTCACCGCCGCGGTGGCGCTGGTCTGCCCGGCCATCACCGAGGTGAGCTGGCCCATGAGGTCGCTCGAGGTCACGCCGAAGCCGGGGTTGGCCTCGGAGAGGTTGCAGCCGGCCGGCATCAGGGTCGCCCCCTGGGTGAAGGTCTCCATCGCCACCTTTGCCGAGCCCTTGAACGGCACGCTCCCCGGGGTGCTGAGCGACCTGGAGGACGGGATGGTGTCGGACAGGACGCTCATGTACGACTGGTTCTGCGGCTCGCTCAGGAACTTGACGAACTGCTCGGCGACGGCCGGGTCGTTCGACTTCTTGAACACCTCGAGGTAGTTGCCGCCCGACATCGCGCCGCCGAACTTCGCCCTCGGGTTCGGCACGGCCTGCCAGGCGAACGGCGCGCTCTGGAGGAACGACGCCACCTGCCAGCTCCCGGAGAGGAGCACGGGCGCCTGCTTTGCGAGGAACTCGGTCGCCCCGGAGGCGTAGGCGCTCCCTGCGGCGATCCAGGCGGCCTTCGAGATCACGTTCTTCTCGAACAGGCCGGACAGGTAGGTCATCGCCTTCAGCGCCGCCGGGCCGCTCATCGCCTCCTTGCCGTTGGAACCGAACAGGAAGGCGCCGAACTGGCAGAAGACGTTGGCCGTGCGCGCGCCTGAGTGGTCCATGGCGAGGGCGAACGGCGTGCCGTTCGCCTTGGCCACCTTCTCGGCGTCGGCGACCATCTGGCTCCAGGTCCAACCCTTGGAGAGCGACGGGACCGCCACGCCCGCCTTCTTGAACATGGCCACGTTGACAAACGGGCCAGCCACCGTCAGCTGGTTCGGGAGAGCCACGATCTTGTTGTGGAACACCGCCTGACCGAGCAGGCTCGGCGCCAGGGTGCTGACCCAGCTCTTGCCGAGCGCCGTGCCGAGGTCGACGAGGTTGGTGCCGAAGGTGGCCGGCGTGGTGGTCTCGACGAGCGCCGGCGGGTCACCGGCGCTCAGGTCGGCCTGAAGGATCTGCGCCTCGCTCGCGTAGGGGACCACGTTCAGGTTGATCGTGTCACCCGTCTGCTTCTCGAAGCGCGCGATGAGCGTCTTCGTCGCGTTGAGGTCCGGGCCGTTCGTGAAGTACAGGTACGTGATCGTCTTGCCGGCGCTTCGGGCAGTGGCGGCCGAGGCGACGGCCGTGCTGGCGACGGTCGAGCCGAGCAGCGCCGCTGCCCCTGCCACCATCACTGCCCGCCGCCGGCGGAGCCGTCGTGCTGGTCTCATGGTTGTTCCCCCTCGTGGTCGTGGTTCGCTTCGGTTGTGGACGCTGGAGCTTCGGTGCCGGGCCGGCCGCTGCCGGCGTGAGCGGCGGTCTACGGCGGGTGCGGTGCGGCCTGCGCCCCGCGGGGGCCGGACGGCGGGCGCACCGTGGCGCGTACCGCCCGGAGGCGCTCGACGAGGTCGTCCTGCTCCAGCAGGTTCCGCCCCACGCCCACCGCCAGCGCGCCGGCCTCGAGCCACGCCGGGACCTCGTCGAGCGAGATGCCTCCCGTCGGCACCACCTGGGCCTGCGGTGCCACGGTGCGCAGCGACCGCAGGAAGGCGGGTCCGCCGACGTGGGCGGGGAACAGCTTGGCGATCCCCCGGCCGGCAGCCGCGAGCACCTCCGCCACCGTCATCCCTCCCTCGACGAAGGGGACCTCGCTGGCGACCGCCCGCACCTCCGGTGCCGGGCAGGGGCTGACGAGGAAGCCCGCCCCGCCGTCGAGGGCGCGCCGCGCGTCACCGCTCGACAGGACGGTCCCGACACCCACCAGGAGGTCAGGATGCGCCTGCCGCGCCGCCTCGAGCGCTTCGGACCACCCCGGGGTCGTCGTCGTCAGCTCGACGAGGTCGAGCCCTGCGGCGACGCATCGCCCCACGATGCCGACCGCCGACTCGGCGCTCGAGGCGCGGATCACCGGCACGACCGCCGCCGCGGCGAGCCGCGCCGCGAGGTCCGCCACGGCCCCACCGGACGGGCCCGGCGTGGTCATCGCCCGATCCCTGCTGCCGGGGGCGCCGCCGCCCCGTGGTCGCCGTAGCTGCCCAGCACGGCGGCCGCCAGCTCGTGGCCCGAGCCGAGCGCCTCCGCCGCCGACGCGCCCTGCCAGCGGGCGACCAGGTAGCCCGCTGCGAAGGCGTCGCCGGCGCCGACGGCGTCGACGACCGGCAGCCGGCCCGGCCGGGCGGCGACGGTTCCCCCGTTCGTGAAGGAGACCGCGGCGTCAGGGCCGTCCTTCACCACGAGCTCGGGCACGTCCTCGAGCAGGGACCGCACGGCGCCGGCGTCCCTGCAGCCCCACAGTGCCCGGGCCTCGTCCAGCCCGACGAAGACCACGTCGGCGAGCTCGGCCAGGTGGCACAGCACGGGCGCCGCCTCGGCCGCCGGCCAGAGCGCCGGGCGGAAGTTGACGTCGAAGGAGACCGCGTAGTGCCGGCCCGGGGCGGCCACGTCTGCCACGACACGCTGGCAGCTCGCCGACAGTGCCGGCGTGATCCCGGTCAGGTGGACGTGGTCGACCGCCTCGAACGCCCCTGCAGGAAGGTTCTCGAGGGCGCTTGCTGCAGAGCCCTGCCGGTAGTAGTGCATCACGCTGCGCCCGTCGCTGACGTCCTTCACGTAGATGCCGGTCGGAAGGCTCGGATGCGCGCCGAGGGCCGACGCGTCGACCCCCTCGCCCACGAGCACGGCACGAAGCTTGCGTCCCCAAGGGTCGTCGCCGACGAGGCCGCCGAAGCGCACCGGCTGGCCCCGGCGGGCCAGGTGCACGGCCACGTTGAGCTCGGCGCCCCCGGTCATGACGTCCAGCCGGTCCGCCGCCGCCAGATCCGCGCCACCGGTCGGGACCAGCGCGATCAGCGGCTCGCCGACGCACAGCACCATGCGGGGGCGACCGGCGGGCCCCTTCACGCGCCGTCCTCCCCGAGGAGGGCCGCCACGGCCTCGAGCGCCAGCCCCTGGCCCCAAGA
>JAKBAA010000055.1:0-5142 GCA_021809425.1 Actinomycetes bacterium | reverse complement strand
GTCCCGGTGTACGCTGTAGCCGAAGGGGACGAGCTGGAGGACCGTGCCGGCGCTGACCCGGGTCAGCGCCCCGCCGGGATCCACGTAGGCGAGCGCCCCCGCTGCCGCACGCCGCCCGGCGGCCGCCACGTCGTCGAGCCCCGGCAGCAGCCGGGCGGCTCGCAACATCGCCGCCCCGATGCCGGCGGTCGCCGAGGTCTCGAGGATGCCCGCCGTCTCCGGTTGCCCGTCGACGAGGACGTCGTACACGCCGTGGGCCGGCAGCAGGCCGGCCAGGGCGCCCAGCTGGCGGACGAGGCGCTCCTCCACCTCCGCCACGGTGGCCCGGTCCGAGGGCAGCTGCCGGGCGGCCTCCAGGTACTCGACCGCCGCCAGGGCCGCCCAGGCGTTGGCCCTCCCCCACAGGCTCCAGATGGTCGCCCCCCCGTAGGCGCCGTGGGCGAACAGACCGGAGCGCTCCTGCTGGAGCTCGCCGGCGTGGAGGACCAGCTGCCGCCCCGCTTCGTCGAGCACCGAGCCGTCGCCGGAACCGGCGCCGTAACGGGCGAGGAAGGCCCCGGCCATGTACATCGTGTCGGCCCACACAGAGCCCGGCCAGTGCTCGATGACACCGCCGCGCCCACGCGTCGCGCCGCCCTCGCCGAGCGCCCAGGCGACCAGCGGGGCGAGCCGGCCGCGCAGGCTGCCGTCCTCGTCCACCGCAAGGGCCGCCAGCCCGGGTGCCAGGTCGTTGACGTGCTCCACCCGCAGCTGTGGCGACAGGCGCGCCTCCACCCAGGCGCGCACGGCCGGCGCGCCCTCCGCCCCGTCCGCCTCCCCTGCCGCCGCGTGGAAGTGGGCGATCCCGGTGAGCGCCACGCCCTCGCCCCAGAACCAGCGATCCACCCCGAGCAGCCAGGTCCGATCGACCAGCGCCGCGCCGAGCGCCGCCAACGCCGGGCGCCCGAGCGCCTCCCCGCGCAGCGGGACCCTCGGCGGGAGGGCGAGCGCGGCCGAGCTCAGGTCCTCAGCGGGCATCGTCGCCCCCGCCCACGGCCGGCACCCCGCCCACGGCCGGCACCCCGCTCGCCGGCACCCCGCTCGCCGGCACCCCGCTCGCCGGCACCCCGCTCGCCGGCACCCCGCTCGCCGGCACCCCGCTCGCCGGCACCAGGCGCCGTCCCTCGACGAGGTCGAGCACGAGCGAGTGGCCGGCGAGCTCGGCGACGAGCCGCTCGTCCCCGAAGGACGTCCGGCAGGCCGGGTTCTCGAGGTGGCTCGCCGTCGCGGGGGTCCCGTCCTCGGAGAGGTCGAGATCCCGACCGGCGACGAGGAACGACCCGCTCCAGGCGAGGCGGAGCTCGACCCCGTGGCGGGTGACGTACCGCACCGAGCGCTCGCCACGGTCCACGGTGAACTCCGGCGATCCGAGCGCCGAGACGAAGGCCGGGAAGGAGCCGTCCCGGGCGGCATCCCCGACGGTCGCCACGTAGGCCAGCCCGTCGCCGTTCGGGAACCACTCCTCGCCGGCACCCTGGCCCGCCTGGCGAGCGTGCAGCCCGCCGTCGCAGGCCACGGCGACGTAGCCGTCGCCGACCCTGCCGGCCAGCCACGGACCGGCCTGGAGCACCTCGTCCATGAAGGACGCCGGGAACGAGACGTGGGTGGGCGGCGACGACGCCGAGGCGAGCGCCGGGTAGACGCTCACGACGCAGTCCTCGTGCTGGCGGGCCCGCGGCAGCAGCCGCTCGCCGGCCCAGGCGTTCGGCCGGGCGCTCGGCGACTCGGAGGAGGTCGCCGGGTTGGTGGCGAACACCTGCACCTCCGGGGCGAGCGTGACCCCCCAGACGTGCTCTTGCAGCCCGGGCAGGCCGGACCGGTAGTCCTGGACCGAAGCCAGCATGGCGTGGGCGCTCTTCCAGACCCGGAGGTCCGAGGCGTAGCCGCGCTCCAGGAGGTCGTGGTGGAGGCGATAGGAGCCCCGGTAGACCTGCCGTCCCCACCAGGGTGCCGCCGGCGTGTCGGCGACGGCCCGGACCACCTCCGGGAGCACGTAGCGCAGCGAGGTGGCGAGGCAGACCGCCGGGAGCACCGCACCGTTCAGGGCGCCCCGGCCGAACAGCGCCCACATGATGGGCGCCGTCTCCTCGAAGCGGGACGAGTGGAGCATCTGTGCGTACGACCGTCCGTGCGCCGCCCCGTGGATCCCCCGCCACGAGTTGCAGCCGAGGGTGAACAGCAGCTTGTCGAGCAGCGCCTCGGCCATGCCGGCCACCTCCGGCTCCTCGGCATGGTCGACCAGCGAGACGAGGGCGAGCGCGTCGATGGCGACGTAGGCGTTGGAGTCGAACTCGCTGAACCCGCCGTGCAGCTTCCTCCGCATCCACTCGAGGGCGAGGCCGCGCCCGTGCCGGGCGTGCTCGGCCCCGAGCCAGCCGCTGTTGGCGAAGACCTCCCCGGGGAACGCCTCACCGGCGAGCAGCTCGGCCACGTGGTACACGAGCTGGTGGTTCTCGGTGAAGTAGCACATGGCGTCGAGGCCCGGCTGGTCGATCCAGTACTTGTACTCGAGCACCGCCGACCGGACGCGCTGGCGCAGGGTGCCCGGCCAGGCAGCCTCCGGCACCCGGTGCCAGAGCTGCAGGAGCCCGACGCACTGGAAGTCGGCGGTGTCGGCCCTGCTGCCGACCATGCCGAGCGCCTGGCCGAGATCCTCGTCGGTCGGCGCCCCCCCGGCGGACACGAACACCGCCAGGGCCCGGGCGAGCGTGGGTGGTGTGGCGGCGACGTAGGCGAGGAGCTCGTCCCGCCAGCGCGACGGGTCGTGGACGACCGGCTGGTCACGATGCTGCGGGAGCCGCGCCACCCGCAGCGACCGCTCGACCGGGCAGCGCTCGTCGTCGACGGAGATCCGGAGCACGCTCTCGCCGGTCGACAGCATCGACGCCTCCGGCCGGATGCCGTCGTCGGCCGGCTCGGCCGACTCGAGCGAGAACGACGCCGCGCCGCCCACGAGGCGCAGCCTCGTCTCGCCGGCGTCGTGCCGCACGCGCAGCGCCAACCCCTCCGGCCCGCGCAGCCGCACCACCCCGTCGCGCAGCGCCCACGACTCGCACGCCAGCGACTCGAGGGCCCGCTCGGCGATCGCGCTCGCCACCTCGTCGGCCCCCGGGGAGGGCACGACGACCCGCACCGGCAGGCCGCCGATCCGCACGCGGGCGATGTGGCGGACCTCCCGAAAGGCCACCTGCCAGGTGGCCAGCACGAGCGGCGTCGTCCCCGAGGCCAGCCGCACCCGGACCGGGCGCGCCACCGGCTCCATGTAGGAGATCTCCGGGTACACCCCGACGAGCGTCCCGCCGACCCACAGCGCGACCGGCCCGGTCGAGGCAACCTCGATCGTCCGCCACTCGGCCTGGTCGACCTCGAGCACGGCTCCGGCGACGGCATGGCGATACTCCGGCACGTAGCAGAAGGCGCTCCAGTCGAGCAGCCCGTCCTCCTCGCAGTGCCAGCGCTGGAGCACGGCACGATCGGTGCCCCCGAACGGGCTGTGCCACCGCACCTCGTTGCCGGCGACGAGCTCGGGCAGGTCCTGCCCGGTGACGAGGGGGTGGCGCTCGTAGAGCCGCTGCTTGAGGGGCGCGACGTCCGGTCCGTTGGTCAGCGTCCAGCGGCCGTCGTCCCCCCAGGGCGACCCGCTGCCGGACAGCACCTCGGCCAGGTCGTCACACGGCGTCGGCCACGAAGGCCCCACCAGCCAGTCCCGGATCGAGCCGTCGGCTCCGAGCCCATGGACGGTCCGCTCGGACGACGAAGCGCGTGCGGTGTGCACCCTTCCCCCAAGATGGTCGACATTCCCTGCCGTGTGGCGCCGAGCAGCGCCGCACGGGGCAACGCGCTCGACGCGTGCCTCCCTCCGCAACCTAAACGGTCTTCTACTACACTGCAAATGATTTCCGTCTGATGGAACTTCGGGGAGGGGCCGTGGCCACCGACGTCCGCTACGCGACACATCCGCACGAGCTCGAGCGGCTGCGACCCGACGAGCTCCGCGCTCGGTTCGTCGTCGGCGGCCTGTTCGAGGAGGGGGCGGTCCACTATGCCCTGTCCATGAGCGACCGCCTCCTCGTGGGCGGCGCCGTTCCGGCAGGCGCGACGCTCGAGCTCAGCGCGCCGGCAGAGCTGTCGAGCGAGCAGCTGCTCGACCGGCGCGAGCTCGCCCTCGTCTGCCTGAGCGGCTCCGGGGAGGTCGAGGTGGGAGGCGCGACCTTCGGGCTGCGGGCCGAGGACATCCTCTACGCCGGCCAGGGTGCCGGTCCGGTGCGCGTGGCCGGCGACGCGGCCTTCTACCTCGTCTCGGCGCCGGCCCACCGGCCGCTCCCGACCACGCTCGCCCGCAAGGAGGACGCCGAGACCCACGTCATCGGCGACGCCGCCGTCGCCAGCCTCCGCACGCTGCGCAAGTACCTCCACGAGGACGGGGTGGCGACCTGCGAGCTGGCCGTCGGCATCACGACCCTCGCGGAGGGGAGCGTCTGGAACACGATGCCCTGCCACACCCACGAGCGCCGGACGGAGATCTACCTCTACTTCGGCCTCCCCGCCGACGAGCGCGTCGTGCACCTGTGCGGGCGGCCGGAGGCCACCCGTTCGCTCGTGCTCGGCGACCGCGAGGCGGTGATCAGCCCGCCCTGGTCCATCCATACGGGCGCAGGTACGCATCCGTACCGATTCGTCTGGTCGACCGGCGGCGAGAACCTCGCCTACAACGACATGGACCCGGTGCCGACCCACTCGCTGCGATGACCGAGCCGGGCTACCTCTCCCGCCAGTTCGGCCTCGAGGGCCGGCGGGCGCTCGTGACCGGGGCGCGGACCGGGATCGGTCGGGCGTTCGCGCACGCCCTCGCCGCCGCCGGTGCCGACCTCGTGCTGTGGGGCAGGTCGGCGCCCGGTCTCGAGGAGGTCGCCGCCGAGCTCTCGGCGACCGGGGCCGAGGTGCAGACCGTAGGTGCCGATCTCGCCGACCTCGCCAAGCTGCGAGGCGTCGCCGACGAGCTCGCCGCCGCCACGCGCATCGACATCCTCGTCCACTGCGCCGGCCTGATCCGCCGCGGACCGCTCGACGAGACGGCCCGAGCGACCTGGCAGGAGGTGCTCC
>JAKBAA010000054.1 GCA_021809425.1 Actinomycetes bacterium | reverse complement strand
CGTCGCGGCGGAGTCGTAGCCGCGATCGAGCCAGATCGTCTCGATCTCACCGAGCAGCCAGAGGCTCTGCGCATCGTCGAGCGTCGGCGCGAGCATGGCCGAGTCGTTGCGGTTCGCCCCGTCGATCGCCCAGCCAAAGGGGATGCCGTTCTTGTCCGTGACGATCGACCACTTCCATCCAAGCTTGCCCCGATCGGTCGGGTTCTTGCCCGTTCCCTCGCCCCCAGCAGGGCTCTTGTGGAGCGAGCCGTCGAGGGCGACGTCGGAGAGGTCGAGCCCGATCATCTTGTCGTAGCCGTCGAGCGCCTCGGCGAGGAGCTCGTCGAGCACTCCGGCAGCGATCCACTCGTCGCGTCGAGCACGAGCCGTCGTGTCGGAGACCTTCTTCCCGCACAGGCGCTCGGCGCCCTCCCAGGAGCACCCGGTCGCGAGGCGCACCACCATCACGTCAAAGCAGTCCCGATCGCTCGCGGGGCGTCGGTGGCAGCCGAGCGGGTGACCGTCGACCGGCGTCGGGATGAGCGGCTCGACCGCCCGCCAGACGACGTCTCGCACCTCAGGGTCGAGCGCGCGCATAATGGTCATGACCTCCACTGGTCGTTGCGTTGGTATGCAGCAACCCGATCTTGTCGGGTCACGACCAACGACCGGTGGATGGTCATCTGACCGCCTAGACCTGCAGGTCAGAGGGGTCGTCCCCTATCCGCGCGGCCTCTAAGTTGTCAATCGCAGTCATGTCGTCGCCGGACAGCTCGAAGTCGAAGACGTCGATGTTTTCTGAAATGCGAGTGGGCTTGGTGGACTTCGGGATCACCGAGCGTCCGTGTTGCAGACCCCAGCGCAACATCACCTGGGCGGGGGTCTTGGCGTGGGATGCGGCGATGGTTCCGATGACCGGGTCGTCGAGGGTGCTGGTGTGGTTGCTGTCTCGATAGAAGGTGATGCCGCCGATCGGTGACCAGGCCTGAGTGACGATGCCGTGTCGGGAGCCGAAGTCCTGCACCCCTCGCTGGGCGAAGTAGGGGTGGCATTCGATCTGGTTGACCGCCGGCACGATCGTGGCGCGGTCCAGGAGTGCGGTGAGGTGGTCGACCATGAAGTTGCTGACCCCGATGGCGCGCACCTTGCCGGCAGCGAGCAGGGTTTCGAGTGCCCGGTAGGCGTCCAGGGTCCGTTCGAACGCGGAGGGCAGCGCCTGGTGGAGGATCAGCAGATCGATCTGTTCGACGCCGAGCTTGCGGGCGCTCTTGTCGAAGCCGTGGAGGGTCTCGTCGTAGCCGTAGTCGCTGATCCAGATCTTGCTCTCCAGGAACACCTCGGATCGGTCCAGACCGGAGGCCAGGACGGCCTCGCCGACTTGGCGCTCGTTGCCGTAGGCCGCGGCGGTGTCGATGTGGCGGTAGCCGCAGTCGAGCGCGGCCCGCACGGCATCGCGAGTCTCGTCCGGGGGAGTCTGGAAGACACCGAGGCCGACCGCCGGCATCTCTATGCCGTTGTTGAACGTAAGAGGGTTTCCATCTCATTCACCTTTCTTGGGCGGCTGCGCGAAGCCGAGTCGGTGTCAGTCGGCACCGGAGCTTCCCGCTGGGGGGCCTGCGGTGCCGTCGTGATCGTCATGGAGGGGATCTTCTGGGTTTCGTAGAGCCCGTCGGTGTTGGGCTGCGTCGTGGTCGCGCATCAGGGCTTCAGCGGCGGCCATGGACGGTCCTTCGGGACGCGGCCCGTCCCAGTCGAGATACCAGTGCCGGGTGAGGCTGGCCAGCCACATGTCGTTCGTCGGGATGAGACCGAACCGGGAGATGGTGCGCTGGCCGCCGATCTGATCGGTGTAGAGCAGTTCGACGGTGAGCGGCTGACGGGCGTCGATGGCGGCGGCGGCCGCTGCGCTCATGGGATCGTCGGGGTTCCGCAGCGCTCCTTGCCACATGCCGATGTCGCCGGCCGGGATGTACAGGTCGCGAATTTGGAGTCGGTACTCGTCGAGCGGCGCGTGGGTCGGGAAGTCCCGGGAGGTGCCGAGGCCGGCCCGGACCGTCCAGCCTTGGCAGACGGCGATGCCGGTACCGACGTTGCGGAGACTGATGGCGAGATACACGGTCCCGTCGTGGTGCTCGACCGCAGCCCGGCCACCCTCGGCGCTGACCCAGTGCCCCTCGAGGAACATGATCTTCTGCTTGGGGTCCTCGAGCCGGGATTGAGCCAGGACGGGTCGTCTCTGTTCCTGCAGGGCCGCCTCGGCGATGCGGGCAGCGCGGTTCGAGGATCGAACCGCGGCGAAGGTGGCGATGGCCAGAACGAGCGTGCCGGCACCGGTTGCCAGCGACGAGATGGTCGCCCAGTCTGCTGCCAGGACGGTCATGGACAACCAGTCTGACTGTCAGCCTCGGTGGCGGAGTCACCCCTAGCTTTCACGATCCCGGCTCCTCCGGCGGCGTGGGGTCATTTGGGGGCGAGCTCGCCGTAGTAGAAGGAGGCGGTGACCCCTCCGTCGGCGAGGATGTCGCTGCCGGTGATGAAGGCGCCGTCGGAACCCATGAGCAGCGCGGCGAGGTTGGCGATCTCGTCGGGGGTGCCGGCCCGTCCGACGGGGGACAGTTCGATCATGCGCCGGTAGCCCTCGCCGCGTGGCCCGGTCAGCTCGTCGCGGGCGAGGGGGGTGATGACGATCCCGGGGCTGATGGTGTTGACCCGGGCGCCTCGTTTGGCCCAGCGGACGGCTTCGGCCTTGACCCGCAGCGAGTTGGCCCGCTTGGCCAGCTGGTAGGCGTGCAAGGTGTCGGTCACCTGCCCTGCCGCCAGCATGGGAAGGCTCAGGAGTTCTTCGGCGGGGGTGGTGGCCAAGGCGTGGTCCTGCTCGGCGGTGAGCGCCGGGAGGCGGTGCCCGGACTGGGAGGAGATGACCACCCCCGCACCGCCGGGGGCGATGACGGTGCCGAACTCTTCGAGTAATACGGCCGTGCCGTACAGGTCGACTTTGAGGATGGTCTCGACGGGCGCTTGGCTGGGTGAGACTCCTGCGGCGTGGATCACCCCTTTGACGTCCCCGTAGCCGGTGGCCGTCTCGACCAGGGCGTGCAGGGATTCCCGGGAGGAGACATCCGCTACGGCGGTGGTGGCGTCAAAGCCGGTGTTGAGGAACACTTCGGCCGCGGCCTGGGCGCTGTCTTGGTGCAGATCGGCGAGCACGACGTGCTTGCCGGAGCTGACTCTGCGGGCGATGGCTTGGCCGATCTGGCCGGCACCGATGACGACGACAACTTCAGCCATGTTCGGTCTCCTGGGGTGGGGTGGCGGCTGCTGGGATGAGGCGGACGGTGACCTGGTGGGCGGCGTCGCCGACGACAGAGCCGACGATGTGTGCCCCGTAGCGGTCGTACTTGGAGTGATAACCGGCGTCGATGGTCTCCTCGACCTCGCCATTGCTCCTGTCGAAGGTGACGTCGGCCTCGACGCCGCCGGCCCGGATCCGCCCGACGCCCGCCGCGGTGGCCCGCCGATACCAGGGCCGGTCCGGTCCGCCCGCGGAGCGGACATAGAGGTCGTCGCCGACCCGGACGACCCACATGGTCACATAGGGTCCCAGCGTGCCGTCAGGCCGGCCGGCGGCAAGCTGGAGCTCGTCGGCCTCGCCGATGCGCGCCAGCTGGTCGGCGCTCCACTCGGCCCGGCCGCTCGACCCGGGCATCTAGCCGGCCTCGGCAGGGCGGCCGGCGGCGTACTCCTCGTCGGTGACGTGAGCCCCCCAGTGAGGGGCGCCTTCGGTGATCGACAGATGGGTCATGAAGTCGTCGGGGGCGGCCCCGTGCCAGTGCTCTTCGCCGTCAGGGGCGTACACGACGTCACCTGCGTGCAGCTCGACTGCGTCGTGGTCGCGGACCTGGACCAGGCCGCGGCCTTCGGTCACATAGAGGGTCTGGCCGCCGGCGTGGGAGTGCCAGGCGCTGCGGGCGCCCGGCGTGAAGCGCACCGCGGCCACGTTGAGCTGCGACGCCGGGAGGCCCCGGGTGATCGGATCGACCCACACGTCGCCGGTGAAGGTCTCGCCGGGACCCTTGACGGTCGGCGGCTTGGCTGAGAGTTCCATGGTGGTGTCCTTGCTTGGGGTTCAGCGCCGGCGGGCGGCGGGGTCGAGGGCGGGGGGCACCCAGCCGTCGTCGGCGGGGTTGAGGGTGACGCCGGGGGCGACGATGCTGTCGATGGCGTCAAGGACCTCGTCGGAGAGGCGGACCTCTGCGGCGGGGAGCTGGGATTCGAGGTGATCCATGGTGCGCGGACCGATGATCGCCGAGGTGATAGCCGGGTGGCGCAACACGAAGGAGATGGCCAACTCGATAAGGCTGATGCCTGCCCGCTCGGCGAGGCCGGCGAGGGCGTCGGCGGCGTCGAGCTTGCGCTGGTTCTCCGGCAGCGACAGGTCGAACCGGTTGGCGAGGCGCTGGCGGGACGGCGAGGTCGGCCCGGTCTGCTCGTCCTTGCGGTAGCGACCGGACAGCCAGCCGCCGGCCAAGGGGCTGTAGGACAGCACGCCGTAGCCGTAACGGGCGAGAGTGGGCAGCACGTCGCGTTCGATGCCCCGGGTGAGGATCGAGTAGGTGGGCTGCTCGGTCCGCGGTCGGTCGAGCGCACGCCGTTCGGCGGTCCACTGCGCCTCGACGATGGCCGAGACCGGCCAGGTGGAGTGGCCGAAGTAGCGGATCTTCCCCGCCCGGACCAAATCGGTGAGCGCCCCGAGAGTGACGTCGAGATCGACGGCAGGGTCGTAGCGGTGGATCTGGTAGACGTCGATCCAGTCGGTGCCCAACCGGCGCAGAGAGGCTTCGACCTCGGCGATGATCCACCGGCGGCTGTTGCCTCGCCGGTTGGGGTCGTCGCCCATCGGCATGTGGACCTTGGTGGCCAACACGATGTCGTCGCGCCGCCCGGCGATCGCCTTTCCGACAATCTCTTCCGACTCCCCGGCGGAGTACACGTCCGCGGTGTCGATGAAGTTGATGCCGGCGTCGAGGGCCCGGTGGATGATCCGGATGGACTCGTCGTGGTCCTGGGTGCCCCATTCGCCAAACATCATCGCCCCGAGGCACAGGGGTGAGACTTGGACGCCAGTGCGTCCGAGCGGTCGAAGTTCCATGGTCATGTTCCTCTTTCGGGTAGGTGGTGGTCAGGGTCGGACGAGGACCTTGAGGGCGGTCCGGTCGGCCATCGCCTCATAGCCGGCGGCGACGTCGTCGAGAGCCACCGTCTGGTCGAAGACCTTGCCGGGCTTGATGCGGCCTTCGAGGACGTCGGGGAGCAGTTCGGGGATGTAGGCCCGGGCGGGGGCGACGCCGCCGGTGAGGGTGACGTTGCGCATGAACACCCCGAAGTCCATGGGCACCTGGTCGTACTGGGGGGCGCCGACCCGGCTGACCGTGCCGCCGTCTCCGACCACGCCGAACGCGGTCTCGATGGCCTCGATGAGCCCCACGCACTCCAGCACGGTGTGGGTGCCGTCGCCACCGGTGAGCTCTCGGACCCGCTCGACGCCCTCTGCGCCGCGTTCGGTGACGACCTCGGTCGCCCCGAACTCGACACCCAGGTCGGTGCGGTCGGTGTGGCGGCCCATCAAGATGATCCGCTCGGCACCCAGCCGTTTGGCCGACAGCACCGCGGAGAGGCCGACAGCGCCGTCGCCGATCACCGTGACGGTGGTCCGAGGGTTCACCCCGGCGGTGCGGGCGCAGTGGTAGCCGGTCGGAAACACGTCCGACAGGGAGAGCAGCGACGCCAGGAGCGCCGAATCCTCGCCGACGGGCAGCTTCACCAGGGTGCCGGCCGCCTGAGGGACCCGGACCGCTTCGCCCTGGCCGCCGTCGACGCCGTCACGGGCCCACATGCCGCCGTGGCGGCACGAGGTCTGCAATCCCTGGAGGCAGAAGTCGCAGGTCCCGTCAGACCACACGAACGGAGCGACGACCAGGTCCCCCGGCTTGAACCCCTCCACACCGGAACCGGTGTCTTCGATGACACCGAGGAACTCGTGTCCGATGCGCGCCCCTTGCTCGGAGGCGGGCATGGACTGGTAGGGCCACAGGTCGCTGCCGCAGATACAGGCGCTCACCACCCGGACCACGGCGTCGGTCGGTTCGAGGATCTTGGGGTCGGGGACGGTTTCGACACGGACGTCGCCGGCGCCGTGAATGATGGTTGCTCGCATAGATGAAATTCCTCTCGGGGTTGGTGACGCGTTGGACCAGACCCCTGACGGGGTGGTACTTACCCAGTTGGGTCGGGGCGGTTTAGTGGTTGGAGGCGCCGGGACGGGCCGGGGCTTCGACGTTCTGTTCTTGATGGAGGGTCGCGGCCCAGCTGGCCAGCAGGTCCAACGCTTCCTGGGACCGGCTACCAGGCTCCGCGGTGTAGACCAGCATGGTGAGGTCTTCGCCGGGAAGCTCCATCGCCTCGAAGCTCAGATCCAAGTCGCCGACGACCGGGTGGCGCAGCTGTTTGCGGCCGGTCCGGTGAAAGCGGACGTTGTGCGCCGCCCACCGCTGCCGGAACGTCTCGCTGCGAGTCGACAGCTCCCCGATCAAATCCGACAGCGCCTTGTCGTAGGGGTTACGGCCCGCCTCAGATCGCAACATCGCCACGATGTCATCAGCGGCTCGTTCCCAGTCGACAAAGAACTCCTGCGACCGGGGGTTCAAGAACACGTAGCGGGCATTGTTCGGGGGGCTGATCGGGTCGGTCGACATCTCCGAGTACAAGGCGTAACCCAGGCGGTTCGCGGCCAGGAGGTCGTGGCGGGCATTGCGCACCCACGCCGGCGCGTCGACCACATCCAAGATGCGCTGCACGCTGGGCCGTACCCGCTGGGTGATACCCCGACGACGGGTCGCCGTCGGGGTAGCGTTGGCCGCCCGGGCCAGGTCGAACAAATGCGTGCGCTCCGCCTCGTCCAGCTGCAACGCCCGGGCAAGGGCGTCGAGGACCTGCTCCGACGCGCCGCGCAGGTTGCCCCGCTCGAGGCGGACGTAGTAATCAACGCTCACCCCGGCCAGCAGGGCGACCTCCTCCCGGCGCAGACCCTTAACCCGACGGTGGCCGCCGTAGGTGGGCAGACCGGCCCGCTCCGGCGTGACCTGAGCCCGACGTGACGCCAGGAACTCCTTGATCTCGCTACGGCCGTCCATGAGTCCACCCTACGGGCGCACCCGGCCACGAGAGAGGGGCTGTCATTACCTCCCTCATCAGGGCCTCCGGCCCATTCCGTAGCGCGCATTCGCGCCGACCGGTGGCCCCGCCCGAGCGCGGCCCCTACGGACGTCGCCGGAGGCGGGGAGAACGACCATCCCGCGCAGCACGCGTGCGCCGATCGCCGCCCAGCAGCACGATCAGCGCCCCCGAGGTGCTCGCGACTCCGAGCGCCGTTGAGTAGGGCAGCTGCATGGCGCTGCATAGTCCATGCCCTGTGCACCGCTCGAACGGCGCCAGCCTCGATCCGCGAACCCGCAGCGTGTCGCCCCGCTCGTGCCCTGGCGCGCCGCCTTTTTGCCCTATGCAGGAGTTGAGTAGGACCCCACAAACTCGCCCCATAAACGACAAGCCGCCGACCCAAACATGCTGGTCAGCGGCTTGTGCGTATGCAAGAGGCGGCCGAAATCGGCAACCAATGGTGGCGGGGGGAGGATTTGAACCTCCGACCTTCGGGTTATGAGCCCGACGAGCTACCAGACTGCTCCACCCCGCGCCGGTGTGTTGCGGAGAGCACCTTAGCACCTGCCGCGGACCCTCCCGGCCTCCCCGGGCACAACGCCGAAGGCCCCGGGCGCAACGCCGAAGGCCCCGAGGGCGCCGAGCGCCGTCAGCCCGGCGACGGGCCGGTCGGGACGCCGGAAACGGCGGCGACCGGCGCCTGGACAGCGCCGACGTGCATCCTACCGGCGGCCTTGGCCGCGGCGGAAGTGGGCGTCGGCGCCACCAGCCGAGTCCGGGACCCCCGCTTCCCGCCGGCGGCACGGTGCGTCGACGACGCCGTCGCCGGGAGGCGCTTGGTGCCCGTCGCCCGGCGCGCGTGCGCGGCCGCTGCCGAGGCGGAGCCGGTGGCGGACGAGACCGACACCCGGGCCGACGGCACCCGGGCCGTCGTCGAGCCGTGGGCCGAACGGGCCGCCGGCGCGCGGGACGTGCCCGAGGTGCGAGCGGCGCCCGAGGTTCGCGCCGCGCTGGCGGAGAGGAGCGACCGTGCCTCGGCGAGCTCCGACCCGGCGGCAGCCACGTCGGCCTGGTAGGCGCCGAGGTGCTTGGCGGCAAGCGCCCGGTCGGCCTGCGAGAAATTCGCCGACGCCTCGTCGACCAGCTGGCGGACCTGGGCCGACACGGCCGCCGGGGCGCTCGAAGACGGGAGCGGCAGCGTCGCGCTGCCGCCGGCACGACCCGTCCCGTGGACGCCGGCCGCCGTGCCGAACACGTCGCGCAGGGCCGCCGACAGGGTCGGCTCGAGGGCGATCTGCTTGCCGTACAGGACGATCACGTCCACGAGCTCGGGGAAGGCCGACTGCGAGCTCGAGACGTACATCGGGCGCACGTACAGGAGCGAGTCGGCGATGGGCAGCAGCTGCACGGTACCGAGGCGGACCTGGGAGCCGTTCTGGTTGAGGAGCGTGATCTCCTTCGAGATGGCCGGGTCGTGCAGGATGTCGGCGTTCGCCAGCCCCGGTCCGTCGACGCTCGGCCGGGTGGTGACGAGCGACTCGAGCTGGCCGTAGTGCTGGTAGCTCGAGTTGGCGAACAGCACGGCCGACAGCGTCTTGAGCTCCTGGCCGCTCGAGGTGAACGGCACGAGCGGCGCCACAGCCTCGAAGGTCGGCTGCGACGAGCCGGGCAGCTGGAGCAGCTCGTAGATCGGCTGGTACCGGGCGGTCATCCCGTAGGCGTTCGTCGGCAGCGGCGCCGACGGCGACCCGGTGGTCGAGGTCGAGGTCTGGGCGAGGTCCCAGGCGTTCGTGTTGGCGTACAGCTGGCCGGCGGTCGTCACGTGGTAGCGCCCGTACATCGTCGCCTGCACGGCGAGCAGGTCCTGGGGGTAGCGCAGGTGGGCCTTCAGCGTCGACGGCATGGCCGACAGCGGCTGGAAGAGGCCGGGGAACGCCCGCATGTACGACCGCAGCACCGGATCGCCCGACGGGTCGACGGCGTAGAACCGCATCCGGCCCGTCTGGGCATCCACGATCACCTTCACGGCGTCCCGCACGTAGTTGTAATTGCCCGACAGCGGGCTGCCCGGGGCCACGGCGTCGGTGAGGGCCGGCTGCCCGTACGGGAACGACGAGCTCGTCGTGTACGCATCCACCACCCACACCAGCCGGCCGTGGTCGATCACCGGGTACGGGTTGGCGTCGACGGTGAGGAACGGCAGCGCCTTCTGGACACGGGCCCGAACGCCGGTCACGTAGAGCAGGCGCGACCGCGCCGTCACGTCGTTCGACACGAGCAGGCTGAAGTCCTTCAGGTGCAGCGCGTACGCGGCGCGCACCAGCCACGACGACAGCGGGACGCCGCCGTTGCCCCGGTAGTGGCTCGTCACGGTGTGGTTGGACGCAGGGTCCTGGTAGTCGACCTCGGGCTGGCGGGTGTCGGCGATGACGTAGCCGGACGCCCCCGGGGCGAAGTAGACGTCGGGCGACGTCAGCTTGGGCAGCCCGGCGCTCGTCGTGGGCGGCAGGTTGCCGGCGGCGATCACCGGCTGACCGCTCGGGCTCGCCACCGTCGACGGCGCCACGACCGCCCCGTAGCCGTGGGTGTACTGGAGGTGCGTGTTCACCCACGACAGCGACACCGATCCGCCCGGATGCACCACGCGGGCGGTGATCACCACCGGCGTCAGCCGCCCGTTCACCCGGTAGCGGTCGACGGCGAGCGGCGTCAGGGTGAAGTAGGGCAGCACCCGCTGAAGGTTGTCGAAGGTCTGCTGCACGAACGCCGGGTCCCACAGCTGCGAGTCCTCGAGCGACGTCCGGTACTGGTGCAGCACGTCCGGCGTCAGGTCGGTGTTGGCCGGGAACCGCCGGCTGGTGACGCCGTCCAGGCCCATGGCGTACCGGGTGGCCGAGATGTTGCGCTGGATGTACGGGCTCTCGAGGCTCGCCTGCGCCGGGTTCACCTGGAACGCCTGCACGACGGCCGGGTAGACCACACCGATGGCGAGCGCCAGCAACGCCCACAGCCCGACGGCGATCACCGGCAGGGTCAGCGACCGCTGGTAGGCGTTGACCACGAGCAGCACGAACGAGGCGAGCGACACGATCGCCAGCAACGTGATCGCCGGCAGCCGTACGTGCACGTCGGCGTAGCCGGCCCCGCCCACCACCCCGCTCGACGACAGGTCGAGCCGGTACCGGTCGACGTAGTAGTACGCCCACGCCTGCACGAGGGCCATGGCGCCGAGCAGCAGCGACAGGTGGGCGACCGCACGTGGCTCGATCCGCGGCTGGCCCTGCAGGCGAATGGCCCCGTTCAGGAAGTGGGCCGCCGCCGACACCACCAGCACGACGAGCAGGGCCAGCAGGATCCAGTTGACGAGGAAGGTGAGGAACGGCAGCCGGAACACGAAGAAGCTGTCGTCCAGGTGGAACAGCGGGTCGGTACGCCCGAACGCCACGGCATGCTCGAACAGCAGCCAGTGCCGCCACTGGCCGGCCACCCCGGACCCGAGGGCGATGCCGAGCAGTGCCGCCGCCACCGTTCGCACCAGCACGGCGTGGCGCCCCACCCCCTGCTGGTAGCGGCGCACCAGCTCGTTCTCGGGCGCCGCCAGCAGCGCCCGCGGGGCGACCTTGTCGACCAGGTACAGGCTCACCCAGCTCAGCAGGAAGGCCGCCACCACGAACACCGCCGTCAGGCCCGCCTTGGTCCAGGCGACCGACGTCCACACGTTGCCGATCCCGGTGTAGTGGAACCACAGGAAGTTCGTCCACGCCGACGCCAGCCCCTCGGCGAGCAGGACGAGCACGACGAGCACGGCGATGATCCCGAGCGCCACGACCCCCCAGCGCTTGGAGCCCTGGTGGACCTGCGCTGTCATCACCCGCATCGGCGCACCCATGCCCTCCTAGCCGGGCACCGCGACGAGCACGCAGCGGCACCCCGCGTGCAACGGCGGGTGCGGCTGCCCCGTCGGGAACGCCTCGCCGGGCGCCAGCGGGCCCGACAGGGCGTTGTCGTCGCAGTCGGCGCACGGCTGGTCCTGCTGGAGCAGCCACCGCAGCTTCGCCCCGGTGGCGGCCGCCCCGGCCACGCTGCCCGCCGCGAACGCCCGCAGGGCCACGTCGTCCGCCACGGCGTCGATCCGGGCACCCTTCCAGTCGCGGTAGGCCACCCCGACGAGCTCCCCCAGCCCCTCCTCGGTGGTCTCGCCCGACGCCCGCAACGAGCTGATCCCCTCGCGGATGCGCGTCTCGATCGCCCCGACCACCTCGACCGCCAGCCCCGTTGACAGCTCGCCGACGTCCCCTGCCCCGACCGTCCCGGCGCCCGGGTCGCCCACCTCGGCCCGGCCGGCCCGCCAGGCGGTCTCGAGCGCCGAGCCGACCGCCTCTGCGATGCGAACGAACGTCTGGTCCCCCGCCAGCAGGGCGTCCGCCTCCGAGAGCTTGAGCGTCCGGGCGGCGTCGAGCAGCTCGTTCTGCTGCGACCGCAGCACCCGCTTGAGCGCCCGCGACACCTCTACCCGGACCGGCTGCAAGGCCGCGTCCCGCCGGGCCGCAACGCTCGCCCCCTCCCGCACCTCGTCCCCGCCCGGCTCCTCCGTCCCCTCGGCCTCGTCCTCCTCCGCCTCGGGCGCTCCCCCGGCCGCCGCCGGTGCCTTCTGTGCCCCGACGGTCGGCTCGTCCGCAATCCCGTCAAGCGGCGACCCTGCCCCGCCCGGCTCCCCGGCTGCCCCGTCCGGCTCCCCCAGCACCTCCCGCGCCTTTGCCACCTCCTCCGCCCGGCTCGCCCGGATCCGGGCGAACAGCGCGTCCACCGCCGACCCCGACCGAGTGGGCGCCGACCCCTCCGGCGCCGCCGCGGCGTCCTGGCCGCCCTCGGCGGTCGCCGGCCGCCCGGCAGCCTCCGCTGCGGCCGGCTCGGGCTCGGCGGCCTCTGCCCGAACCTCCGCCGCTGCGGCCTCCGGATCGGCGGCGGCCACCTTCCCGGGCTCCGCTGCTCCGCCGTCGGCTGACGCGGCCACGTCACCGCCCGCATCGTCCCCGGCGTCGCCGGCCGCATCGGCGTCGCCGGCGCCGGCGGCGGCATCGGGCACCGCCACCTCCTCGAGCCCCTCGGCGGTCCCCGAGGGCTCGCCGGCGGCGCGTCCAGCGTCGGCGTCGGCGTCGGCGTCGGCGTCGGCGCCGGCCACGGAGGTCGCTGCTGCAGCCGCCGCAGCCGCCTCGACGGCGTCGCCGTCGAACAGCTCGATCTCGCGCTCGGCGACCGCGTCACCGTCGAACGGCACCCCCCGAGGTCCGCCGTAGCGCTCGGCCTCGACCAACTCGTCGACGTCGTCGAAGTCGCCGACGTCGCCGGTGTCGTCGAAGCTGCCGGCTTCACCGAAGCTGCCGGCGTCGTCGCGGTCGGGCACGTCGTCGAACCGGGCGGCGGCGTCGAAGGCGTCGCCGTCACCGTCGGCCGGCGGGGCGGGGGCCGGATCGCGCACCGGCTGGAGCAGGGCGAGCTCGCCCTCGAAGTCGGCCGCCTCGGCGGCCTCGTCGAGGCCGTGGTCGGCCGCCGTGAGCGTCGCCGGGGCGTCGGCGGCCGCCACGAGGCCGAGCGAGACGGCATCCAGCCGCATCGTGGCCCCCGCCTCGTCGTGGAGGTGCTGGGCGAGGTCGCTGGCGGCCTCGTGGGCCTCCTCCTCGGCCCCTCCGAGTCGGCCCTGCAGCTCGGCGACGGCGGCGGCCGCCTCGCCGAAGATGCCCGAGAGGGTGTCCTTTGCGGCGCGCAGCTGCTCGATCTGGCCATGCAGGTCGCGCCGGCGCCGGGCCAGGTCGTCGAGGACGCGCCGGCGGGCCTGGCGGGCGTGCTCGAGGGTCGACCGGCACTCGGCCTTGGTGCGCTCCACGATGTCCTCGGCGGCCCGGCGCGCCTCGTCGAGCACGGCGTCGGCCTCCGCCTCGGCCTCGGCGCCCCTTGTGGCGTGCACGGTCGATGCCTGCTCGAGCAACGCCGCGGCGCGCTGCTCGGCCTTCTGGACGACCTCCTGGGCCGCCTCGTGGGCCACCTTCAGCACCCGGGCCGTCTCGGCGCCGAGGGCAGCCGACAGCACGGCCTCGTCGAGCACCGGCGACGCCGCCCGCTGCTCGGCGTCGACCAGCCGGCTCTGCAGCTCCAGCTCGCGCGCCCGCGCCTGGCGCACCACCCCGGCCACCTCCTCGAGGAAGCGGCGGACGGCGTCGGGGTCGAGACCGCGGCGGACCACAGCGAAGCTGCGACCGGCGATCTCCTCGGGGCTCATCCCGAGGGGGGCAAGGGCGATCGTTCTCGGCTCGGGCACGGCGGAGAGCCTACGACCTCGAACGTCCCGGCAGACGGCCGAGACGGCCGCCGAGACGCCGGAGATCTCCGATCGCCTGGGCGATGCTCGTCACGCCGAGCACCTTCAGGTGGCCGTTCGCCCGCGCCCGCGCCGTGGCGGCCTCGGCGGCCGGCACGAGGAACACCGTGGCACCGGCCGCCTCCACGGCGGTCGTCTTCTGGGCCACCCCACCCACCTGGCCGACCTGTCCGGTCACCGACATCGTCCCGGTCGCCGCCACCCGCCGGCCACCCGTGAGGTCCCTCGAGGCGAGCACCTGGAGCAGGCCGAGGGTGAACGACAGGCCGGCCGACGGGCCGACGATGCCGTCGCTCGACAGGTGCACCGGAAAGGGCAGCCCGGTGACCCGGTACGACTGCTCCGACTGGGCCGTCGGGGCGGTGATCCCGAGGCACGTCGTCGGGGTGCCGGCCGGCGGCTTCGCCCCCGCCGGCCGGGCACCCGCCGGGAGGCAGGCGAGGAGCAGCTGACCGCCGCTGCGCTGCACCCGTAGCTGGCCGAGCCGCACCCGCACCTTCCCGCTGCGGCCACCCCCGAAGGGGTGGACGGCCAGGGTCACCACCGTCCCCGGCGACCGGGCGTCGATGGCACGGGCGAGCGCCGCCAGGTCGACCGTGGGCGTCCCGTCGAGCGCCGTCACCACCTGGCCCACCTTCAGCGCCCGGGCCGCCGGCGAGCCCGGGACGGTGTCGTACACGATCACCCCGTCGGCCACCGCCCGCACCCCGTAGCCGAGCGTCCGCAGCGCCACCACCGTCGCCGCCTGGCGGGCGTTCGCCATGTCGATCACGCCCTGCTCGTCGTACTGGGTCGCCGTCGCCGACCCGGTCAGCTCCGACGTCGGCACCACCTGGTCGCCCGATTGCAGCTTGTAGTACAGCCAGGTGAGCGCCCGCAGCGGCACCAGCTCGACGTCGGTCAGCACCACGGCGCCCTTGTGGCTGTGCCGGTGGGCCGGCGGCACCGTCACGAGTGTCGACACCGGGATGCCGGTCCCCGGCGTGATCGCCTCGTAGGGAACCGGCACGAGCGCCGCTACCACCGCCGCCACCACCAACGCCCCCAGCCCTGCCGCCAGGGCGGTGCCCGCCCGGTGGCGTCGCCGCCCGCGACCCGGCCGTCGTGAGCGGGCCGCCACCATCCCCGTAGCCTGCCACGCCACCTGGGCGGCGCGGCCGCGCCGGAGCGCCGGGTGGGACAGGATGGACCCCGTGGACCACCTCCGCCTCGCCGCCGCCCGTCGCCGCGGCGACGTGGCGGCGGCCGGCCTTCGCGGCGACGCCGACATCGCCCGGGCGGCGCTCGACGACGCCGACCCCGGCGTGCGCGCCGCCGCCCTCGCCGCCCTCTGCCGCCTGGGCGCCTGCACCGAGACCGACGCAGCAGCAGCCTGCCGCGACCCCAGCCCGGTCGTTCGCCGGCGCGCCGCCGAGCTGACCCCGGCGCTCCCGGGCAGGGCCGTGCTCGACCTGCTCGCCGATCCCGACGACGGCGTCGTCGAGGCCGCCTGCTTCGCCGCCGGCGAGCTCACCGACCGAACCGCCGTCGACCGCCTGTGCGCCCTCGCCGGCCGCCACCGTGACCCGCTCTGCAGGGAGGCCGCCGTGGCTGCCCTCGGGGCCATCGGCGACGACGCCGGCCTCGCCAGCGTCCTCGCTGCCCTCGACGACGTCCCCGCCATCCGCCGGCGCGCCGTCGTGGCGCTCGCCGCCTTCGACGGCGACGAGGTCGAGGCGGCGCTGCGCGGTCGCCTCGACGACCGGGACTGGCAGGTCCGCCAGGCCGCCGAGGACCTGCTCTCGCTGGCCGGGCCCCCGGACCCAGAGCTCGCGGACCCGGAGCCCGCGGTCCCGGGGCCCGAGGGGTCGGAGGCGCCGGCGCCCGGGGGCGCTCCGCGCTAGCCCGCCCGGCGGGCGCCGGCGGCGTCGAGCGCGGCGAACTGGTCGTCGGACAGCTCGAGGCCGGCGGCTGCGCAGTTCTCCTCGAGGTGGGCCACCGACGACGTGCCCGGGATGGGGAGCATCACCGGCGACCGGCGGAGCAGCCACGCCAGCGCCACCTGGGCCGGCGAGGCGCCGAGCTCGCCCGCCACCTGCTCGAGCGGTCCGCCTGGCCGGGCGAGCTGGCCGCTCGCCACCGGGAACCACGGGATGAACCCGAGGCCCTCGGCGGCGCAGTGGTCGAGCACCGGCTCCCACCGCCGCTCGACCAGGTTGAGATGGTTCTGGACCGTCACCACCGGGACGACCCGACGCGCCGCCTCGATCTGGTCGACCCCCACCTCCGACAGGCCGACGGCAGCCACCTTGCCCTCGTCGAGAAGCTCGGCCAGCAGCCCGAACTGCTCGTCCGCCGGCACCTTGGGGTCGACGCGGTGCAGCTGGAACAGGTCGATCCGCTCCACGCCCAGCCGGCGGAGGCTCATCTCGCACTGCTGGCGCAGGTACTCCGGCCGACCGACCGGCCGCCAGTCGCCGGGACCGGCGCGGGTCAGCCCGGCCTTGGTGGCGATGACGAGGCCCTCCGGGTAGGGATGGAGCGCCTGGCGGATCAGGTCCTCGCTGACCTCCGGCCCGTACGAGTCGGCCGTGTCGACGAGGTCGACGCCGAGCTCGACCGCCCGCCGGAGCACGGCGAGGGCCCCCTCGCGGTCCTTCGGCGGCCCCCACACACCGGGCCCGGTCAGCTGCATGGCGCCGTAGCCGAGGCGGTGGAACCGCAGGGGCCCGGCGGCGAACATGCCGCTGCGTAGGACCGGCTCGGTCGCAGAGGTGGTGTCGCTCATGGCGCCGACGCTACCGGCGACCCCGGCAACCCCGAGCGGGGGCCGGGATCGCGCTCGACCGGGCCGCCGTCGCGCCCGGGACGGGACGGGGCACCGCGCCCGGGACGGGACGGGGCACCGCGCTGCCGGCAGGGTGGGCCGTTTGCATGCCGACCACGGCGGATAGCGCGCGCCTATGCCTGCACGCTACGCGCGCTTCGACACGATGCCCCTCGCCGGGACCTGGCGCGCCGGGACGTCCGGACGTTCGGCCGAGGACGTCGACCCGTACACCGGCGAGGTGCTCACCGAGCTCCCGCTCGCCGGTCGCGACGACCTCGAGCTGGCGTACGCCACCGCCGTCGAGGCCGGGCGGCGATGGGCGGCGGTCACTCCCGAAGAGCGGGCCGCCGTGATGCGCCGGGCGTCACGCCTCCTCGAGGAACGGCGGGAGGAGGCCGTCGACTGGACCATCCGGGAGACCGGGGCGGTCAGCGCCGTCGCCGAGCTCACGATCGACCTGACCGTCGGCGACTTCTACGAGGCCGCCTCCTACCCGTTCCGCGTCGCCGGTCGCATCCTCGACTCGCTGGTGCCGGGCAAGGAGAACCGCGTCTACCGCCGCCCGGTAGGCGTCGTCACGGTGATCAGCCCGTGGAACGTCCCGCTCCACCTGACCAACCGCTCGGTCGCCCCCGCCCTGGCCCTCGGGAATGCCGTCGTCGTGAAGCCGGCCGGCGACACGCCGGTGGCCGGGGGGCTGTTCCTCGCCCGGCTGCTCGAGGAGGCCGGCCTGCCGCCGGGCGTGCTGTCGGTGGTGGTCGGCCCGGGCAGCGAGATCGGCGACGCACTCGTCGAGCACCCGGTTCCCCGGGTGATCTCGTTCACCGGCTCGACCGCCGTCGGCGAGGGCATCGCCAGGAAGGCCGGGCTCAAGAAGCTGGCCCTCGAGCTCGGCGGCAACGGACCGCTCGTCGTTCTGGACGACGCCGACCTCGACCTCGCTGTCGACACGGCGGTGTTCGGCAAGTTCTTCCATGCCGGCCAGATCTGCATGATCACCAACCGGATCGTCGTCGACGCCGCCGTCCACGACGCCTTCGTCGAGCGCTACGTCGAGCGCGTCCGGGCCCTTCCGGCGGGGGACCCGCGGGCGGAGGAGACGGTGATCGGGCCGATCATCAACCGGTCACAGCTTGGCACAATCCTCGACAAGCTGCGTGCGGCCCGCGACGACGGGGCGGAGCAGCTGCTCGGCGGCGAGCCGACCGGACCGACCGGCCTCGTGCTCCCGCCGCACGTGCTGCTCGGGACGAACGAGGTGGCGACGGCCCGCCAGGAGGTGTTCGGCCCGGTGGTCACGGTCATCCGGGCGGACGGGGAGGAGGACGCCCTGCGCATTGCCAACGACACCGAGCTCGGGCTGTCGAGCGCCGTCATGACCGGCGACGTCGAGCGGGGCGTCCGCTTCGCCCGGCGGGTGGAGGCGGGCATGTGCCACATCAACGACAGCCCGGTCAACGACGACCACCACACCGCCTTCGGCGGCGACAAGGCATCCGGGCTGGGCCGGTTCGGTGGCGACTGGGTGATCGACGAGCTCACCACCGACCAGTGGGTGAGCGTGCAGCACGAACGCCGCCAGTACCCGTTCTGACCGCTTCGAGCCCGGCCCCGGCCCCCCTTTCGGGAGGGTGCGGGGCTCAGCGTCGCCGGGCGAGCTCACCGGAGCGCGCCAGGTGCTCGGCGCACCCGAGGGCGCCACGCACGGCGGTGAGGCGGGGGGCCTCGACCACGTGCACGGGCAGCCCGGTCGCCGAGGCCAGCCTCCGGTCGAGCCCGTCCACGGCGCTCGCGCCGCCGAGCAGCACGATGCCGGCGCCGAGCAGGTCGTTGGCGAGGTCGGGGGGCGCCTCCGAGATGCAGCCGACGACCGCGTCGAGCACCGGGAGGAGAAGGTGGAGCAGCAGCGGGCGCAGCTCGGCGCGCGTGACGACGGCCGCGGCGGGCCGCCCGGTGGCGGCGTCGCGCCCGAGCACCTCGGCGCGCGCCGGCGGGGCGTCGGCGGCGACCGACCCGAGCTGCTGGCGCACCTCGGCTGCCGTCGCCGGGTCGACCACGAGCTGGTGGCGGCGCGCCAGCAGCCGTCGCACGGCGTGGTCGAGGTCCTCGCCCCCGAGGGGCAGGCAGGTGCCGGTGACGATCCCACCGAGGGCGAGCAGCCCGACGTCGGTGGTGCCGGCCCCGATCTCCACCACCATCGAGCCGGTCGGCTCGGCGATGGTCACGCCGGCGCCGAGCGCCCCGGCGATCGGCTGCTCGACGAAGCTCACCTGGCGGACGCCGGCCCGCCGCAAGGCCCGCTCGAGGGCCCGGTGCTGGACCGGGGTAGCGCCGACATGGCTGCAGGCGAGCACGCGCAGGTGGCCGTGGCGGGCCGGCCCGGCCCGGCGGACCAGCTCGCCGAGGAGCGCCTCGGCGAGGGGCACGTCGGCGAGCTGCCCCCGCCGCACCGGCCGGACGAGGTGCACCCGACCAGCGGCACGCGCCCCGGTGTCGAGAGCGGACGTGCCGAAGGCGAGCAGCCGGCCGCTGTCGGCGTCGACGGCGGCAACGGTCGGCTCGTCCACGAGCAGCTGCCCGTCGCCGTCGACGACACGGGTCGTCGAGGTCCCGAGGTCGATGGCCAGGTCGGTCATCCTCGTGGCCACCGGTCGAGCACGGCGACATCGTACGGCGCCCCGGCGGGCCAACGGGGGCAGCAGCGCGACCGCCCTCGACGTACGTCGTGGAAGTAGCCTGCTCCGGCGTGGCGGCCTTTGCTGGAGACTTCGAGGAGCCGGGCGACGACGCCTTCGGCGCCCCGCTCCCCCCCGAGGACCGGCTCTGGCGCCACCCGTCCGAGCTCGGCACGGCAGCGGCCCTCAGCCTGGACCCGGTCGACGTGCGCCGGCGCTGGCTGTCGAGCCCGCCGTCGCGTGCGAGCGCCTGGACGGCCGGCATCGTGGGGGCGCTGCTCGCCACCGGCCTCGTCGCCCTCGGCACGCACCTCGCCACCGCCCTCACCACCCACTCGGGCACCGACGCCGCCCCGCCGGTGACGACGGCGGTCGCCGTGCCGGCCGCCGGGCAGCTCGGGGTCGGCCTCGCGGCCAGCATCCGGCGAACGGGGGCCTCGATCGCCTCCGTCGACGCCACCACCGGCGGGCGCCAGCACCACCTCCTCGGGATCGTCGTCCGCCCGGACGGCATCGTGCTGGCGCCGGCCGCCTACGTGTCGGGCGCTAGCGCCGTGCAGGTCACCCTGCCGGGCACCGTCCCGTCGGTGGCCTCGGTGGTCGCCGTCGACCGGCGCAGCGGGCTCGCCCTCCTGCGCGTCAACGGGGTGACCGGCCTGCCGGTCGCCAGCCTCGGCACCTCCGGCGCCCTCACCGGGCACTCGTTCGCCCTCGCCATCACCTCACCGGGCGGCGGTCACTTCGCCATCGGCACCCTCACCAGGCTCGACACCAGCCGGTCGGTGGCCGGGCTGCCGCTCGCCGACGTCGTCGCCACCGACGTCCCGGCCAGCGACGCCCCGCCCGGCAGCGCCCTCGTCGACGCCAGCGGCAACCTCGTCGGGATGGTCGCCGGCAGCGCCAACGGCGAGGCGGTCGCCGTGCCGGCCTGGGTGGTCAAGCCGGTCGTCACCCAGCTCCTCGAGACCGGCCGGGTGGTCCACGGCTGGCTCGGTATCACCGGGGTCACCGCGACCCATTCGGAGTTCCAGCCGGCCGGCGTGCGGGTCACCTCGGTCGTCCCCGGGTCGGCGGCCGGCATCGCCGGGCTGCGCGCCGGCGACCTCATCACCTCGGTCGACTTCCAGCCCATCGAGTCGGTGACCGGTCTCCTCGGACACCTCTACGGCGAGCGCGGCGGGGACGAGATCCTGGTCGGGGTCGAGCGCGGCACCACCGACCTGTTCTACCGGGTGCTCATCCAGTCACAACGCCCGGCCGGGCCCGTCACCGGCTAGGCGCCCGGCGCACTGCCACCCGGCTAGGTGCCCGGCGCACTGCCACCGGGCGCCTCGCCTCGCAGCGACAGGCCGCCGTCGTTGACAAGGAAGGCGGCGGTCCGCTCGAAGTAGGAGCGCAGCTCGCCCGCCGGCCCCGGCGGCAGCGGGGTGGCCGCCAAGGCGTCGCCCATCCGGGCCAGCCAGGCCGCCGCGGCCGCCGGCCCGATCGGGATGGCGAGGTGGCGCATCCGGAGGCGGGGATCGCCGCGCAGCTCGGCGTAGCGCCGGGGTCCGCCGGTCAGCTGCACGAGGAAGGCGGCTAGCCGCTGACGGGCGCCGTCCAGGTCGTCCTCGGGGTACAGCGGGCGCAGCGTGGCGTCTTCGGCGACCCCCCGGTAGAAGTGGTCGACCAGCGCCTCGAGCGGCCCTGCACCGCCGAGCCGCTCGTAGAGCGAGTCGTCGCCGTGCGGCGACGGCCCCGCGCTCCCGGACGGTGCCGCCGCCCCGCTGGATGCCGCCGATGCCGCCGCGTCGCTGCCGGTCACGGCGCAAGTATGGCGGCCGTGCTGGCAGGGCGGGCCGGCCGGCGTAGATTCGGACGGATGGACCCCGACCTTCCGGCGGGGGGAGGTGGCTTCTTCCCCGGCCTCTTCTCCGATCTGCTCCGGCTGCTTCGCACCGAGGGCCCGCTCCAGTGGGACCTGGCCCTGCAGCTCGCCCACAGCGTGGCGGGCGAGGGCGGGGCCGACCGCAACGTCGACCCGGTCGAGCGGATCCGCCTGGAGGAGCTGGTGCGCCTGGCGGACCTCGCCGTGGCCGACGTCACCGGGATGGTGACGTCGACGAGTGGCCGCACGATCGGGGTGGTCGCCCTGGCCCCACCGGCGTGGGCGCGGCGGTCGCTCGAGCGGTGGCGGCCGCTGCTCGAGCGGGTCGCCACGGCGCTCGCCCCGTCCAGCCCTCCGGCGGTGGCCGGCCCGGGCGAGGAGGCGGGGGGCGACCTGGCGGCCATGCTCGGGCAGTGGACGACGGCACTGGCGCCGGCGATGACCGCCCTGCAGATCGGGTCGGTCGTCGGCCACCTGGCCCGCCGCACGCTCGGGCAGTACG
>JAKBAA010000152.1 GCA_021809425.1 Actinomycetes bacterium | reverse complement strand
AGGCGAGGCAGCCCTCGAGCGAGGGACCCTGCTCGGCCGGGGACCGCGCTCGGCCGAGCCGCCCTGGGTGCGTGACCCGCGAGCCGGGCGGCACGAGTGGCGCCGACTCTTCTCGGAGGCGCTCGGCACCTTCCTGCTCGTGGTGGTGGCCGCCGGCGCTCCGGTGGTCGACGCCGTCTCGCACGGCCAGGTCCCCCTCGGCGCCCAGGTGGTCGCGCCGGGCCTCATGGTGATGGCGATCATCTATTTCATGGGCATGGTGAGCGGCGCCCACCTGAACCCGGCGGTCACCCTGTCGTTCGCCACCCGGGGCAATTTCCCTTGGAGCCGGGTGCCGGGCTATCTCGTCGCCCAGCTGGTCGGAGCCACCGCCGCCTCGCTGCTCCTTCGGGCCCTCTTCGGCACCGTCGGCCATCTCGGGGCGACCCTGCCCGGCCCGGGGATCTCGTCGGGCACGGCGCTCGTCATCGAGGCGCTCCTCACCCTCGGCCTGGTGAGCGTCATCCTCGGAACCGCTTCCGGGGCGCGCAACGTGGGCGTCAACGCCGCGCTCGCCGTCGGCGGCTACATCGCCCTGGCCGGGCTGTGGGCGGCCCCGATCAGCGGGGCGTCGATGAACCCGGTCCGATCCTTCGCCCCGGCGCTCGTCGGCGGCGACTGGAGGAGCTGGTGGGTGTACCTGGCCGGCCCGATCGCCGGTGGGCTGCTCGCCGTCGGTGTCGCCTGGATCCTTCGGGGACCTCCGAGCCTTGCGGGCAGCTCGGCTGCCCAAGGGGAGCTGCCCGGCGACAACCTCCCCGAGACCGGGGCACCAGGACCAGGAGGGACAAGCCATGGCCAGTGAGCACTGGAAGGACGAGCCCGAGCAGCAGGACTACCCGGCGGCCCGCAGCTACCTCTCCCTGCTGGTCGACCCCGGGGCGGCCAAGCGGGCCGCCAAGGCGCTCGAGCAGGATCCCGACGCCGCCCGCTACAAGGCCAAGGACCTCCTCCGGGCGGCCGGCCTCACGCTGCTTCCGCTCGACGACCCCGAGGTGGCGAAGGACCTGGCCAAGGTGAACGCCGGCACCAAGCTCTCCCCGGTCCTCCTCGTGCGGGGCGACCCGCTGTGGGTCGCCGACGGCTACCACCGGATCTGCGCCAGCTACCACCTCGACGAGGACGCTTCGATCCCCTGCCGCATCGTCCCAAGGCCGCGCTCCTGACGGTGCCACCGCCCGCTGGAGGCGATCCTGCCGGCGCGCCCACTCGCCGGCGTCGGTGGCGGCGTAGGGACCGGTCGCGGCCTCGGCCGGGCGCCCGAGCGGCGCAGCTCCCAGCAGGTCGGCCCCCGCTGGCAGGCTCACCTGGCGCCCCCGCTGGCGGGCTCAGCCGGCGGGCCCCGCTGGCGGGCTCAGCCGGCGGTGACCTCCCGGAGGATTCCGGTGCGGACGTCGTAGACGAAGCCGCGCACCAGTTCCTTGTGGAGGACGAACGGAGAGGCGGCGATCCGGGCGAGCGACTGGCGGACGTCGGCGTCGACGTCGGCAAAGGCCTCGGCCGACCAGGGGGGGCGGATGCCGGTGTCCGCCTCGATCTGGGCGGCCAGGTCTTCCCCCTTGAAGGTGAGCATGCCGCAGTCGGTGTGGTGGACCAGGACCACCTCGTTGGTGCCGAGCAGCCGCTGGGAGATGGCGAGGGAGCGGATGGCGTCGTCGGTGACCGCCCCACCGGCGTTGCGGATGAGGTGGGCGTCGCCGACGTCCAGGCCGAACAGCCCGAACAGGTCGAGCCGGGCGTCCATGCAGGCGACGATGGCCACCTTGCGGGCCGGCGGGGTGGGAAGGTGGCCGTGGGAGAAGTCCGAGGCGTACGCCTTGGCCCGCTCGACCAGCTGGTCGGTCATCGACATGGGTGGCCTCCTCGTCTCGATCCCGGTCGGGGCCTCCAGGGCGGGCGGACAGGGGGACCGCCGGGAAGGTTGTCGACGAGGGAGGGTAGCCGCCCGGAGCTGCCCGGGGACCGGGTCGGGGCGGCCCGGCCGCCGCCTTGACGGCGGGGGGAGGACGGCCTAGACACGGCACCACGCGGGAGCCCGGTGGACCGGGCTGAGAGGGGGGCTCGGCGGCCCCCGACCGCTCGAACCTGATCCGGGTCATGCCGGCGAAGGGAGCTGCCACGCCGTGGGCAACCTGCCCGAACAGAACGAGCTACCGTCCGGGCCGGCCCGGCCCGTGGACGGGTCCGGGTACGACGTGGTGGTGGTGGGCGGCGGGGTGATCGGGCTGTCGGTCGGCTGGTGGGCCGCCCGGACCGGCCGGTCGGTGGCCGTGTGCGACCCGGCCCCCGGCCAGGGGTCGTCGTGGGCGGCGGCCGGCATGCTGGCGCCCCTGTCGGAGGCCAGCCCGGCCGAGGCCCACCTGTACCCGCTGGCTGCCGACTCCCTGCGGCGCTGGCCGGCCTTCGCCGCCGCCCTGGCCGACGACGGAGGGGGCGACGTCGGGCTGCGCACCGACGGCACCCTGGTGGTGGCCGCCGGCGACGACGACCGGCGGGCACTGGCCGAGCTGCGCGACCGGATGGCCGCCTTCGACCCCCCCGGCGACTGGCTCGGCGGGGGGGCCTGCCGGCGGCTGGAGCCGGCCCTCCACCCGGGGGTGCGCGGCGGGTTCGAGGTGGCCGGCGACCTCCAGGTGGACAACCGGGCCGTCCTGGCCGCCCTCCAGTCGGCCCTGGCCACACGCCAGGGCGAGCTGATCCGGTCGGCGGTGGTCGCCGTCGAGCTGGCAGGCGGCCGGCTGCCGGGAGGGCGCCACCGGGTGCACCTGGACGGGGGGGCCACGGTGGAGGCCGGCTGGCTGGTGCTGGCCACCGGCGCCGGCGGCCACACGATCGGCGGGGTGCCGGCCGGCTGCCAGCCGCCGGTGCGGCCGGTGCGGGGGGACATCGTCCGGCTGCAGGGCGACCCGGGGGAGCCGGTGCTGGGGCGGGTGGTGCGGGCGCAGGTGGACGGTCGCCACGTGTACCTGGTGCCCCGCCGGAACGGGCAGGTGGTGGTGGGGGCCACCTCGGAGGAGGGTGGCTACCGGACCACCAGCCGGGCGGGGGCGGTCCACGACCTGCTGCACGACGCCGTCACGGTCGTGCCGGAGCTGGCCGAGCTGGAGCTGGCCGAGGTGTGCGCCCGGCTGCGCCCGGCCACCCCGGACAACGGCCCGGTGCTGGGGCCGACCGCCGCCGAAAGGGTGGCGGTGGCCGCCGGCCACTACCGCAACGGGTTCCTGCTCGCCCCGGTCACGGCGGCGGCAGTGGTGGCGACGGTGTGCAACGAGGAGATGCCGGCGGTGGCGGCCGGGTGCGGGGCGGGGCGGTTCGGGTGAGCACCGTCACGGTCACCGTCAACGGCGACCCGGTGGAGGTGGCCGGCGGCACCGACGTGGGAGCTGCCGTGTCCGGTCTGGTGGGCGACGGGCGGGGAACGGCGGTGGTGGTCAACGGGGAGGTGGTGCCCCGGAGCGAGTGGCCGGCGACGGTGCTCGACCAGGGTGACCGGGTCGAGGTGCTGCGGGCCGCCCAGGGAGGATGACGGGGATGGACGGCGACCGGCTGGACGGGGAGCACGGCGGGGAAGGGGACGGCGGCTTCGAGGTGGCCGGCACCCGGCTGTCCTCCCGGCTGATCCTCGGGACGGGCGGGGCCCCGAGCATGGCGGCGCTCGAGGAGGCCATCGTGCGGTCGGGGACCGCCCTCGTGACGGTGGCCCTTCGCCGGGTGGTGCCCGGGGTGGAGGGGTCGGTGCTGGACGTGTGCGACAAGACCGGGGTTCGGGTGCTGCCCAACACGGCCGGGTGCGCCACCGCCCGGGACGCCGTCCGCACCGCCAAGGCCTGCCGGGAGGCGTTCGCCACCGACTGGGTCAAGCTGGAGGTGGTGGCCGACGACCGAACCCTGCTGCCCGACCCGGTCGAGCTGCTGGATGCGGCCGAGCAGCTGGTGGGGCAGGGGTTCCAGGTGTTCGCCTACACGAGCGACGACCCGGTGGTGGCCCGCCGGCTTGCCGAGGTGGGCTGCGCGGCGGTGATGCCCCTGGGCGCCCCCATCGGCAGCGGCATGGGGGTGCGCAACCCGTACAACCTGGCCATCATCCGGGAGCAGGTCGACGTACCGGTCGTGCTCGACGCCGGCATCGGCACCGCCTCGGACGCCGCCATCGCCATGGAGCTGGGCTGCGACGCCGTCCTGCTGGCCTCGGCCGTCACCCGGGCTCGCCATCCTGGTCAGATGGCCGAGGCCATGGCCCACGCCGTGCGAGCCGGCCGCCTCGCCCGTGGTGCCGGGCGGATCCCCCGGCGGCTGTACGCCGAGGCCACCACCACCGGCGTCGGCCTGCCCGACTGGTGACCGGGGCCGGGGCCGGGGCCGGA